>LAEA01000175.1 GCA_000961745.1 Rhodospirillaceae bacterium BRH_c57 | reverse complement strand
AACGCCATGAAGGCGCGCGCACGCGCCGCCGGCGAGGACATCATCGACTTCGGGATGGGCAATCCCGACCAGCCGACGCCCAAGCATATCGTCGAAAAGCTCGCAGAGGCAGCGACCAATCCGCGTGCCCACCGATATTCGATGTCCAAGGGCATTCCCGGCCTGCGCCGCGCCCTGTCGGCCTACTATGAGCGCCGCTTCAATGTCGGCATCGATCCGGAACACGAGTGCATCGTGACCCTGGGGTCCAAGGAAGGGCTGGCCAACCTCGCCCAGGCCATCACCAGCCCCGGCGACGTCATCCTCGCGCCCAACCCCAGCTACCCCATCCACGCCTTCGGCTTCATCATTGCCGGCGGCTCGGTGCGCTCCATCCCGTGCGAGCCCGACGAGACGTTCCTGGAAGCGCTGGATCGTGGCGTGCGTCATTCAGTGCCCAAGCCGGTTGCGGTGATCGTGAACTTCCCGTCGAACCCGACGGCGAAGGTGGCGGATCTCGCCTTCTACAAGGAGGTGGTGGATTTCTGCCGCAAGCACGAGATCTACGTGCTGTCCGACATTGCTTACGCCGAGATCTACTTCGATGGCAACCCGCCGCCGTCCATCCTCCAGGTTCCGGGCGCCAAGGACGTCGCCGTGGAATTCTATTCGATGTCCAAGACCTACAGCATGCCTGGCTGGCGCATCGGCTTTGCGGCCGGCAACCGCAAGCTGGTCAGTGCGCTCGCGCGGGTCAAGAGCTACCTTGACTACGGCGCCTTCACGCCCATCCAGGTGGCGGCCACCGCCGCCCTGAACGGGCCGCAGGAGTGCGTGAGCGAGATCCGCCAGCTCTACAAGGACCGCCGCGACTGCCTGATCGAGGGCCTGAAGGGCGCTGGCTGGAACGTTCCCAGTCCGCCGGCCACGATGTTCGCCTGGGCGCCGATCCCGCAGGCCTTCGCCCACTTGGGCTCGGTCGAGTTCTCCAAGCTGCTGCTGCGCGAGGCCAAGGTTGCCGTCGCGCCGGGCCTGGGCTTTGGTGAACATGGCGATACGCATGTGCGATTCGGGCTGGTTGAAAACCGTCATCGCACGCGGCAGGCCGTGCGCAGCATCAAGGCGTTCCTGCACAACTACGACACCGTACTCGCGGATTCCGAACGACATCGGGTGGGGGACAAGTGACCGAAGCGCTCAAAGTCGCCATTGCCGGCCTGGGAACGGTCGGGGCCGGAACCGTCCGGCTGCTGGCCGAACAGTCCGACATCATCGCCGCGCGGTGCGGCCGTCCGGTCCGCGTGACCGCCGTTTCGGCCCGCTCCAAGGGCCGTGACCGGGGCTGCGACCTCGGCAGTATGGCGTGGTTCGACGACCCGGTGGCGATGGCCCGCGAGGCCGACGCCGACGTGGTGTGCGAACTCATCGGCGGGGCCGACGGAACCGCCAAGGACGTGACCGTGGCCGCCATTGCGGCGGGCCGCCATGTGGTTTCGGCCAACAAGGCGCTGCTCGCCCACTATGGCACCGAACTGGCCGAGAAGGCCGAGGCGGCCGGCGTGCAGTTGCGCTTTGAGGCGGCGGTGGCCGGGGGCATCCCGATCATCAAGGCCCTGCGTGAAGGCTTGGCCGGCAACCGCCTCAGCCGCGTCTATGGCATCCTCAACGGGACGTGCAACTACATCCTGTCGATCATGCGCGAGACCGGCCGCGACTTTGCCGATGTGCTGGCCGACGCCCAGCGTCTGGGCTATGCCGAATCCGACCCGAGCTTTGACATCGACGGTGTGGACGCCGCCCACAAGCTGGCCCTGCTCACCTCGGTGGCGTTCGGGACCAAGGTGGACTTCGGCGCGGTGCATATCGAAGGCATCCGCCACGTCTCGGCGCTCGACATCAAGTTCGCCCAGGAACTCGGCTACCGCATCAAGCTGCTGGGCATTGCCCGGCGTACCGATGCCGGCATCGAACAGCGCGTGCATCCGTGCATGATCCGGGCCTCTGCCCCCATCGCGTCGGTCGAGGACGTCTACAACGCCGTGGTGGCCGAGGGTGATTTCGTCGGCCGGTCGGTCTACGAAGGCCGTGGCGCCGGGGCTGGCCCGACCGCCTCGGCGGTGGCCGGGGATATCATCGACATCGCGGCCGGGCGGCAGGCGTTCACCTTCGGCGTTCCGGCCAAGGACCTTCAGCCGCTGCCGAAGTGTTCCATGGAAAACCATGTCGGGGCCTACTACATCCGGCTGATGGTGGTGGACAAGCAGGGCGTTTTCGCCGACATCGCCGCGGCGTTGCGTGACGCCAAGGTGTCGATGGAAGCCGTTCTCCAGCGCGGTCGCGCGCCGGGCGAAGTGGTGCCTGTCGTCATGACCCTGCACGAGACGGTCGAGGCGTCGCTCAACGATGCCCTGCACCGCATCACCGCCATCGACGGTGTGGTGGAGCCGCCCATGGTTATTCGTATCGAGGCGCTTTGACTTCTGAACGAGGACACCCATGAACAGAAACGGTTCCGTCGCCGCAAACCCTCCCGTCGCCCCTCTTGAGCGCAACCTTGCGCTTGAAATGTGCCGGGTCACCGAAGCCGCCGCCCTTGCCGCCTCGCGGTGGCTGGGCCGTGGCGACGAAAAAGCCGCCGATCAGGCCGCCGTGGACGCCATGCGCCGCGCGCTGAACTCGATCAGCATTCGCGGCACCGTGGTGATCGGCGAGGGCGAGCGCGACGAAGCCCCGATGCTGTATATCGGCGAGGAGGTCGGCACCGGCGAAGGCCCCAAGGTGGACATCGCCCTCGATCCGCTGGAGGGCACCACCATCTGCGCCACCGGCGGTCCCAACGCCCTGGCGGTGGTGGCGGTCGCCGAACACGGCGGGTTCCTCAACGCACCCGACGTGTACATGGACAAGATCGCCGTGGGGCCGGGCCTGCCGCCGGGCGTCGTGGACCTTGACGCCACCGTCGAGGAAAACCTCAAGAGCCTCGCCGCCGCCAAGAAGGCCGAGGTGTCAGACCTGCTGATCTGCATCCTCAACCGCCCGCGTCACGAGGACCTGATCGCCAAGGCCCGTGAAGCCGGCGCCCGCATCATGCTCATTCCCGACGGCGACGTGTCCGGCGTCATCGCCACGGCGCTCGGCGAGCACGGGGCGGTGGTCGATATGTACATCGGATCCGGCGGCGCACCCGAAGGCGTGCTGGCTGCTGCCGCCCTGCGCTGCATCGGCGGCCAGATGCAGGGCCGCCTGCTGTTCCGCAACGACGACGAACGCGGCCGGGCCGAACGCTGGGGCATCAAGGACCTGAGCAAAAAGTACGTGATGGAGGAATTGGCCTCGGGCGATGTCATGTTCTCGGCCACCGGGGTGACCGATGGCGCCATGTTGGGCGGCGTCCGCCGCTGGCATGACGGCGCCAGGACCAGTTCCTGCGTCATGCGCTCCAAGTCCGGCACCGTGCGGTGGGTTCAGGCGACCCACAACTTCGCCCGCAAGACCGGGTTTGACGCGGTGGACGAGTAGGGAACCGGAAAGGTCCGCTTGCGCGGACGGGCTATCGCCCGAACCCATCTGGAGCAAGCTCCAGACCCCTTCTTTTTCTTAAAGAAAGAGAAGGGGGTTCTGGGTTCCCCCGAGCGGGCGCGGGCGGCAGCCCGCTTTTTCCGCTAAGGCCTGTGTACACGGGCCGCAAACCGAAAGGCTGGCACACATGGGGGCGATTCGTCCGTTTCTTGAGGTCGCGCAGTCGTCCTGCGGGCGGCGCTGGATGTTGCGGCCGGGGGACGAGCGCCAGGCGGCGGTGATCGGCCAGCGCCTCGGCCTGCCCGAGGTGGTGTGCCGGGTGCTGTCGGCCCGCGGTGTTACGGCTGACAGTGCCGAGGCCTTCCTCAACCCGACCCTGCGCGACCTGCTGCCCGATCCGTCCCACCTCAAGGACATGGACAAGGCGGTGGCCCGTCTGGTCGCTGCCATCGAGGGCGGCGAGACCATCGCCATTTTCGGGGACTATGATGTGGACGGGGCGACATCGTCTGCCCTGCTGGCCCGTTTCCTGACCGCTGCCGGGTCGGAGCCGCTGGTCCACATCCCCGACCGCATGACCGAAGGCTATGGTCCCAACGCCCCGGCCCTGATTGCCCTGGCCGAGGCCGGGGCGACCGTGGTCGTTACCGTGGACTGCGGCATCACCGCCTTTGCTCCGCTGGAGGCCGCCGCCGAGGCGGGCCTGGACGTTATCGTGGTTGACCACCACGCCGCCGAGCCCCGCCTGCCCAAGGCCTGCGCCGTGGTAAATCCCAAGCGCCTGGACGACGACAGCCCACACGACACCCTGGCCGCCGTGGGCGTCGCGTTCCTGCTGATCGTCGGCCTCAACCGGGCTTTGCGCGACTCCGGCTGGTACGGCGAGCATTGCCCAGCCCCGGATCTCAAGCAATGGTTGGATATCGTGGCGCTGGGCACGGTGGCAGATGTGGTGCCGCTGGTTGGCGTCAACCGCGCCCTGGTCGCCCAGGGCATCAAGGTCATGGGCCAGCGGCGCAATCCGGGGATTTCAGCCCTGCTCGACGTGGCCGGCGTGACGACGCGGCCCGATGCCTATCACCTGGGCTACATCCTGGGGCCAAGGGTCAATGCCGGCGGCCGGGTCGGGCAGGCCGACTTGGGCGTCAAGCTGCTGACCACCGAAGATGCGTCCGAGGCCGCCGTCTACGCCCAGCGTCTGCACGCCTACAACCAGGACCGCCAGGAGATCGAGGCCGGCGTGCTGATCGAAGCCATCGAGCAGGCCGAAACAGCCGCCGCCGAGGACAGCCCGATGATCTTGGTGGCCGGGGCCAACTGGCATCCCGGCGTCATCGGCATCGTGGCCAGCCGTCTGAAGGAACGCTACGCCTTGCCAGCTTGTGTGGTCGCCCTGGACGGCGGCATGGCCAAGGGATCGGGCCGCTCGGTGCCGGGATTTGACCTTGGCCAGGTGGTGATCGCGGCGCGTGAGGCGGGCATCCTATCGGCCGGCGGCGGTCACGCCATGGCCGCCGGGTTCTCGCTCGACTCGGCGCGTCTGCCGGAATTCCGCGCCTTCATGGCCGAGCGCTTGCGCGCCCAGGCCGATGGCGGCGGCGTCGTCCCGACGCTGGAGATTGACGGCGCGGTGGACATCCGCGCCTGCACGCCGGAGCTTCTGGAAATCCTCGCCCGCGTCGGCCCGTTCGGGGCGGGCAACGATGAGCCGCGCTTTGTGGTGCCGTCCGTCCGGGTCACCAAGGCCGACGTGGTCGGGCAGGGGCATGTGCGCTGCTTCCTGACCGGGGCCGGGGGCGGGCGCCTCAAGGCCATCGCCTTCAAGTGCGTGGACAGCGACCTCGGCATGGCCCTGCTCAACAGCGCCGGATCGGCCTTGCACGTCGCCGGCTCCCTGCGCCTGGACACCTGGCAGGGCCGCAACGAATGCCAGCTCATCATCGAGGACGCCGCCGCAGCGGGGATGTAGCGGCGCGAAAAAGGAAGTGAAGGGATTTAACACAGAGGACACAGAGAACACCGAGGTTTCGGAGCAGGTGGCCGCGCGCAGCGCCCAAATCACCCTATGGGGTATTCATTGCCTGCGGCGCCCTGCTCCGCACTCTCGGTGTCTCTGTGTCCTCTGTGTTCCCCGCTTCACTTCACTTCTTCCCAACATCCCCCGTCCCGATGCCCGACAAGGGAAGTCGTGAATGCTTCCGTTCAGCGGGCCGAGGTGTTACCTTCATATGAAACTCTTCTAATGAAGGACGGGAGGGCAGACCGTGACCATCCGCAACGGTTTCTCCGACATGGCCGACGGCTACGACGCCTTGGCAACGGCCGAGGCCGCCGCTGGCGAGCGGTTGCTTGATCTGGTCGCCATCGGGCCGCGCGATTTCGTGCTCGACGTTGGCTGCGGGACCGGGGCGATGACGTTTGCGGCGCGGCGTCGCTGTCAGGGCAAGATCGTCGGCATCGACATTTCCAGCGGCATGATCCGGCGTGCCCGTTGGCATCCCCAGCAGCCCGACGTGTCCTTCGTGCTGGGCGACGCCGCTGCCATGCAGTACGAGCGCAACTTCAACGTGGTCATCCTCAATTCATCGCTGCACTGGATGGCCGATCCGGTGATGGTTCTGGAGCGCTGCTTCAACGCCCTGCGGCGCGGCGGCTGGATGGGTGTCCAGGTGCCGGCCACCGGGGCGTGGTGCCCGTTGGCCCAGGCGGTCATGAAGGCGGCCCGGCAGGAGGCTGCGCTGGCCCCGATCATGGACCGTTTTCGGGACCCCATGACTATCATGCCCGACCTCGACGCTCTGGAGCAGACCCTCGATCGGGCGGTCATCGACGTGTATGGCGGCAGCATCGAGACCGACACGCTGGACCTGTCGGTGGGCCAAGCCCTGGGCGTGGTCGATGTCCAGGTCGGCGCCGCGCTGTTCAACCCGGTGTGCTACGACAAGGGGCTGTCTGAGGACGATCATGCCCGCCTGCGCGCCCTGGCCACCGAGGTGGTGGCCGACGCCGCCGACGCCGCCGGCCGGGTGCGGGTGACCATCACGCGGGCCTTCATGCACGGCTCCAAGCAATGGAACGAGCGGCGCCTCACGCCGGCCGGATAGAGTACATCGGAACTCTTGGGCGGGGGGCGCGTTATCTCTGCGGCATCAACCGTCAGGACGTCCCATGGAAATCTCCGCCCCGCCTCCGTCAGCCAATGCCGCCTCCGTTCGCCGTCCCACCCGAATGCTTGAAGGCAGGCCCCATCCGCTGGGCGCCACCTGGGACGGCCTGGGCGTCAACTTCGCGCTGTTTTCCGCCAACGCCACGCGGGTCGAGCTGTGCCTGTTCGATCTTGAGGGCCGCAAGGAACTGGAGCGCATCGACCTGCCCGAATACACCGACGAGGTCTGGCACGGCTATCTGTCCGATGCCCGGCCCGGCACGGTGTACGGCTATCGCGTCCACGGCCCCTATGACCCCGAGAACGGCCACCGGTTCAATCCCCACAAGCTGCTGCTCGACCCCTACGCCAAGGCCCACATCGGCGCCCTGCGGTGGTCCAACGCGCTGTTTGGCTACAAGCTCGGCAGTTCGCGCGGCGACCTTGTCCTTGACCGGAGAGACAGCGCGCAGGCCATGCCCAAGTGCGTGGTGCAGGACCCGGCCTTCACCTGGGGCCGGTCGCGCCCGCCGCATGTGCCGTGGGAGCATACGGTGCTGTACGAATTGCACGTCAAGGGCTTCACCAAGCGCCATCCGGCCGTGCCGCCGGCCCATCGCGGCACCTTCGCCGGGCTGGGCCATCCGGCGGTGGTCGACCACTTGGTGGGCCTGGGGGTGACGGCGGTCGAGCTGCTGCCGGTCCATGCCTTCGTCGATGACCGGCTGTTGCTGGAAAAGGGCCTGCGGAATTATTGGGGGTACAACTCCATCGGGTTCTTTGCCCCCGATCCCCGTTATATGGCCGGGCAATTCATCAACGAGTTCAAGGAGATGGTGGCCCGCCTGCACGACGCCGGCATCGAGGTTATCCTGGATGTGGTCTACAACCACACCGCCGAGGGCAACGAGATGGGGCCGACCCTGTCCTTCAAGGGCATCGACAACGCGTCCTATTACCGCCTGATGCCCGACAATGCCCGCTACTACATCAACGATACCGGCACCGGCAACACCATCAACGTCAGCCATGCGCGCGTCCTGCAAATGATCACCGACAGCCTGCGCTATTGGGCGCTGGAGATGGGCGTTGACGGGTTCCGCTTTGATCTGGCGACCATCCTGGCCCGCGAATCGCACGGCTTTGATGCCGGCGGCCGGTTCCTCGACGCCTGCCGTCAGGACCCGGTTCTGTCCGCCCTCAAACTGATTGCCGAGCCGTGGGACGTTGGCCCCGGCGGGTATCAGGTGGGGGCCTTTCCTCCCGGCTGGGCGGAGTGGAATGACCGCTATCGCGACACCCTGCGCAGCTTCTGGAAGGGGGACGAGGGCCAGATCGCCGAACTCGGCACCCGCCTGACCGGATCGGCCGACCTGTTCAACCGGCGCGGCCGGCGGCCATGGTCGAGCGTCAACTTCATCACCGCCCACGACGGGTTCACCCTGGCCGATCTGGTCAGCTACAACGACAAGCACAACGACGCCAACGGCGAGGACAACCGCGACGGCCATTCCGAGAACCTGAGCTGGAACCATGGTGCCGAGGGGCCGACCGACGATCCCGAGATCCTCGCCCTGCGCGCCCGCCAGATGCGCAACATGCTGGCCTCGCTGATTTTTTCGCAAGGAACGCCGATGCTGCTGGCGGGCGACGAGATGGGCCGCACCCAGGGTGGCAACAACAATGCCTATTGCCAGGACAACGAGATCAACTGGCTGGAATGGGCGGACGTGGGCAAGGCCGGGCATGACCTGATCGCCTTTGTCCGGCGGCTATTGCAGGTCCGCCGCACCCATGCGCTGCTGCGGCGCGGGCGGTACCTCAGCGGGGCGCAGGACGAGGATCTGGGCGTCAAGGACATCGCCTGGCTGACCCCTGACGGCGAGGAAATGAGCGACGCGCATTGGCACGACCCCAACGCCCGCGCCCTGGCCATGCTGCTTGATGGACGGGCGCCGGCCACCGGGGTCAAGCGCTATGGCGCCGACGCCACCCTCCTGCTGATTATCAACGCCCACCATGAGGTGGTGCCGTTCGTCCTGCCCGACGTGGTCGGCGGCCGCGAGTGGCGGCGCCTGGTCGACACGGCGGTGCCTGACGAGCCCGAAGCCGAATTCGACTGCGGCCACGCCTACAGGGCCACTGGGCGCAGCCTCGCCCTGCTGGAACTGCAACGCACCGACCGCCGCCGGGTGCCCCGGTCACCGGGGGAGTAGGGGGACACAGAGGGCACCGAGGAGGCACGGAGAACACAGAGAGTGCGGAGGAGGTGCCGCAGGCATTCCTTCCCCGATGGGGTTTTGATGCGCTGCGCGCGGTCCTTTGCACCGACTCTCTGTGCCCTCTGTGCCTCCTCGGTGTTCTCTGTGTTGAACCCCTTTCCTAATGATTCCGCAGGGCGTCGATAAGCTGGTCCTTGTTCATCCTGGACCGCCCGTCGATGCCGATTTGTTTGGCCTTGTCGTACAGGTCGTCGCGGGTCCAGTCCTCGTAGCGGCCGTGCCTGCCGCCCTTGGCCGAGGAGGCGTTGTCCGTCTTGGCCTGGGCATTGGCGATGCGGGCGGCCTTTTCCTTGCTCTCGCCCTTTTTGCGCAGGGCTTCATAGGTGGCGTCGTTCTTGATCTGCGGGCCGTGGTCTTTGGATGGGGGTGCCATGGTGGCCTCCTGTCGCGGGGATTTCCCCCTCAACGAACGAGGGCCTACCGCTGTTCCGGCGGCGCATCTGCGCCTGGGCCGAGCGGGCGTTGCATGAACACCACGTCCACCCAGCGCCCGAACTTGAACCCGGCGGCGGTCAGGCTGCCCGATGGCCGGAACCCGAGTGCGCCGTGCAGGGCGATCGACCCGGCATTGGCCGAATCCCCGATCACCGCCACCATCTGGCGGAAGCCGTCAGCCTCGCAACGCGCCACCAGGACACTCAGCAGCGCCCGCCCGACGCCCTTGCCCTGCTGGCCGGGGGCGACATAGACGCTGTCCTCCACGGTGTACCGGAACGCGGCGCGCGGCCGGAACGGCCCGGCATAGGCAAAACCGACCACCGTGCCGCCTGCGTCCACCGCCACCATGTGAGGGTAGCCCTGGGCGAGCAGGGCGGCCCGCCGCTCGGTCATGGCGGCGAGGTCGGGCGGCTCGGTCTCGAACGATCCGGTGCCGTGCAGCACATGATGCCCATAAATCGCCTGAACGGCCGCCAGATCGGCCTCGGCACTGTCACGGACGAAGATTTTTTCAGCCACGGCAAAAGGTCCTGAAACCAAGGGAAAATCTGGTGTATCCCACCCCGCCCGACCTGGCAAACGACGGCCGAAACTTTTTTTGATGAAATACGCTTGACGGGGGGAGCCCTTGCCGGGTACATAACGGCCCCGGCCACGACGTCCCCATCGTCTAGAGGCCTAGGACACCGCCCTTTCACGGCGGCGACCGGGGTTCGAATCCCCGTGGGGACGCCATCTTCCTGAGTGGGGAAGATGAATAGGTTGGACCTCCTTCGGGAGGTGGTGCGGAGGCCTCCGGGCCTCACGCCGAAGCATAAAAAGGGCAGCCGCAGGGCTGCCCTTTTTGCTATTGGGGTTGGGCTAGACATTGTCAGCGCGTCAACCTCCCATTTCACATCATGATCAGAATTTAGAGTTCCAAGCGGGTGCTGAAGAGGGTTTGTTCACCTCTGCCCGTCAGCGGCTTGTCATCGCAGCCATTGCAACAGCCATTTCAAACTTGCAGAAAAACGGGAGCTTTCACTCCCGCTGTCGGTCAGTCCACCCCTCCGCCTGTCTTGGTATGCATAATCTTTGTGTTATAAACAAGGGGCCTCCCAACGAAGGCTTTGAACAACAAGTTAATAAATCCTACACAAATGCGAAGAAAAATTACTAGGGCGAACGTTATAATAGCGAAACCGGGTTCCTCCACCATAAAAGAAACTATGATTCCCGCTAACAGGATGAGAATCAGGATAGCATTGTATTGGCCGTACCAAATCATAAATATCCCCCTTGATCGGCAGTGTACGTATGGCAGCGAGTGCTATATGGTTTATCGCTCCGATTGTAGTATAGGGATAACGGTTCGCAAGGGGAAAATGGGCGAAGGTTAAGCCATTCATGCAAGGCCCGCGCCCAGAATACCCCGTTTCTTGCCCGCACCATTCCCCTCCCGCGCAACACTTCCCCTCCTATCCCGCGCCGGAGCACCATCCCTCCCCCCTCCCACCCCCACGCCGGAGCCCCCCGCCCCATGCACATCCCTCGCATCACCGACTTCCCCACCCAGGCCAGCGACCCGGCCGCCTACGTCGAACTCCCCGAGGGGTGGAGCATGGCGGTGGCGGATGTGGTGGGGAGTACGGTTCTCGCCAGTCAGGGCCGGGACCGGGCGGTGAACTTTGTGGCGGGCAGCGTGGTGGCCGTGCTGTCCGACGTGATCGGCACCGCGGACGCTCCCGCCGTGTGCCAGTTTGGCGGGGACGGGGCGGTGGCGGCGGTGCCTCCGGGGGCAGAGGAGGGGGTGCGGCGGGCGCTGGGGGCGCTGGCGTATTGGGCGGAGGCGTCGCTGGGCGTCTCCCTGCGGGTCGGGCTGGTTCCCGTGGCGGACTTGCGGGCCGAGGGCTATGCGACCCTGGCCGCGCTGCATGATTTCGGCGGCGGCAACGTGCTGGGGCTGTTCCTGGGCCACGGCGCGATCATTGCCGAGGACTGGGTCAAGGCCGACCCGCGCTGGAGCATCCCCCCCGCCGAAGGCCCGTTGCCCGGCCTGGAGGGGCTGTCCTGCCGGTGGGAGCCGGTGACGGCGCGGCGTGGCGTGGTGCTGTGCGTG
>LAEA01000189.1 GCA_000961745.1 Rhodospirillaceae bacterium BRH_c57 | reverse complement strand
CGGCGCCGACGACCTGAGCGCCGTGGTCAACGCGCCGCGCCGCGTGCCGCTGGCCGGCGGCTTCACCACCGACGGCGGGCGGGCCTACTACATCGGCAAGTACGAACTGCCGGCCCACCATTGGGACCTGTTCGCCCGCGGCCTGTTTTCCACCGACGCCCCCCAGGAGCATGACCGTGCCGCCTGTGCCGAGTACGACAACGCCCTGAAGGATCTGACGCCCCGGCGGGCCCTGCCGGCCGGCGGGTTGTCCTGGTACGACGCCACCGCCTTCACCCGTGCCTGGACCGAGTGGCTGATGGCCCTGGACCGCGCCCGCGTGCCGTCGCGCCCGCCTGTTCTGCCCTGGGAGCAGGGCACTCCGGCCTTTGTCCGCCTGCCCACCGAGGTCGAATGGGAGTACGCCGCGCGCGGCGGTCAGGCCCGCCAGGAGGACGCCGTCACCGCCCCCACCCATCTGGTGCGCGACCCCACCACGGGCGCCCCGCGTCCCGGTCGACTGGACGAAATTGCCGTGCTCAGCCAAGGCGGCGGGGCGGGCAGCGGGGGGCGGCGCTCGCCCCTGCAGGGCATCGGCACCGGCCTGCCCAATCTGGCTGGCCTGCACGACACCCTGGGCAACGTCGATGAGATCGTCTTCGACCTGTTCACCCTGACCCGCCCCGACCGTCCGCACGGCCAGCCGGGCGGCCATGTGGTCAAGGGTGGCAACGTGTTCACGCCGTCGGCGGGGCTGTCGGTGGCGCACCGCCGCGAGGTGCCCTTTTTCGACCTGCGCGGCGAACGGCGCAGCGCCACCACCGGCTTCCGGCCCTTGCTGGCCCCCCCGGTCTTCGTCAGCAGCCGGCCGGCTGACGGTGCTTGGCAAAGCGGCCTCCACAACCCCGCCCAGGTGGCCGCCCTGGGCAAGGCCCGCGCCGCCCTCACCCAGGCCGGAAGCACCGAGCGCGCGGAGGTTCAGGAGCAACTTGACCGCCTCGGCCGCGAGGCTGACGACGGCCGTGTGGCCGCCGCGACCCTGCAAGAGCAGTTGCGGGACATCCAGGTCAGCCTGGACCGCTCCAACGCCGAACTGAACGCGCGGGACCGTGACATCCTGCGCCAGCAGGTGCAGTCGGTGGTGCTGATCGGCAAGACCATCGGGGACATCGGCACCAACACCTTCGTGGTCCGCCGCGATCTTGAGGCCGTGCTGGCCGATGCCGCCGGAGCGGCCGCCGACGCCAGCTTCGCCAAACGCGTCGAGGGCCTGCGCCAGGCCCTGCGTGGCCAGGACCAGAGCCTCAGCGCCGCCTTCGGGTTCTATGTCGGCAACGTGGCCGCTCTGGCCGGGCAGCCGGCGGCCGCCGTGGATGACGCCTTGGCTTACCTCAAGGGCGAGATGGAACGCCAGGGCCTGGAGGTGCTGCGCCCGACCCTGGACCACGTGGCCCGCCACGTCACCGAAATGCGGGCTGCCAGCGGCACCCTGGCCGGCGACCAGTCACGGGAGTGGCTCTACACCCTGGACCGCACCCGCCGCACCCGCGACGAGCGCTTCGGGCCGCAGGAGTGAGATCCCTTACCGGAAGGCGCCCATCAAGGCGTCAAACAGGCCCGGGCGGAGGTATGCCAGGGCGCCAACGGCCATCGCCGTTACCACCACCCCAGAGGCCAGCGCGGCGGCGGCTCCCAAGCGCAGGCTTTTGATGACCGCGTTTTCCTCCAGGTCGGAGATCAGCAGCGGAAAGACCCGGTTCTGCCGAAAGTCCTGCCGCATGGTGTGCACAACCGTGGTGCCGCCCAGCGGGGCGCCCTCGGGGATGCCCTCCAGCACCCGCATGCGGGCCCGCCAGTCCTCCTTGAGCTGCTCCCGTTCGTCGGCTGTGGCCTCCTGAGTCATCGCTGCCAGTGTGCGCGCCATGGCCGGCGCCGCAGCCCCCTGTCGCAACACCCGGTCGGTCCAGTCCTCGTCAAAGGGTGTGCGGTTGGAGGCGAGCGATTCGAACAGGCCCATGACATGGATGTCGGCATCGACGGGAAACCGATGCTCGGTGATGATCTTTTCGGCCATGGCATGCAGGGCCGGACGCACCTCCGGGCTGAAATGCCGGCCGAGCCCGTCCAGGCCGCTGCCGATGATGGTCCGCGTGTCGGACTGACGGCTGGTGACCTGGGCTTCGGGCATGGCAAGCAGGCAGGTGCCTGTGGTGTCGGTGACCTCCTGCCATTTGCCGCCGGACCACGCATCGGCGATCTTCTTCCGCTGCGCTTTATGTTTGTTGTTTACAACTTTTTCTACCGTGAGATGCCAGAAGCCGCACTCTTCCCCCGACAGTGGAGCGGTCAGCGGTTTGTTCACGGGAATACGGACATTCAGCTCCACCCGTCCCTGGGCGGCGCCCCGAATGGTCGAGGTCGGCGTGTCGGCAACGGTCCGCGCCTGCCGGAACCCCTGGGCGGCGCCCATGAAAAAGAGACCGGCGACCGTGAGGAAAAAGCCGACCAACAGCAGGTTGCCCACCCACGACAGCATCAGCAGAGCGGCGCCGCCCAGCAGCACCGCTGGACGGCGCCACAGGGGCGCCGGCGCGGCAGCCGTGCCCATTGCCCCGGTCATCAGGACCCGAACAGGGTTTTCATGTTCATGTCGGCGCGTTCTTCTTCCTTGGCCTCGAACAGCGGGAAGGCGCCGAAGGCGAACATCCGGGCGAGGATGACGTCGGGGAACTGTTCGCGGCGGATGTTGTTGATGTTGACCGCCTCGTTATAGAACTCCTGGCGGTCGGCGATGGCGTCCTGGAGACCGGAGACGCGGCCCATGAGCTGGGTGAAGTGCTGGTTGCTCTTCAGGTCGGGATAGTTCTCGACGCGGGCCAGCAGGCCGGTCATGGCGCCACCCAACAGGCTTTCGGTGGCCGACACGCCGGAAATGTCGCCCTTCGAGCGGCAGCTATCGCCCTCGTTGCGCAGGGCGACGATCCGCTCCAGGGTCTCACGCTCGTAGGTCATGTACTGTTTGCACACTTCCACCAGCTTCGGCAGTTCCTCGTACCGCTGGCGCAGCAGGACATCGATGTTCGACCACGCCTCGCCGACATTGTGCTTCAGGGCCACCAGCCGGTTGTAGATGCTGATGCCGTAAAGGATGACGACTCCCCCCATGACGAGGGGGACAAGCATACCGGAAAAATCCATGACGCACTCCTGAGTGAGCAGACAAGCCTTCCAGGGCGCGGAGGCGTGCTCTTTCAGCGTCCCCTCTCGACCCCATCCCCGATACCAAAGATAGTTCAACTTGTCCCACAGGCACAACCGATAGCGCATGGTCTTGCACCCGAGCGCCGCGGCGCATAGCCTGCGCGCCGGGAGAACGTGGGCAGGGGGAGACCATTCGCATGAAAATCGTTCGGATGTTGGGGGTGGCGGCGCTGGTCCTGGTGCTCCAGGCCTGCGGGCCCACCTACCAGACCATCTATGACTTCACGCCGCCGGCCAGTGCCAATGGTCGGGCCTGCGTGTCGCAGTGCCAGGTTTCGCAGGGTCACTGCCGCAACGCCTGCGCGGCCACCGTGGACGCCTGCCAGTCACGCATGAAGTTGCAGGCGCGCCAGGACTATGAGCGCTATGCGCGGCAGCAGGTGGATGCCGGCCGGGAGGTTCGTCGCACGCCAGCTTCCTTCGAGAGCCTTCACGCCTGTAGCGACTCTTCGTGCCGCCAGGCCTGCGAAGGTGATTTCCGGATCTGTTACGGGACGTGCGGTGGCAGCGTCTCGGGGACGACCATCTGCACGTCGGGCTGCGACAAGTAGCGTTTCCTGTCAAAACAGGGTGTAGAGGCCGCTCCGCAGGGTGGAGAGAAGCTCCGGGTCGAGGGCAACGGCCAGGCCGAACGCTCCGATGGCGGTGAAGGCCAGAGCCCCGACCAGGGCCACGGCGGCCTCCCGCCAGTTGACGCGGATGAGGAAGGTCTCCACATCGTGGCGCGAGGCCAGGACCACTGGCTGGAAGAGCCCGGTGCGGGTGTCGATCGTCACCACGTCCACCCGCTGGCTGCCGGTCAGGTGCGCCTTCGGCTTGATGCCTTCCAGTCGGCGCATCTCGGCTTCCCACGCAGTCCTGTCCGCGCCCTCCAGCAGGCCGCCCCAGGGGGCGCGCAGGGTCGGATTCCTGTTGCTTTTGACGGTGCGGAAAAGGCCGGTGACAAACAGCGGCTGATCGGCCGGCAGCACCCGTTCCTCCACCCGCCAGGGGCCGTCGCCCAAATCGCCCGTGAGCAACGCATCGGGAATCCGCCCGCGCAAGGCCTCCAGATCGGCGCGGGTGCGCGCCTTCAGCCGGGTACGGTCCGTATGGGCGATGCAGGTGTCGCTGCCCGGATTGAAGTACAACTCGTTGATCATGACATAGGCGCCGCCCGTGTCATCCCGGAAGGGCAGGAAGGTCTGCGCCGAGGCCATCTCCCGGACGGGCACCCATCGGCCACTGATGGAATCCCCCCGCACCGACCGCCGCAGGAGCGCCACATGCCAGTAATGGGACGGAGTGTCGGTGACGGGGGAAACCGGAAAGTCCTTCCCCCTGGTGTCCAAACGCCCCGACAGTTCCACATAACCCTGGGTCGCCGACCGCACGAGGGCGGTGGGGATGTCGGCTATGCGGCGCGCCCGATGAAAGACCCTATGGGCCTCGCTCAAAAAGAACAGCGTGGGGACGATCATGAATCCGGCCACCCCCGCCGCCGGCCCGGCAAACACGAAAAGCCCGATGATCGGCCCGAAAATGCCCGCGACCACGCCCAGCAGGAACAGGCCGGGGTGGATGCCCCCGCTCCCGGTGCTGTCGTCACTATCCTTCATGGGTCCCCCCTTGCTGCCGTGCGCTCCTATCGTGCGCTCTTCTTGGTTGGCCGCATGGCCATTCCGGCTTGATCCCGCGACTACGGTGGCTATCCTACGCCAAACACCCAAAAAGGGAGACGGCATGTTGGCCGTTCCCTTTGCAAAGGAAAGCAGATGACGGGGATGGCCGAACAAACCGTGGGCCGCGACTGGCGCCCGATGGTGCAGACCATAAGCCCGCTGCAATGGGTCGTCGCAGGGGTGTTCCTGCCGGTAAGTATGGCGTTGATCGCGTGGGGACTGTTCGCCCTGGTCGACTGGCTGCCGATCCTGCGCATCCCGATGATCGTCCTTGTGGCGATCATTATCCTGCTAACGATTCAGATCACCAACAACCAAGTCCAAATCCAGATCAAACGGGCCGACACGGCGACCCAGACACTCCGCGCGGCATCGCAAGGCAAGATCGAGCTGGTCGGCACCGTGCGGCCAATCGATAAGCCGTTGTTCTCGCCCGTGTACGGGGTGTCCTGCGTGTCCTACCGCAGCTCTATCGCGTTCCGCCCGGCCAATCCGGCACCGGACGGTGAGCCCATCTTCTACTCCGACAGCCACTGGCCGGCGGCCGTGCTGCTGACCGATGGGCGGCACGACATGTTCATGCCCTTTAGTGATGTCGGCAAATCAAGCATGGAGGTCATGCTCCAACAGGCCGACGCGCCCCTGGAGTGGCTGCGCGCCGATCTGCGCGAACGGCTGGCGGGGAACGACTGGACCGTGACGCTGCGCGACGAGCACGTCATCCCCAGCGACAAGCCGCTGAAGGTCAATGCCGTGCTGCGCACCCTGACCTCCCGCGACAGCTATCTGGAGACACGGGCCCGCCACCTTGACCTGCTGCCGCCGCAACCCGAGGACCTGGAGACGGACGAGATTGAACTGGCCTGGCGCGCCCACTGCAACCGCCGCGAGGAGGCCGCCGGCACCGGCGAGGCGGTGCCGGTCGATGCCCTGCTGCCGTTGAGCGTAGTCAAGGTCCTCCCCTATGCCTGCGTGGCCGACGCCGACTGGCGCCAGACCACTCTGCACCTTGTTTTCAACGCGGTGGTCGGGGCGGCCTCCGCCTATCTCATCGCTCGGCTGCTGGGCGCCACCGGACCATGGGCCGTTCTGTTCTGAGATCCGCGACGGTCGGGAAGGTCCAAAGGCAGGTCGCTACTGGAAAGCCGCTGAAAATCCCCGGCAGCGCCGAACGTTTCCACAGTGGTGAAGGCGTAGGGTTTTGCTCGGGCCTCGATGTGACGATGATCGCCTTTATTTTGTTTGTTGTCATACCGGGGCGCACGACCCTATCAGGGCTCTGGTTTCAGGTGACGGCGACAATGCGAAGCTTGCGCCACACTCCAGCCCTGTTTTGCCACGCAATTGTCCGGCCCGCCGCGAGGCCGACCAGGGCGGCGCCAACGGGGGTGAGCACCGACAAGCGATGGGCAGAAACATCCTCATCGGCCGGCCAGCACAAAGTGACGGTATGCAGAACGCCGCTGTCACGGTCTTCAAACTGCACGCGTGAGCCGACAGTCACCACGCCACGCGGCAGGGCGTCATCGGCAACGATGGTTGCGCGCTCCAGTTCCCGCTCCAGATAGTCCGCCTCCTGAGGCAGGCGGTCTTCCAAGGTCATTGCGAGGCCTGTCAACCGATCCGCGACATTGCGGGTCAAGGTGATGGGCGGCAGCCGACCGGCGCCGGCAGAAGAAACAGCATTCACGATCCAGCTCCTCCTAGCACACGTTCGATCACCAAGCACCGGCTACACCCGGCCTCGTCGGTATAAGTCATGCGGGCGCCAGCCCGCAGGCCGATCATTGCCGCACCCAACGGCGACATCACCGAAATGCAGCCACCCCGGTACCCGCCCTCGTCGGGCAGCACCAGCTCACCCCATTCGAGGGACCAATCCTCGTCACGGCGGAACAGCACACGGTCGCCCAACCGGACAACGGCGGACGGAAGATCGTTGGCCCGGAGCACGATTGCGCGCGCCAGTTCCTCAGCCAGCAGGCCCGCGCCAGGTTCCGCCTCTGGCGCCGCGCCGGCCAGGGCGGCCAAGCGACGATAGTCCGATTGCTGAATCCAGATGTGCGGTCTGTTGGTCATGGCGCCACCGCCCTCCTATGAAGATCACTCCCCACCGTGCCAGAGGTGGGCAAGGGGCTCCATTCGGAAAACTACGTAGTCTTCCCGCCGGAATAATTCATTGTTTTACAAAGGGTTGCGGAAACTCCGTAGAATTGCGGATATTCCACTCCGTGTTTTCCCTCAGTACAACCGTCCTCTCTGGGCCGCAGGGGCGGCGCATAGTGTGAGGGAAAAGACCATGGATGACCTGCTTTCCGGTGCCCTAAGCCGCCTGGACGAAGCCGCCCGGTATATCGACGTCGATCAGGAAGTCCTCGAAAAGCTCCGCTATCCCAAGGAAACCCTGAGCGTGCGCCTGTCGGTGCGCATGGACGACGGCTCCAGCCGTTCCTTTCCGGCCTGGCGCTGCCGCTACGACGACACCCGTGGGCCGACCAAGGGCGGCATCCGCTTCCACCCCAATTCGTCGATGGAGGAGGTGGCCACCCTGGCCTTCTGGATGACCTTCAAGTGCGCGGTGATGAACTTGCCCTACGGCGGCGGCAAGGGTGCCGTAAAGGTGGACGTCCACGACCTGTCCAAGTCCGAGCTGGAACGCCTGTCGCGCGCCTACGTTCATGCCTTTGCGGGCATGATCGGGCCGGACCGCGACATCCCTGCCCCTGACGTCTACACCAACTCCATGATCATGGGCTGGATGGCCGACGAGTACAGTTCCATCGTCCGCCAGCCGAGCCCTGCGGTCATCACCGGCAAGCCCCTGGCGTTGGGAGGCTCACTGGGCCGTGACGATGCCACGGCACGCGGCGGCTACTACCTGATCAAGCACCTGGAAACCGATTTGGGTCTGGACAAGACCCAGAAGCGGGTTGTCATTCAGGGCTACGGCAACGCCGGTTTCCATATCGCCCGCTTGCTGCACGCCGACGGCTATCGCATCATCGGTGTGTCAGACTCGCGCGGTGCCATTGTCTGCGAGGACGGCCTGGACCCGCACGCCGTGCAGGCGGTCAAGGCGCAAAAGGGGTCGGTGACAGCCTACGCCAATGGCCGTGCCCGCATGGTTAGCGACAATGAGATGCTGGCCCTGGATTGCGACCTGCTGGTTCCCGCTGCCCTGGAGGACCAGATCCACGAGGGCAACGCCGGATCCATCAAGGCCAAGGTCGTGCTGGAACTGGCCAATGGTCCCGTGACCCCAAAGGCCGACCTCCTCTTGCAAGGCAACGGTATCACCGTGCTGCCCGACATCCTGGCCAACGCCGGTGGCGTGACCGTATCCTACTTCGAGTGGGTGCAGAATCGCCAAGGCTACTATTGGCACCTTGAGGAGATCCATGAGCGCCTGCGCACCATCATGGAGACCGAAGGCCGCCGGGTGTGGGATATCCACACTGCCAAGGCCACCCCCATGCGCACGGCGGCCTATGTTCATGCCCTGGAGCGCCTGTCCAACGCCATCGCCGCGCACGGCACCCAATCTTTCTTTGCGGGCTGACCGCCCGCCTCCGCCCTGCGGGCAATGGCCAAACCCGGTGGGGAGCGTTATCACGGGCGGTCTTCGCCGGAGTCTATAATGTCGCTTCCTTCAACCACCACTTCCGGCATGGAGCACCGTGCAGCGCCTATCGAGCCCCGCCTGGCACTACTGCTGATTGTGGTGTTCCTGGCGGTGTATTTGCCGTTCGACTGGCTGACCTTCATCCACACCCGGCCGAGCCTCAACATCACGCCATGGAACCCGCCCGCTGGCCTGTATCTGGCTCTGCTGCTGATCGTCGGCGGACGCGCGGTACCCGCCGTGGCGGTTGCCTTGCTGGCAGGCGACGTGGTGGTGCGGGGTTTTCCCGCCTCTCCTGCCGCTCTGGTGGGGTCCAACGCCGTCATCCTCATCGGCTACACCGTCACCGCCCTCGTCTTGCGGCGGCATGGCATACTGGACGCAGGCTTTGGGCGGGTGCGCGACATGGCGGTGCTGCTGGGGGCAACCTTCGTCAGCGCGGCGGTGGTTGCCGTGGGCGTGGTGGGGGTCCTCGGTGCCGATGGGGCGCTGCCGCGCGCCGAACTGCCGATCCTGGCCTTTCAATATTGGTTGGGGGACGTCATTGGTATCGCCGTGGTGGCCCCGGCGGTCCTCCTGGCCGTCACTCGGCCCGCCCTGCCGCGCCTGAGCTTCCAGGCCGCCGTCCAGGGGCTGGCGCTGATTACCGCCGTGGCAGCCGTGTTCCTGCCGATTGGCAGCGGCCAGTTCAATCTGTTCTACATCCTGTTCCTGCCCCTGGTGTGGGTGGCGGTCAGCCATGGCTTGGCTGGCGCGGTCACGGCCACCGTCGTGCTGCAAGGGGGCCTGATTGCCGGGCTGCGCCTGAGTGGACTGCCACTGGATGCCATCATCTATCACCAGACCCTGATGCTGGCGCTCGCCATCACCGCCTTGTTCCTGGGTGCCCTGGTCAGCGAACGGCGGCAGGCCGAAGCCTCGCTCCGTGATCACCAGAACCAGCTTGCCATGATCGCCCGGCTGGCGGTGACGGGCGAGATGGCCTCGGCCCTGGCCCATGAGCTGAACCAGCCGCTGCTGGCGGCGATCAGTTATGCCCGCGCCGCGCAACGGCTGCTTGACCGGCCGGATACGCCGCCGCGTGCCCACGAACTGATCGACAAGGCGGTCGGCCAGGCCGAACGGGCGGGCGAGGTCATCCGTGGCCTGCGCACCTTTCTGCGCAACGCGCCGCCCGACCTGACCCCGGTACCGGCCGCGGCGATTGTCCATGAGGCCTTGGCCCTGGCTCGCGCCGATGCCACTTATAATGCGGTCAACCTGCGGACGGAACTGACCGAGCCGTTGCCCGTGGTGCTGGCCGACCGGGTTCAGATCGAGCAGATCCTGCTCAACCTCATCCACAACAGCGTCGAGTCCGTCACCGCTGCTGACGGTACCCGCCGCGAGGTTATTGTCCGCGTTGGCGCATCGCCGCCAGAAGGAGTGCTGTTTCAGGTCGAGGACAACGGGCCGGGCGTGGCGCCAGACATGGTCGACCGCCTGTATTCACCTTTTGCCACCACCAAACCGGCAGGCATGGGGCTGGGCCTGCCCATCTGCCGGTCCATCACCGAAGCCCATCGCGGCCGGTTGTGGTTGGACACGACCTTCACCACGGGTGCCCGCTTCTGCCTGTGGCTGCCCGCGGCAGTATCCACCGCCGGAGACCTTTCATGACCGACATTGCAGGTCCCACCGTTCATCCCACCGTTTATATCGTCGATGATGACGCGGCCGTCTGCGATGCTTTGGGCTGCTTGTTGGAGGTGACGGGATTTTCCGTCGCCACCCATGACACGGCACTGCACTTCCTGCATCACTGTCCGCCGGATGCGGCGGGGTGCGTGGTGGCCGACTTGCGCATGCCAGGCATGGACGGCATAGCCCTTCAGGCGGAGATGGTGCGGCGCGGCTACCGCATGCCGATCATCCTGATCAGCGCCCACGGCGACGTTTCCTCGGCGGTTGGCGCATTGCGTGCCGGTGCCGTGGATTTCCTGGAGAAGCCTTTCGACGAGGGCCTGTTCATCAGCCGCATCACCGAAGCCCTGCACCGTGACGATGTCCAACGACGCCAGCAGGCCGATGTCGCATCGGCCAGTGCCTTGCTGCGGCGCCTGTCAGTGCGGGAGCGGGAAGTCGCCGCCCTGATGATCGAGGGGCACGCCAACAAAATCATCGCCGACCATATGAGCATCAGCGTCCGTACAGTCGAAACACACCGCGCCAATCTGCTCGAAAAACTGGGCATTCGAACCCTGCCTGAGTTGATGCGGTTGTGGCTGCAAGCGGGAAACCGTTAAGGGCCCTGCCATCGTCAAGCAGATCAGGGGGGTCTGAGGAGCAGCGCAACTTTGACCACCGTCTTCCGATCAGTCCGACGGCCACGGGCTGCGGCGGTGTTAAGGCCGGCGAGGACGTGCGTTGTGAAAGCGTGCTGGCCGATCATGGCTTTGTGACGAAGCATCGGGCGGGCAAGCATAATTACTACATCAATCCCGCCTTGGTGCGGCTGTTCCTCGACGTGTCGGGGGAGCGTTGACGATAGCCTTGGCTCCTACGGCCCCCATCATTGTCGCCAAATCAGCCGAAGACGGTCGTGTCGGCCTGATAGGCGGCGCGCCCCTCGGCCCAGCCCCAGTGCAGGAAGTGGGTCAGGGGATCGATCCCGGCGGCGGCGACGTCGGAGTTCTCGTCCAGATAGCGGCTTTGGTCGAAGAACGGCCCGGCGTCACGGCCTTCGGTGGTGCCCCAGGTGGCGTAGTGCTGCCACGCCGTCATCTGGCCGCCCGCGACGGCGGCGGCGACGTCGGCATTGTGGGTCAGATACCATGTGCCATCGAACAGGGCATTGGGCGCGCGGTTTTCGGCCGCCCCGAACGCCTGAAAGTGGGCCAGGGCTGAGGCCATGGTCCCAGCCGCTACCGCCGCCGCGACATCGGGATTGGCCGACAGATAGCCCGCCTGGTCGAACCCGCCCGCCGTCAGGTCCGGTGCCACGGCCAAATCGATACGGTCGGAGAACACCAGGACCTCGATGGTGGCCACCTGATCGGTGCCGTTGCTGCCCGTCACGTCGGTGATGGTCAGGGTGCGGTCACCACCGCGCGTAATGACGTGGGAGGCGTGGGTGCCGAGGAAGAAGGCTGCGTCCATGCCGTCGTCGCCGCGCAGGGTGTCATTACCGCTGCCGCCGACGATGAAGTCGTGGTCGGCCCCGCCGAACACCGTGTCGTTGCCTGCGTCGCCATGCAGGATGTCGCGCCCGCCCTCCGAGCCGATGGTGTCGTCGCCTGACCCGCCGCGCAGCAGGTCGTCGTCGGGGCCGAGAACGATGTATTGGGCCGCGTCGTCGCCGGTCACGATGTTGCGCCCTTCCCCGCCGGTCACCTGGACGGCGCCGATGACGGCGGCGAAGTCCACCCCATTGAGGTGCAGGACGGTACCAGACGGCAGGCCAGAGGCGTCGATCACCAGGGCCGATTGGCGGCCCTCGGTTTGCTCGCCGGTGATGATCAGCGGCACGCCACCGGCCGTGGTGCCAGAGGCAACGGTGGGGGTCACCGTGCGGACGATAAGTTGGGAGCCCTCGACCAGGGCGGTGAGGAAGGCTTGGCCGACGCTGGTCATCTCGGTGCGTGGGCCAGAGCCCTCGACGGTTTTTGCTGCGATGCGGGCGATCAGGTCGGCCAGGGCGTCGGTCTTGCCCTGACGCTCAGCCACACCTTCCACGGTCAGGCCGAAGCCGGCCGGCAGGCTGGCCCGCAGGGCCGGGGTGGTCCCCCCGGCGTCGGTAACCAGGACGATATCGGCCCGGTCGGCGTTGGCGGTGGTGGGGTCCTCGCTACGGTCGGCGGAAACCGGGCTGATCACCGTGGTCTGCTGCGCCTGCCCGCTGGGGCCGGTGGTGGTGGTGCGGCTGACCGTGGCGCCGTCCTCAATGGCCGGGGCGGGCGCCGCCGGGGTACTGGCGGCTGGAGCAACAGTGGTGTCGATGGCCAGCGCCTTGTTGTGGCCCAGCGAGTTGGCGGTGCCCGGCGTGGGCAGGGTCAGGGTTGCGGCGTTGCCGGCGGCGTCCATGATGGTGCCGCCGTTGAGGGCCAGGGCCGCCGTGCCGAGGGCGTCCAGGTCGGCCGAGGTGTCGCCCGCCTGTACGGTGTAGATGAAGGTCAGCGTGGTGCCGCCCGACCCAAAGGCGTAGGCGGTCACCCGGTCGGTGGTGCCGGTCTCCAGGGTCAGTTGCGGCGTTCCGGTGACGGTGACTGCCTCGCTGAAGGCCACTTGAACCGAAATTGCGTCTCCGGCCTTGTAGGTGCCGTCCGCCGTGCTGGAGGTGACACTGGCCACCGCCGGCGCATTGGCGTCGAGGGCATCGGAGGCCTGAGCGATGGCCGTTGTGAAGGCGGTGGAGGTGTTGCCGGCGGCATCGGCCAGAATGAAATTCACGGGGATGGCGTCGCCTGCGGTGCGGTCGGTATGGCCCGCCTCAACCGTGTAAGTCCCGGTATAGGTTCCGCCGCCGGCGTCGGTGAAGCCGGTAACGGCGACGCCGTTGACGGTGCCGGTGTTTAGCGTCAGCCCGGCCTCTCCGGCCGTGATGGTGACGGTGACGGCATCCCCGATCTTGAGCGCCGCATCGGGAATGGTCACGGTGGTGACCGTTGGCGCCGTTACATCAAATGACATAATTTGTCCGCGAGCCGAAAAGCTATCAGTGTCGCCACCCCCCTGGTTGCCGGCGTCGCTCCACGTGATTGCGACGTTTCCGTTGCTCAACAGGGTGATCGCGGGCGTCTGCTGACTACTGAAGGTTCCCGTGTTCACAAGGAACGGATCGCCCTGAGTGCTTCCGTCGGCCTTAAAGACCTGGCCGTGGATCGCACGCGAACTAGTGTCGCCAAGACTGCCGCCGGCATCTGCCCAGGTGACGACAAAGTGTCCGTCGGCAGAGAGACGCGCGATCGCAGGCTCAGCTGTGTTTGTACCGTTGTTGACAGGGATATGATGAGACGCGACATGTGCGCCGTCGGTGCGGTAAATCTCAACCCGGACGCCGGTCGTCACTGTCGTGGTGCTAAGAATCGGCTCACCAAAATGATCGAGAACGGGGTCACCGGTAAAGGGATCCGTCTCCGGTGTCGTTGTGGTTTTGCTGTCCTCGAATGCCACCGCGAAGGTGTCATTTGCAAGCGCGGTCACCGAAGGGTTTTTCTGGTCGTCGGCGTGGTAGGTGTTAACAAGAAATCCAGGCAGTGCCATGCTGCCGTCGGCATTGACGAGACGGGCGTGGATAGAAGTCTCCAATCCGTCCACGGAATTCGACCCTTGGTCCTTCCAGACAATAACGGCAGCGGAACCGTCCGGCAGCGGCGCGATAGAGGGCTCACTTTGGCTGCCTGCCGTGGTGTCATTAACGACGAAGCCCGCTCCTTGGGCCGTCCCGTCAGCATTAAAAACACGGGCCCGGATGGCGAAACCTGAGGAGTCAGGTGCGGTCTGGCCGTCGTCAGCCCAGGCGACCATATATCCACCGCCCGTGATCCCTGTCACAGTGGGATAGAATTGGGTGAGCGACGTCATGTCGTTGACGAGTATTTCGGTTCCGACCTGGGCCCCCGCTGCGTCAAACGACTGTCCACGAACGGCGATCGATGTATCGTCGGAGCTCCTACTATAATCTGTCCACGAGATAACGAAGCCCCCACCTTCCAAGGCGGAAACGGCCGGATTTTGCTGGAGGGATGTCGTTGTCGTGTTGACGAGGAATTCACTGCCGACTGTGGAGCCATCGGCTGCGAACATCTGCGCCCGAATGGCGAAGGAATCCGTGTCTCCGGCAGATCGGCTGAAATCCGCCCAAACAGCGACAAAACCGCCAGCACTCAAAGCGGCGACGGTGGTGTCCATCTGTGAGCTGACGGTCGTCGTGTTGAGCAGAATCTCAGAGCCGATCTTCGTAGACATTTCCAGGTTTCCATTTTTATTGCGCGGCCTGTCGGGGCAACTTGCTTGATGGGTTGCCGCCCAGCGGGGTTTGCCAAGGAAGGTCTCAGTTGTTGAGGGTCACCGTGTCTGGCAGGCCGAAAGCGGTGGTTTCGCTGAAGTCCACGAGGAAATTGTCGCTTACCGAGACCGATGGGGA
>LAEA01000035.1 GCA_000961745.1 Rhodospirillaceae bacterium BRH_c57 | reverse complement strand
CGCGGACGGGCTCCCGCCCGAAACCCGGCTGGAGCAAGCTCCAGACCTCCTTGTTTTCTTTGTAGAAACAAAAGGGGTTCGAGGTTCACCCCGAGCGGGCGCGGGCGGCAGCCCGCTTTTTCCAGCGGGTCAGTTCATTGGACGAACGGTATTAGCGTTTACGGGAGCTGACATGCAGCTACGAATTCCGGCCTCGCTGATCATATTTATGGGTTCGTACTTGCCTCTCTCTATTATTCTTCTTGCTCAGGATACGACGTGGGGAGGTTCGTGCGATTTCGCGTCGGTCTGGCCACCATCAGACCAATGTAATATTACTTATGAGGTGGGCAACGCTGCAACTGCCTATGCAGCAGTGCTTACGGCCTCGGCCTGTCTAATCCTTACCATAGGCGTTCTAAAAACAATTAAAACAAGAAGAAATATTGTAATTAAAGAATCCAAACACGTCCCGTCAGATCTCATGAATTACGTCTTGCCATACATCGTTTCCTTTATGGGTCTCGACTACGGACAAAGCAATAAATTATTATGTTTTATTATTTTTTGTTGTGGATGTTTTGGATTACCCACCAGTCAGGCAGGATTATATTTAATCCTGTTCTTATAGCACTGGGATGGCGACTTTACGACATAAAGTACACCCACGAGGGGTCGGAGAGGCCTCTAACGGGACTGGCCCTTAGTAGAAGCGGCATCCAACCCGGCCAGACCAGGCGCTTCGCTCAGTTACAGGACGTCCTGATAGTGAAGGAGTAGGTTAACTCATGACCCTCAATGCGCTCCACGCGTTCGATATTGACAACGCATCTGTAACTCTTTGGTGTTTCAAAAAAAACCAGAAGCCCGGCGAAAATCCCAAGCTTAAAGGAACGTGGGTGGACACGAGCGACGAACTCTGCTCTGTGCTCAAGTCGGTTGTTAATACGGCGCGGGAGGCGATCAAGGAAACACTGCCCTACAGCCTCTTAGCTCAGAACAATGAATCCAGCGCGCTCTCCATCACTACTCTCGAAACACATGGCGGCTTAGTTGTCGAGCAGGCAACAGACGAAATTGCAGAAAAAAAGGTTGGATCTGTCAAAGACATCAACAACACCGAGTTTTACAGCATAAAGCTTGTACACAACGGCGTCGCCCTGCATGCCATTCGCAAGACGGATGACTCGTGGAAAACCAAAAAAACAAAGTGGTCCATACCGGTAGTATACTCCCCTACACAAGAACTAGACATTGATGATACAGTAGGATTTACGATATCAAGATCCGTCGATTTTTTTATTCTCGGGGATAGCATTCTGGTTAGCAACAAGCTACGCTTTGAATCTTTATTAAACTACAAGGAAGCACACCGAGACGACTTCCGGCTTTTAAACCAGGAACCGGAGTTTTCACGCGTTTTTGCGGACATGGCCCCCCTGATAGCCTATGTTGGCGACAACAAAATTCAACTAAGGAGAGCCTCCGCAATTAAGATGAAGGGACATTATAAAAACCCTGGCTTCATGGCAAATCTTCAGGCTCACCATGCAAATCTTGGCCTAAATATCAAATTCGACACGAATGCGAAAATTATTCCATGCGCAGAGACGTGCCGCGATATTTTTCAGGCACTCCTGGACCACCGGTTGGATTCACGGCTCTCAAATCAGCTTTATGATGTTGAGAACGCTACTGATGTAAAAGGGTAATATCGTCGAATGCAGAGCCCCTGTGTTCGTATAATCTGAGCCTGTGCGCTTTTCTAAGTGATCATTATGTTCTCGGGGCGCAGAAATCAGTCTCTGCTCTACCGATGAACCGTTGCTTGTAGCCCCCTCACCCCCGCAACCCCTCTACCCCCGCGAGCCCTACTCCTCCCACGCCACCAGGGCGCGGTAGGCGTGCCAGGTGGCGTGGCCGATCAGCGGCAGGGTGACGGCGACGCCGATCAGGCCGGTGAGCAACCCAAGCGCCGTCACCACGACGATGATGACCGCCCACAGGGCCATGGCCTTAAGGTTGGCGAACACCGCCAGGGCGCTGACCAGCACGGCGGTGAACACGTCCGTTCCCCGGTCGAGCATCAGCGGCAGACTGACCGCCGCGCCGATGAACGCCACCACGGCGAACCCGCCGCCGATGGCCGTTCCCAAAGTCAGGAACACGATGCCGTCGGTGCTTGCCAACGATGTCAGCAGGGCCGACCACGCCATATTGGTGTAAGGAAACACCAGCGCGAAGATCAGGGCGGCGATGCGCACCCAGATCATCAGGAACAGCATCAGCACCAGGCCGGCCGTCAGGATGTGGAAGCTGTTGGCCCGCCACGCGAACACCGCCGCCCAGAAGCCCGGCCGCTGGCCATGCTCCAGGCGCCGGCTCATGTGGTACAGGCCAACGGCCAGCAACGGCGCGATGAGCAGGAATCCGGCGATCAGCGGGGTCATCAGATACAGCATGTCGAGCGCCGACAGGCCCACGGTCAGTACAAACCCGATGGCGACGAAGATGGAGCCATAGGCGACGCTGACCACCGGCGCCGCCCGCATGTCGTCCCACCCGGCGCGCAGCCACGCGAGCGGTGCGGTGGTCGGGACGATGCGGATGCGCTCGGCGTAGGGAAGGCCGGCCAAGGGGTGGTGGGTCGAGTCGGTGACGCTGTCCTGCGGCATGGTGACGTCTCTCCGGGTTGCCCCGTCATTAACCCACGAACGACATGGGTTATGCAATGGCCGCAACATGGCGCGATAGCGTTAACGCCCGACGTTTCTGGTGGGAGATATGTCCACCTCCGGCTTATGCGGCGCCTCCGGATGAGGCAGCACCAGTTCGTCCAGGCGCACACTCAGGGCCTGCTGGTGGGCGGAACGGGCGTTCTCCAGGGCGGCCCGCACCGGCCCGGCCCAGCTTTCATTGCGCGGCGCCGGAGGATCGCCCGGCACGACGGATCCTAGAACCCGCAGCAGGTCATGCAGGGTGATCTCGTTCAACGGCCGGGTCAGGACCCACTGCCCGTCGGCCGTACTCGCCACCATGTTGGCCGTGTGCAGGCACTCCAGTACGGCGAGCAGGGAATCCTCCGCCGCTGCCGTCAGGGCCAGCAGGCGGTTCCGTGACAGGCCGCGTCCGAAACGCTGGGTCCGGCCCAGCGCCGCCATGATGTCGAGCGCGAGCGCCAGACGCGCCTCCATCTCCCCGCCCGACAGGCGCGGGCCGCGCTGCATCCGCCACTCCGGCAGGGCCGCCGTGATGACCGCGCCGACCAGAACCACCGTCCACGACAGGTACATCCACAGCAGGAACAACGGCAGGGCCGCCAGGGCGCCATAAATCGTCTCGTAGCTGCCGGCACTGGAAACGAACAGCAGGAAGCCATACCGCAAGGCGGCAAACAGGGTCGCCCCGATCAGCGCCCCGATAATCGAATCACGCAGCCGTACCCGGCGGTTGGGCACCGTGGTGTACAGCAGGGTGAAGGCGATCACGGTCAGGGCATAGGGCATGACCCACGACAACCGGGTCCAGAGACCGACAGCCTGGGTGGTGAAGATGTCCTGGCCGACCGCCGCGAGGTAGCTCGAAATGGAGAAACTCACCCCAATCAGCAAGGGCCCCAAGGTCAACACGGTCCAGTAGACCAGCAGGCGGGCGACCACACTGCGCGACCGGGTGACACGATAGATGGTGTTGAACGCCTGCTCGATGGTCAGCAGCATCATCAACGCGGTGATCGTAAGGCCACCGACACCCAATGCCGTCAACCGTCCCGTCGCCCCCACGAAGTCGGTCAGGTAGTCCTGAACCGCCATCCCGACATCGGGCAGGAAATTGTCGAACAGGAATACCTGAAACTGGCCGCGCACCTCATCGAAGACCGGAAACGCAGTCAGCACCGCGACGGCGATGGCGATCAGCGGGACAAGCGCCAGCAGCGACGTGTAGGTCAGCGCCGCAGCCACCTCGAATAGATTATCCCGCCCCATGCGAATCATGAGGTGGGTGGCGAAACGCTGCGCATCCTCCGCCCTGTCCTTGATGCGGACCAGGATGGAGTCGCCACGGTCGTCGGTCATAAATGGTCCTCGTGCTGAGTCTTGCCGAATAACAACAATTGCAAACGAGGCGTCGTGTGCTTTGACGGCGGTGCCGGTTAGTGTAGGATGCCGCGTTCCGAACGTAAAATGAACAGTTTCATGCGTCGCAGAGGGGTTCCATGACCGTGTCCCGCCCACTCATGGCCGGCAAAAAAGGCCTCATCATGGGGGTCGCCAACGACCGATCCATCGCCTGGGGCATTGCCAAGCAGTGCGCCGCCCATGGTGCCGAAATGGCCTTCACCTACCAGGGTGCCGCCCTGGAAAAGCGCGTCCGGCCGCTCGCCGAGAGCATTGGCAGCACGCTGCTGCTGCCCTGCGACGTCACCGACGGCGCCAGCATGGACGCGGCGTTCGCGGCCATCGAGGAGACGTGGGGCAAGCTGGACTTCGTGGTCCATGCCATCGCCTACGCGGACAAGGACGAGTTGAAGGGCAAGTACGTCGATACGACGTATGGCAACTTCGCCAATTGCATGAACATCTCGGTGTTCTCCTTTACCGACGTGGCCCGCCGCGCCCGCCCCCTGATGAAGGAGGGCGGCTCCCTCGTCACGCTGTCCTACTACGGCGCCGAGCAGGTCATGCCCCACTACAACGTCATGGGCGTCGCCAAGGCGGCACTGGAAGCCAGCGTACGCTATCTGGCCGCCGACCTGGGCGCGGAAAACATCCGGGTCAACGCCATCTCGGCCGGTCCGATCAAGACCCTGGCCGCCTCGGGCATCGGCGACTTCCGCCTGATCCTGCGGTGGAACGAGCTGAATGCGCCCCTGCACCGCAACGTCACCATCGACGAAGTGGGCAACTCGGGCCTCTACCTGCTGTCCGACCTGTCCTCAGGCGTGACCGGCGAGGTCCACCATGTGGACAGCGGCTATCACACCGTCGGGATGCTGGCGCCCGAGTCCGCGCCAGAGTTGGTCGAGCTTTTGCAGCAGTTCAAGAAGGACTGAGGACTCATAACGCCATGGCCGGGAATTCGTTCGGAACCGTGTTCCGCTTCACCACGTTCGGCGAAAGCCACGGCCCGGCCATCGGCTGCATCGTCGATGGGGTGCCGCCGCGCGTCCCGTTGACCGAGGCCGACATCCAGCCGTGGCTGGACAAGCGCCGGCCCGGCCAGTCGCGCCACACCACCCAGCGGCGCGAGCCCGATCAGGTGAAAATCCTGTCGGGGGTGTTCGACGGCATGACCACCGGCACCCCCATCGGCCTGCTGATCGAAAACACCGATCAGCGGTCCAAGGACTATGGCGCCATCGCCCAGCAGTTCCGCCCCGGCCACGCCGACGTGACCTATTGGCAGAAATACGGCATCCGTGATCATCGCGGCGGCGGCCGGTCTTCGGCGCGGGAAACCGCCCTGCGCGTGGCCGCCGGCGCGGTCGCTCGTCAGGTCCTCAACGCCCTGGTGCCCGGCGGCGTGACCGTGCGCGGCGCCCTCGTCCAGGTCGGGCCGCACGGCATCAACCGCGCCCGCTGGGACTGGGACGAAACCAACCGCAACGACTTCTTCTGCCCCGACGCGGGCAGCGTGGCTGGCTGGGAAACCTTCCTCGACAGTGTGCGCAAGTCCGGGTCGTCAACCGGCGCCGTGGTCGAGGTCGAAGCCACCGGCGTCCCGGTCGGCCTGGGCGACCCGGTGTATGACAAACTCGACGCCGACCTCGCCAAGGCCCTCATGTCGATCAACGCCGTCAAGGGCGTGGAAATTGGCGAAGGCTTTGCCGCCGCATCCCTGTCCGGCGAGGACAACGCCGACGAGATGCGCATGGGGCCGGACGGCGCCATCACCTATCTTTCCAACAAGGCCGGCGGCATCCTGGGCGGCATTTCGACCGGCCAGCCGGTGGTGGCCCGTCTGGCCGTCAAACCGACGTCCTCCATCCTCACGCCCCGCCGGTCAGTAGACGTGGCAGGCCAGGACGTGGACGTCATGACCAAGGGCCGCCACGACCCCTGCGTCGGCATTCGCGCGGTCCCCGTGGCCGAGGCGATGGTCGCCGTCACCCTGCTTGACCACCTGCTGCGCCACCGCGCGCAGTGTGGCTGGGCCCCGCACGGCTGAGCCCTGGAGCGCCACCCCTAAATGCCCACCGAAATTCGCCGCCTGATCTTCACAGAACCCGAGTTGATGGAGGCCCTGACCCAGTTCATCAGTTCGGAACGCACCGCCGTGGAACCCGGCCGTGTCATCTCGGTCGAAATCGCCAGCCAGGACCCCGCCGCAATCAAGTGCCGGGTGCAGGGCCGCAGCGGGATGCAGAACGATCAGGTCTTTGATGCCGTGTTCATGTGCGCCGCGTTGATCGCCTGGTGCATGAAAAACAAGGTTCCGCTGGCCCGCACCGCCAAAAAGCAGGTCAAATTGACCCAGACCGGCCGCGTTGCCCTGGACGTCACGCTTTAGGCGTTGGCCTGACGTTTGAGGAGAAAGCCGGGCACTGCCCGGACCCGCAAAGGGCCGAACGGCTCTTTGAACCCATGAAATGGCGGCGCCCGGCTTCGTCGCAAATCTTCGCCTCATTCCCCAAACCGCACCTCGCCAACAATGCGGCGGAGTTGGTCGGTGAAGAATGCCGCGCCGTCGGCGTCCAGGCGGGCGTGACCGTCCAAAAATTCGGCAACGTCGCGGCCGCTGTACCGGCCAACCAGCGTGTCGTCGCGCACCGCCAGATGATCGCGGGCGAAGTCTGCGGCACGACTGTGGCAGATGCGGCATTCTTGCATGAACCGGTCGGGGGCGGCTGCTGTGGCCGCCAGCATGGCTGCCATTCCGGCCGCCAGATTCTCGGGCAGGCCACCACGGTGGCGGCGCAGGAACACCCCCAGGCGCTGCTCGTCCAGGCTTGACCGCTCGCGCGCAAACGCTGCGGCATGGCCGTGGCACCCCTGACACCGCTCATGCCACAGGGCATGCAGGTCAGTCGCCGAGGCATCCCGCGCCATCAGCATCAAAAGCCCGGCCAGCATGAACAGCATCCATTGCCTGTGTCGCCGCATGTCGTGTTGACGCATATGTTGACCCTTTCCTCACAGTCCATCCTCCCGCACACTGGTTTCGAGCGAAACCAAAAAGTCACGCCAAAACAAACCAAAACCAAGATGGAGGAACCCCATGCCCCAGCCGACCCACGTCGTCCGTATCGCCCTGCCCGAGTCCCCGGACCTGCCCGACGACATGGCCAGCTACTTCGCCGTTTGCCAGGACAAGCTGGGCATGGTGCCCAACGTGCTGCAAGCCTACACCGGAAACCCCGAGAAACTGCGCGCGTTCAGCCAGTTCTACAACCAGCTCATGCTGGCGCCGTCGGGCCTGTCGAAGCTGGAGCGGGAGATGATCGCGGTGGTCGTGTCGTCGGCCAACCGTTGCTATTACTGCCTGGTGGCCCACGGGCAGGCGGTGCGCCAGTTGTCGGGCGACCCGCAGCTTGGCGAGATGATGGTGCTGAACTATCGCATCGCCGACCTGGAGCCGCGCCAGCGTACCATGCTGGACTACGCCTGGAAGCTGACCAAGACCCCGCACGACATCGGCGAGGCCGACCGTCAGGGTCTGCGGGACGCCGGGTTCTCCGACCAGGACATCTTCGACATCACCGACACGGTGGGATTCTTCAACTACACCAACCGCATGGCCCACGGCCTGGACATGATCCCCAACCCCGAATACCACACCATGAGCCGGTAGTGGGTGGCGGAAGCAGTTTGGGCATAGAGGACACCGAGAAGGGCACAGAGAACACAGAGTAGAGAGCGGTGTGGCGCCGCAGGCATTCAGCACCCCGGAAGTGAGCACCTGCGCTGCGCGCGGCTCAGAAATCTCGGTGTTCTCTGTGCCCTCTGTGTTAATGACTTTCCTTGAAAATACCCCGGAAGGCTTTCGCTTTCCGGGGTTTTTTGAACGCCTTAGTGGACCTTGATGTTCGGTCCGGCAGGACGCTGATCGACCTGGAGCTTGTCCCAGATCTTCTGGGCAATCGCCATGTAGGCCTTGGAGTGCGGGCTTTCCGGGTCCGCCACCACGATCGGCGTGCCGCCGTCCGAGCTTTCACGGATCTTGATGTCGAGCGGGATCTCGCCCAGGAAGTCGGCGTTGAGTTCCTCGGCCGTCTTCTTGGCGCCGCCGTGCGAGAACACGTCCTCGCGATGGCCGCAATTCGTGCAGATGTGATAGCTCATGTTTTCGATGACGCCGAGGACGGGAACCTCGACCTTGCGGAACATGTTGAGGCCCTTGCGGGCGTCCAGCAGGGCGATGTCCTGCGGGGTGGAGACGATCACCGCGCCGGCCAGCGGTACGCGCTGGCTCATGGTCAACTGGGTGTCGCCAGTGCCCGGCGGCATGTCAACCACCATGACATCCAGTTCGCCCCAATCGACGTCACGCAGGAGTTGTTCCAGCGCACCGATAACCATCGGGCCGCGCCAGATCACCGGGGCGTCCTCGGGCACCATGAAGCCGATCGACATGATCTTCAGGCCATGGTTTTCCATCGGCAGGATGGCGCTGTCGCTGGCTGCCGGGCGCAGGCCCTGCAGACCCATCAGGCGCGGCACCGAGGGGCCATAGATGTCGGCGTCGAACAGGCCGACCTTGAGGCCCAGCCGCGACAGGGCGAGCGCCAGGTTGGCCGACGTGGTGGACTTGCCCACGCCGCCCTTGCCGGACGCCACGGCGATGATGTGCTTGACGTGCGGCAACACCATCTTGCCATGCAGTTCCTGCTGGCCCATGGCACCACCGTGCTCGGGCGCACCGGCCGGAGCCTGGCCGGGCTGGCGGGGTGCGGTCAGCACCGCCGTGCAGCTCAACACGCCGGCCATTTCGTGGACCGCGCGTTCGGCGGCCTTGCGCACCGGCTCCAGTTCAGGCGCCAGTTGTGGCGGCACCTCGATGGCAAAGGTGACGTGGCCTTCACGGACCACCACCTCATTAACCCAGCCTGCCGAGATGATGTCCGAACCGCTGTCGGCATGGATGATGCCGCTCAGAACCTCGATAACTTGTTCTTTTGTCACGCCTGCCATTCTTGAAATCTCCGCCTCCGGACCGATATCCGTTGTCTGCCCACACGTTGCATGGGAAATTATCATGGCCTATAAGGCCAAGGGGGCTTTTTTCGACCACCACGCCCGTCTCGGGTTCCCCACTCTAGAGTGACGAGCGCAACTTTAAAACCACACTTATATTAGGATTTGGCGATTTAAGGTCGCTCTAACGCAAAAGCAAGCCCGGAAAGCAATGTCTCCCGGACAGAAAGGAACGCAACATATGGCCTGGAATCAGCAGGGCGGCGGCGGCCCCTGGGGCGGCGGCGGCGGTGGCGGC
>LAEA01000036.1 GCA_000961745.1 Rhodospirillaceae bacterium BRH_c57 | reverse complement strand
TGATCGATGCTGATGGCGAGCAGGTCGGTGTGGTCAATGTCCGTGAAGCGCTTGAGATGTCCGAAGAGGTCGGTCTCGACCTCGTGGAGATTTCGCCGACTGCGGACCCACCCGTCTGCAAGATCATGGACTACGGCAAGTTCAAGTTCGAGACGCAGAAGCGCAAGGCCGAGCAGCGCAAGAAGACCAAGGTCATCGAGATCAAGGAAATCAAGCTGCGGCCCAACATCGATGATAATGATTACAACATCAAGATGCGCAACCTGAAGCGCTTCATCGAAGAGGGCAACAAGGTCAAGGTCACGCTGCGTTTCCGCGGGCGTGAACTGGCTCACCAGGATCTTGGTATTCAATTGCTCAACCGCGTGCGGGAGCAGTTTGCCGAGACCGTGAAGGTCGAGCAGTTCCCCAAGATGGAAGGACGCCAGATGACTATGGTCATGGCGCCGCGATGATGGTCGCTTAACCTCTTCTGACGGGCCGGGAAACCGGCCCGTTCGCATTTCAGCCGCCAAGACCCTGCCCGCATTTGGCCTGCATTCGGGTGTACACTCGCCTTTGAACGGAGGGTTGGATGTCCGGTGAAACCATGCGGGCCGATGCCGCCCTGGGCGCCGCCGTGCGCCAGCTTGACCTCGCGGTGCGCGAGCAGGAACAGGCGGTCACGCGCATTCTCGGCCTGATCGAGCTGTTGCAGGCCCACGCACCCGACCGCGCCACCCGCGCGCGGCTCGACGGTGTGCTGGAGGCCTGCGCCTTCCAGGACCTCACCGGCCAGCGCATCACCAAGGTGTCGCGCCTGCTGCGCCACCTCGCCCGCTCCCTGGGCGACACCCCCGTGCCAACGCCCCACGGCGCCGGTCCCGAAACCCCGGAAACCGAGCCCGCGGCCAAGGGGCTGAGCCAAGATCAGGTTGATCGACTGTTGCGCGGTGAGCAGGTGTAGCGGGAAAGTTGGGCGCTGCCCAAACCCGCCAAGGGCCGAGCGGCCCTTGGAACCCATGAGAGGGTTCGCCCTTTTCTTGCGCCGCAGGCAGAGATTGTCGGTATTCAATGCGCTGCGCGCGGCTTTGCTCCGCCCCGTCGCGAGGTCAAGGAGGCTGGCCTCCTTGCGGGCGCGGGCAGAGCCTGCTTTCCTTCGCCGCCCGCACTTTGCCGTTACTCCTTCTGCGCGGCCTTACGCGGGGCACGGAAGCCGCTTCGCGGTTGTTCCTGGACTGTCACGTCCTCCAGGAGTCATGCCGCGCGATGCAAATGCCAAACCGGCCGTTCCCGGAAATGTCCCTGCGCCTCAAAACCCGGCTGGCGCTGCTCGGTGTGCTGGGGCTGTTCATGGTGTTCGGGGCGGTGGCGCTGGACCGTATGAACGCCCTGCACGATGCGGCGGCGTCGCTGTCGGCGACGGTCAATCCTGATATCCGGCTGATCGGCGAGATTGATATTCTGGCCTCGGCCTTGCGCACGGCCGAGGCGGACAGTCTGTTGGACGACAGCGCGGCGGCGGGGCAGGCGGCCCGTGACCGTATCGCTGTCTTGCGGTCCCGTCTGGACCAGCGGCTTGATGACCTCGAGTCGATGCCGTTGCCCTCCGGTTCGGCCGAAGCGGAGGCGCGGGCGCTCATCCTTGACCTGTGGCCCGCCTATGTGGCCGAAAGTACCGCCTCGGTCAAACTGGCCGAGTCGGGGAAGATCGCCGCCGCCCGTGCCGCCTTCCGTGCCGCCGGAGCCAGTCACGAGGCGTTGGGGGCGGCGTTGGATCTGTTGATGGCGGCCGGCGAGGATGCGCATCTCCAGGCCCGCGCCGCCATCGCCCGCGCCGCCGACCAGACCCGCTGGCTGACCCTGAGCGTCGGCACCGGGCTGCTCATCATTGGCCTCGCCATGGTGCTGCTGTTTGAGGCATCGCTGGTGGCCATGGCGCAACGTCTGCTGACCGCCATGAAGCGGGTGGCGGCGGGCGACCCCCATGCCACGGTCCCTCACACCGAACGGGCCGACGAGTTCGGGGAACTGGCCCGTGCCGTGCGGTCCTTTGCGGCCAGCCTGGACGGCTTGCGTCGCCGGGAGGTGGAACTGCGGGCGCTGGCCGGGACCGATGCCCTGACCGGCGTCGCCAACCGCCGCGCCTTTCTGGAACGCGCCGATGACGAGGTCGCCCGTGCCCTGCGTTATGGCCAGCCGCTGTCGTTGCTGATGATCGACATCGACCATTTCAAGCAGGTCAACGACGTCCACGGCCATGCCGCCGGGGACGCCGCGCTGGTGCGGCTGGTCGAGGCGTGCGCCCCGGAACTGCGCGAACACGACATGCTGGCCCGCCTGGGCGGCGAGGAGTTCGTCGTCTTGCTGCCCCACACCGACACCGCCCGCGCCCTGTTGGTCGCCGAACGCCTGCGGCAGGCGGTCGAGCGCGCCCCGGTGGACCCGCCCCGGCATGCGTGCAGCGGCGTGTTCCACATCACCATCAGTCTCGGCAGCGCGACCCTTCAGGGGGACCTTCCGTCCGAAACCCTGTCCACCCTGCTGGAGCGGGCCGACCGGGCGCTGTACGGCGCCAAACACAGCGGCCGCAACCGGGTGATGGGAAGCTCCTTGGCGGCGGAATGACGTAAAAAAGCGGGCGCCTGAAGGATCGTGTCGGCCTGGATCAGGGCCGGTGCAAGAAATTCATCCGCCGACGCGCGGCACCCCCTCGCGGATGACCACGATGTCGTTCTCCTCGGCCGAGGTTCCTGGCCCGTCAACGACCCGGACCACACACACCAGGCACACGTCCGACAGCGTCACCCCCGGCCCAATGGTGAAGGCGTGGGCCTCGCCCCATTCGACGACTTCCAGGCGATGGGGCCGGGTGTCGGCATTGACCAGATCAACCGCCAGCGCCGGCGTACCGGCCAGGACACTGCATACGAAAGCGACGCCAAGAGACGCACGCATGATGGGGAACTCCGGGGAGGATGCAGGGGAACCGGAACGAGTGTGGCATGGCCGCGATACGGCGGCAATGGAGTGTGCCGGAAAATGGCGGGCTGCCGCCCGTGCCCGCTCGGGGGCAGGCCCCCGAACCCCTTTTATTTCTTCAAAAAGACAAGGAGGCCCGGAGCACCGCTCCGGGCGGGCACGGGTGGCAACACGTCCGAGACAGCGGACCATGGGGCCTCCGCTATACCGCCTGCCCGGCGACCCAGCCGCTAGACCACGCCCATTGGAAATTGTACCCGCCCAGCCAGCCGGTGACGTCCACCGCCTCGCCGATGACGTAGAGGCCGGGGACGGCGCGGGCTTCCATGGTTTTGGACGACAGGCCGGCGGTATCGACGCCGCCGGCCATGACCTCGGCGATGGTGTAGCCCTCGTCACCGACCGGGACCAGCCGCCACGCGTTGAGCAGGGCGGCGGCCTGGGCAAGCACCGCGTTGGTCAGGTGGGCCATCACCGGGTTGGGCAGGTGGGCCTCGGCCAGGGCGTGGGCGAGGCGGGTGGGTAGCAACTCGGCCAGGATGGTGCGCAGTTCGGCCTTGGGGCGGCTGAGCTTGCGTTCGGCCAGCACGGCGGCGGCGTCGTGGTCGGGCAGCAGGTTGACGGTGATCGCCTCGCCGGGCCGCCAGTAGCTGGAGATTTGCAGGATGGCTGGACCGGACAGCCCGCGATGGGTGAACAGCAGGGCCTCGCGGAAGCTGCGCTTGCCGCAAGTCACCACGGCCTCCAGCGAAATGCCGGTCAGCCCGGACAGGATCGCCAGATCCCTGGCCGCAAAGCGCAGCGGCACCAGGGCCGGGCGCGTCTCGGTGACGGCCAGTCCGAACCGCCGCGCGGTGTCCAGGGCAAAGCCTGTTGCCCCCATGCGGGGGATGGCCAGACCGCCGGTGGCCAGCACCACGCTGGGTGCGGTGAAGGTGCCGTGGTCGGTTTCCACCCGGAACGACTCGCCCTGGACAATGTCGGTCACCCGATGGCCGAGGCGCAGGTCCATGCCGTGCGCCTGCCCCTCGTCGAGCAGCATATCGACGATCTGGCGGGCGCTGGTGTCACAGAACAACTGGCCCCAGCGGCGTTCGTGGTAGGCGATGCCGTGGCGCTGCACCATGTCGATGAAATCGAACTGGGTGTAGCGTTTGAGGGCCGATTTGGCGAAGTGCGGGTTGCCGGACACAAAGGCCTCGGGCCCGGCATTCAGGTTGGTGAAGTTGCACCGCCCACCGCCGGAAATCAGGATCTTGGCCCCGGCCTTGGTCGCGTGGTCGAGCACCACCACCCGCCGGCCCCGCTTCCCGGCCTCCTGCGCGCACATGAGCCCGGCGGCACCGGCCCCGATGATGATGACGTCAAAGGTGTTCATGGCGTTGGGGGACCGTATAAGAAAGGGGGCGGCGCGGACAGTACGACCTGCCGCCGCCGCTGTCCAACGGGTTGAGAGGAAGACGGGGTGGAGGAACCGGGGGACGGCCCCACATGGTGCGTCTACATGCTCGCCAACGAGCGGGGCCACACCTACGTCGGCATCACCACCGACGTCGCCCGCCGCGTCCGCCAGCACAACGGCGAGGTGGTCGGCGGCGCCCGCGCGACCCGTGGCCGGGGCGTGTGGTGCGTCGTCTATGTGGAAGACGGCTTTCCCGGCCGCGCCGCCGCGCAAAGCCGCGAATATTACCTCAAGCGCGACCGCAGCCTCCGGCGCCGGCTGGCCAAGGCGGCAATATCCGAACAAGTGGAGTAGCGCAGCCCTCGCGCCTGTCCTATCTTTGCTGCCATGAGCGTCCATATTCCCATGTACCAGAAGCCCCCGGCCGGTCCCCGCGCGGAATTCCGGCTGGCGTCGGACTATACGCCGGCCGGAGACCAGCCGGCCGCCATCGCCGCGCTGAAGGAAGGCCTCCTCGCCAACGAGCGGGATCAGGTGCTGCTGGGCGTCACCGGGTCGGGCAAGACCTTCACGGCGGCCACGGTGATTGCCGAACTGGGCCGCCCGGCCTTGGTCATGGCGCCCAACAAGACGCTGGCCGCCCAGCTTTACAGCGAAATGAAGCAGTTCTTCCCCGACAACGCGGTGGAGTATTTCGTCTCCTACTACGACTATTACCAGCCCGAGGCGTATGTTCCGCGCACCGACACCTACATCGAAAAAGACAGCTCCATCAACGAGCAGATCGACCGGATGCGCCACGCGGCCACGCGCGCCATCCTGGAACGCCGCGACGTCATCATCGTGGCCTCGGTGTCGTGCATCTATGGTTTGGGCTCGGTCGAGAGCTATTCGCAGATGGTCGTGCGGGTGAAGACCGGCGACACGGTGGACCGCAACGCGTTGATGCGCGACCTGGTGCAGCTTCAGTACAAGCGCAACGACATGGCCTTTGCGCGCGGGGCGTTCCGGGTGCGTGGCGACGTGATCGAACTGTTCCCCGCCCACTACGAGGACCGCGCGTGGCGCATCGACCTGTTCGGCGACGACGTGGACGGCATCTATGAGTTCGACCCGCTGACCGGCGAGAAGTGCGCCACCCTCAACCAGATCGACATCTATCCCAACAGCCACCATGTGACGCCGCGCCCGGCCCTGTCCCAGGCGGCCAAGCACATCAAGGAGGAGCTTCAGGAACGCCTCGCCGAGTTCGAGGCTCAGGGCAAGCTGCTGGAGGCCCAACGCCTGCGCGAACGCACCGTGTTCGACCTGGAGATGATGGAAAGCACCGGGCACTGCAAGGGCATCGAGAACTACTCGCGCTATCTGACCGGCCGCAAGCCCGGCGAACCGCCGCCGACACTGTTCGAGTACCTGCCCGAGGACGCCGTGCTGATCGTCGATGAAAGCCATGTGACCGTGTCGCAGGTCGGCGGCATGTTCCGGGGCGACTTCAACCGCAAGAGCACCCTGGCCGACTACGGCTTCCGCCTGCCGTCGTGCATCGACAATCGGCCGCTGAAGTTCGAGGAATGGGACATCATGCGGCCGCAGACCATCTTCGTGTCGGCAACGCCCGGTGACTGGGAAATGGACCGCACCGGCGGCGTGTTCGTCGAACAGGTCATCCGCCCCACGGGCCTGATCGATCCGGTGTGCCTCATCCGCCCGGTCGAACATCAGGTGGACGACCTGCTGGGCGAGGTCAAGCTGTGTGCCGCCAAGGGCCAACGGACCCTGGTCACCACCCTGACCAAGCGCATGGCCGAGGACCTGACCGAATACCTCCACGAACACGGCGTGCGGGTGCGCTACATGCACTCCGACATCGAAACCCTGGAGCGCATCGAGATCATCCGCGACCTGCGCTTGGGTGCCTTTGACGTTCTGGTGGGCATCAACCTGCTGCGCGAGGGCCTGGACATTCCCGAATGCGCCCTGGTCGCCATTCTGGACGCCGACAAGGAAGGGTTTTTGCGCTCGGAACGCTCGCTCATCCAGACCATCGGCCGGGCGGCCCGCAACGTCGAGGGGCGCGTCATCCTCTACGCCGACAAGATGACCAACAGCCTGACCCGTGCCCTGGCCGAAACCAACCGCCGCCGCGAACGTCAGCAGGCCTACAACGCCGAACACGGCATCACGCCGGAAACCGTGCGCTCGCGGATTTCGGACGTGGTCCGCGACGTGGCGGAGCAGGACTACATGACGGTGGGAACAGGCGTGCTCGACGCACCGCATCTGGTCGGCCACAACCTGCGCGCCACCATCGAAGACATCGAAAAGAAGATGCGCAAGGCCGCCGCCGACCTGGAATTCGAGGACGCCGCCCGCCTGCGCGACGAACTCCGCCGCCTGGAGGCCCTGGAACTGGACATGCCGGTGGGGGGCAGCACGTTGCAAGGACCAAGGTCCAGCACCGCGTCGGGTACTGCGGCCGCTGCCAAGAAGTCCCGCACCCAGGGGCGGCGCAGAAGCTGACCGTGAGAGAAGAACCCGTCTCCGTGCAAACGATTGCACGAAGACGGGCCAAGGTCATCCGACTGCCTTCACGATGTAATGGAAGGCCAGGATGAAGTACGCCAAGGCGACGATGACGTCATCCATTGGGTTCTCCTGTTCAACTGACGTTGACAGAAGGGCCGTCGGCGCCCTACCATTCAGGCAGGGTTGGCCTAGGTAGGGCACTGACGGCCCTAGGCGTCACCTCCTGAAGCTCTCTCTCGGCTGCAACCGAGAGAGAGCTTCGTCTTTAGGAGGCTTGCTGCAAAGATTATGCGGAAGCGACCGCTAGGAAAAGGGGTGTCCGTGGACTTTGTATAGTAATGGTCCAATCATTGGAGCCGCTGCACCCCAATAGGGAGCCCTGCATGACCAGCCGCCAAAATCACTGGCAGAACGTCTACACCACCAAGGACGAAGAGTCCGTAAGCTGGTTCCAGGACTGGCCGGAGGCGTCGCTGAAGCTCATCACGCGGGACGGCCTGCCCACCGACGCCCGCATCATCGACGTGGGCGCCGGGGCGTCGCGGCTGGTGGATGCCCTTTTGGCGGCGGGATACGCCAACCTGACCATGCTCGACATCGCCCCGGCGGCACTCGATCAGGCCCGCGCCCGGTTGGGCCGCCACGCAGAAACCGTGCAGTGGGTGGCGGCCGACATCACTGCCTGGACGCCCCCGGCGGCTTTTGACGTGTGGCACGACCGCGCGGTGTTCCATTTCCTGACCGAGGCCGCTGACCGCGCCGCCTATCGCACCGCGCTGGAGGCCGGCGTAAAGCCCGGCGGCCGGGCGATCATCGGCACCTTCGCCCCGGACGGCCCGCAGAAATGCTCCGGCCTGCCGGTGGTGCGCTATAGCCCCGAGGCGCTGGCGGCCGAACTGGGCGCCAGGTTCCGCCTGATCGACAGCCTGAGTGAGACCCACCATACCCCCACCGGGGCTGTCCAGCACTTCCAGTTCAGCGTTTTGGCCCGCCTGTAAATGGAGTCTCCCCCGGAATGCGTCTGCTGTTCTCATCGACCTCGCCCTATGCCCGAAAGGTCCGGGTGGTCATCACGGAAAAAGGCCTTGAGGACCGTGTCACCGAGGTCCCGACCAATCCCATGGAGCCCGACGCCGACCTTGTGGCGCAAAACCCGCTGCACAAGGTTCCGGCGCTGGTGTTGGACGATGGGGCGTCGCTGTACGACAGCCGGGTGATCTGTGAATATCTGGACAGCCTGGGGCCGGGTCCGCGCCTGCTGTCCGAGAGTGGCGACACCCGCTGGCAGACCCTGCGCCGTCAGGCCCTGGCCGATGGCATCCTCGATGCCGCGCTGTCTACGGTGATGGAACGGCGCCGGCCGGAGGGCGAGCGGTCGCAGATGTGGCTGGACCGCTGGCGTCAGGCCATCACGCGCGGCGTGGCGGTGGCCGAGGGCGACCTTGGGGCGCTGTCGGGCACCCTGGATATGAGCCAGATCGCCGTCGCCTCGGCGCTTGATTACCTGGACTTCCGCCTGCCCGACCTCGCTTGGCAGGACAGCCACGGCGCCCTGGCCGGATGGCTGAACGACATGTTGGCCCGTCCCGCCTTCCGCCGTACCGATCCGCGCGGCTGAGCACCCCCGGCGTAGCCTCGGCCGGGCAGGGACCCGATATCTGAACCGTGAACGTACGGGGATGGCGCCAGGGCTTGCCTTGGTTTTGCCGCGAAATGGCCGCGCAACGGCAGGGCCGGGGCAGGCCGTTGTTGGACGTGTTTCCAACAACCAAGGATCTCCCATGCGCAAGCCCTTCATCTCTTCCGCCATCCCGGCCGTGGTGGCCGTGCTCATGGCTTCCACCGCCGCGCTGGCTCAGAATGCTCCCGATCCGGGGTCCAAGCCGAGCACCTTGGAGCAGGATTACCACGCCCGCGACCAGGCGATCATGGACGGCGGACAGACCGCGATGTCCACACAGACCGAGGATCTGAGCGGCATGACGGTCTATGACTCGGCCGGCGAAGCCATCGGCGAGGTCGAGCGGGTCGAAACCCTTCCCAACGGCGACATCGACAGCCTGATCGTGTCCCAAGGCGGTATCCTGGGTGACGGCGCCAAAAAAGTCTCCGTCGATGGGGACAATATTACGGTCGAGGGTGATCGTGTGATGCTTGACCTGACCGGCTCCCAGGTGTCCGAACTGCCCGACTATGGGGACCCGACCGAAGGCTCGACCGTCCAGGTGCCGGCCATGGAGGGTGAAACCATGCCCGAAACCGTGGCCGACCCAGGCCGGCCCGCCGACTGACACGAAGCCCCAGCCCCTGAGTCCCAGACCCTTGGCCCGGCGCCGGGCGGAGGTCTCGGAAGGGGGGAGCATACGCCCGAAGATGCTTCTCGCCGCGCAACGGGTTCGAGCCTCGCGCCGTTGTTTGGGCAACGATCCTGGAGGGCCTCAATCCGCCCCTGAACTGGAGGAGATGCAAGCATGCGCACCTCACTGATTGCTTCCGCCGCCCTGGCCGTTCCGCTGTTTGCTGGCGGCGCCCTGGCCGACCAGCACGGCGAGGCGCCCGGCGCGACCACCACCACGACAACCACCACCTCTCCTCAGGCCCAAGCTGGCGCCCCGGCCGGTGCGTTCGAGCTGATCGGCAAGGACGTGATCGGAACGGGCGGCGAGGAGGTCGGCCAGATCAACAATGTGCTGATCGACGCGCAAGGCCAGCCCACCCACGTGGTGCTCGGCCACGGCGGCTGGCTGGGCATGGGCGAGAAGGAGATCGCCCTGCGCTTCGATCAACTCCAGGTGTCGCGCGAGGAAATCCGCGTCACCATGGCCGATGAACAACTTGCCGCCATGCCGGAGTATCAGAGCCCTGACGAGCGCGAAGGCGCCGGGCAGACGGGTGAGGCCCAAACCGGCGAAACGCGCCCGGTTGCGACGCCCCAGGGCCAGGACGTTGCGCCTGATGCTGGTGAGGGCGGCAGCCGTCTTGATGCCACGCCGGGCGTTATGTCCGATCCGGTGAAGCCGCGTCCCGCCGACTGATGACCGGGTTTTGGTTTATTCCACAACCTTGCGCCCCGCTGCCGGATACCGACGGCGGGGCGCTCGTCATAAACATTCAGTTCTCAGGCCCACCCGGCCGCTAAGTGGGGTGGTTGGTGAAAAGAGCGGGCTCTGCCCGCACCCGCAAAGAGTCGAGCGGTCCCTTGACCTCGTGAACGGCCCTGCGTTGCGCGCAGAGCCCGCTTTTCCTCTACTCGCACCCTCACTCCACATCAGCCGGGGCCAGGGGCAGCCGGTCGGGGATGTCGTCAAAGTCGTCGTCGCGGACTCCGGCGTCTTCGACCAAGCGGTTCGGGATGTCCTTTTTCGGCGCGATGCCCATGCCCTTGAGGCGTTCCAGGCGGGCGACCATGTTGCCCTTGCCGTCGGTGAGCTTGTTCATGGCCCCGGCGTGGGTCTGCTGGACGGTGCCGATCTGGGTGCCCAGCTTGACCATGTCCTCGGCGAAGCCGACGAACTTGTCGTACATCTTGCCGGCTTCCTCGGCGATCTTCTGGGCGTTGGCGTTGCGGCGCTCGACCTGCCACAGGTGGCTGACCGTGCGCAGGGCGGTGACCAGGGTGGTCGGCGTGGTCAGGCCGATGCGGTTGGCAATCGCCAGTTCGGTCAATTCGCGGTCGGCCGACAGGGCGGCGGCGAAGGCGCCTTCGATGGGGATGAACATCAGGATGTAGTCGATGGAGCCCTGCACCACGTCGGCGTAGGGCTTGCGGGCCAGCCCGGCGATGTGGGACTTCAGCGACGCCACATGCTGCTTGAGGGCGAGGTCGCGGGTCAGGTCGTCATCGGCCGACACGTACCGTTCGTAGGCGGTCAGCGACACCTTGGCGTCGATGATGACGCACCGCTCACCGGGAAGCCGGACGACGACGTCGGGCCGCAGTCGACGGTTCTCGTCGTCGGTGTAGCTGTCCTGGGTGACGTATTCCTCCCCCTTGCGCAGCCCCGATCCTTCGAGGATGCGTTCCAGGATCATTTCGCCCCACGCCCCCTGAACCTGGCTCTGGCCCTTCAGGGCCTTGGTGAGGTTGGTGGTTTCCTGGCTCATGCGGGCGTTCAGCTCCATGAGCTGGCGCACCTGGGCGGTCAGTTCGGAGCGGCCCTTGGTGTCGTCGGAATAGATCTCGTTGACGCGCTTCTGGAACCCCTCGATGCGCTCGCGCAGGGGGGCCAAGGTGCTTTCCAGGCGCGCCCCGCTGTCCTTGGAGAACTGTTCGCCGTGCTGCTTGAGGATGTCGCCGGCCAGGGATTTGAACTGGGCGGTCATCTCCTCGCGGGCGCGCAGCAGGGTATCCAACTTTTCCTGCCCGGCACGGCGTTCCTGGGCGAGGGTTTCCTCGATGCGGGACAGGTCGGCCCGCGCCGCCGCCAGAGCCTCGCCAACGGCTTCGGACCGGTCGCGCGCTTCGGTCAGTTCGGTCGTCAGGCGGGCGCAGGCCTCGTCGCGTTCCCGCAGCGCGGTGCGCGCTTCGGCCGAGGCCACGGCCATGCGGTCGTGGGCGG
>LAEA01000050.1 GCA_000961745.1 Rhodospirillaceae bacterium BRH_c57 | reverse complement strand
GCCGGGTCAACCGTCCCCGCCCCCGGCCCCCACACCACGCCGCGCTCCTGGCGCCGGCCCAGAGGAACGGTCACCACGTCGCCCGGCCGCAACACCACGTCGGGCGGCACGCGGTAGTCATAGGGACCGGCCAAGGGCAGCGGCAACAGCACGGCCACCAGGGCGCCCGCCGCAAAGGCGTCGGGCTGCACTGCAACATCATGGCGGCGGGGGGTGGGCGCGGCGGTCTGCATGGGCTAAACTTAACCGGCCTTTCCCCCGCCGCCAATGGCCGCCGCCAACGACGGCGCGTTCCTTAAAAGCAGGATGCACGCTTCCATGAAGTTTTTCATCGATACCGCCGACCTCGACGAGATCCGCGAGCTGTGTGACACCGGCCTGGTTGACGGCGTGACCACCAACCCGACTTTGGCTGCCAAGAGCGGACGTAAGTTCCTGGATCTGGTGAAGGAAATCTGCGACATCGTCGCCGGCCCGGTCAGCGCCGAGGTCACCGCGCTGGACTTCCCGACCATGATGAAGGAAGCCGACGTCCTGCGCCGCATCGCCCCCAACGTGGCGGTCAAGGTGCCGCTGACGCCCGACGGCCTGAAGACCTGCCGCGCCATCGCCGACGACGGCGGGCTGGTCAACGTGACCCTGTGTTTCTCGACCAACCAGGCGCTGCTGGCCGCCAAAGCCGGGGCGGCGTTCGTGTCGCCGTTCGTCGGCCGGCTCGATGATATCGGCCATGACGGCATGGGCCTGATCGCCGAGATCGCCGAGGTCTACGGCAACTATCCCGACCTGACGACCGAGATCCTGGCCGCCTCCATCCGCCACCCCATGCATGTGGCCGACGCGGCGCGCATCGGCGCCCATGTGGCGACCATGCCGCCCAAGGTGCTGCGCCAGATGTTCGACCATCCGTTGACCGAAAAGGGCCTCAAGGGGTTCATGGACGACTGGGCCAAGTCGGGCCAGACGATCCTGGGGGCCTGACCGATGGCAACCCGCAAGACCGGCGACGAGGCCGAAAAGGGCGGCACCCCCGCCCTGCCCTCGGCCGATCAGGTGGCGGCCTATCTGCGCGCCCACCCCGACTTCCTGCGCGACAATCCCGAGATCGCCGCCGAGGTGCTGCCGGGCCGTGACCTGGGCGACGGGATTACCGATCTTCAGGCACACACCCTGCGGGCCCTGCGCGCCGAACTGGACACCATGCGCAGCGGCGCCGAGGAATTGATCTTCAACGCCCGCAACAACATGAGCACCCAGAACAGCACCCATGCCGCCGTGCTGGCGGTGCTGGCGGCCGACAGTTTCGAGGTGTTCGTGCGCGCCGTGACCGACGACCTGCCGCCGCTGTTGCAGGTCGATCTCGTGATGCTGTGCTTCGAGCCCGGCCTGCCCAAGGGCGCGGCGGTCTATGTGCAGGAATTGCAGGCCGGCGCGGTGGACCGCCTGCTCGGCCCCGGCAAGGCCACCCGCCTGCGCCCCGTGGTCGGCGAGGAACCGGCCCTGTACGGGTCGGGCGATGGGCTGGTCGCCTCGGACGCCCTGGTCCGCCTGCCACTTGGCGATGACCTCCCGCCGGCCTTGATGGCGCTCGGCAGCCGCCACGCCGACACCTTCCACGACGGGCAGGCGACGGAACTTCTGTCGTTCCTCGCCGCCGTGGTCGGCCATGGCATCCGCCGCTGGGTCGCCCGCTAACATGGACCGCCCACCCGTTTACTTTCCAGCCAGTCCGGCCCTGCGCGGCGTCATCGACGCTTGGCTGGACTGGCTGGAGGCGGAGCGGCGGGCGTCGCCCCATACGGTGTCGGCCTACGCCCGCGACTTCTCCGCCTTCCTGGTTTTCCTGCAAAACCATGTGGGCGACGAACCGGACATGGACCATCTGGCCGCCATGACGGCGGCCGACTTCCGGGCCTATCTGGCGGCCCGCACGGCCGAAGGGCTGTCGCGGCCGTCGGTGGCCCGCCATATGTCCACCCTGCGCGGCTTCTTCAAGTTCCTGGACCGTACCGGGCGGCTGTCCAATCCGGCCATCGCCACGGTACGCAGCCCGCGCCCGCCGCGCCAACTGCCCCGCCCGCTGGCCGAGGACGAGGCGCGCGACGCCCTACTGACCATCCAGGAACTCCAGGAGGAACCCTGGCAGGCGGCGCGTGACCTGGCTTTGCTCGCCCTGCTGTACGGTTGCGGCCTGCGCCTGGGCGAGGCCCTGGCCCTCAACATCGACGACGCGCCTACCAGCGACACCATGCGGATCACCGGCAAGGGGTCAAAACAACGTCTGGTTCCCGTCCTGCCCCTGGTCCAGGAGGCGGTGGAGGACTATCTGGCCCGCCGCCCCTACGACCGCAGCCCGGACCAGCCGTTGTTCGTCGGGGCGCGCGGCAAGCGGCTCAATCCCGGCGTGGTGCAGCGCCAGATGCGCCGCCTGCGCGCCCTGCTCGGGTTGCCGGAGACGGCCACCCCGCACGCCCTGCGCCACAGCTTTGCAACGCACCTGCTGACCCGAGGCGGCGATTTGCGGACCATTCAGGAACTGCTCGGCCATACCTCGCTGGCCGCGACCCAGCGTTACACTCAGATCGACACGACGCAGTTGGCCGCCGTCCACGCCCGGAGCCATCCCCGAGGGCGTTGAAGGGCGGCATTAAGCAACCGGCCATCGCGCCAACACGTTCCTCCGTCAGTCAGACACCACAAGACGGAGAAAACGCACATGCGTACCCCCAACAGCCATCAATCCGAGTCCAAATCGCGCCGCTGGTCGATGACCCTGGCGGTGGCGGCAACCAGCGCGGTCCTCGCCCTGGGGGCCTGCAACACCATGGAAGGCGCCGGCGAGGACATGCAGGCAGCCGGCGCCGGCCTGGAACGCGAAGCCAAGGACGCCAAGCGCTAGGGCTTCCTTTTGCCCGTCCCTGAGTCCTTTGGACGCCGCCCGTGGATGAACCCTCATGCCACTGGCGGCGTTTCCTTATTGGGATCGTTCTGGAGGCAATACCGGGCGCAAGGGAGGATAGGCATGAACTGGGAAAACTCCACCGAGCAAGGCCGCCGTTCCCTGATCGCGGCATTCATTCTCACACTTTTGATCGTCGGGCCGCTGGTGCTCCTCAACGACAGCGAGGACTCGCTGGTTGGGCTGATGGACGGCACGGCGGTGCCGGGCCAATCGGCGGTGAGAGAGTAGTGTTTTTGGAGGACGCATGAAAGGCCCCGAAGCCACCCGCGCCCGGCCCCTGGCCGAGCGATTCGCCGATCTGGAAAGCCGCATCCAGGCCCTGGAAGCCAAGGCCCAGGCCACGCCGGGCGAACACACCGTCGCCGACCTCATCAATGACCTGCGCAACCGGCGCGACGTGGTGCGCGGTCATCTGGCGGAAAGCCCGGAAACGCACGCCGCAGCGACCAAGGACCCCTCCAACACCCGCGACGCCGAACGGAAAGCCTCGGACGGCCAGACGCCGGCCGAAGCGGCGTATCGCGATCTTGAGGACGCCTATGAGCGGGCCCTGACCCGGTTCCGTTAGGAGACGGCCCTACTCACCCGGCGCCAGGTCGGCAATGGGATCGGTGCTTTCGATGAGCGTGCGCAGGCCGACAGGCAGGCGCGGCTTGGCGCGGTTGAGCGCCTCGGACATGCGGGGCACCCGGCTGCGGGTCCAACGGATGGCCCGCCGCGCGGCGGCCGATTCGCGGGCCAATACAGCCAGCCCAGCCAGGAACAGCAGCAGACCAACGGGCACCGGCGTTGGCATCAGAAGCAGCCCGACGCCCACCAGACCCCATCCGACAATCAACATGCCACTATGGCGCACAAGTTCCCGACCGGCCGCGACGAGGCCGCGCAGGGCAGACGGGTGGGGAATAGGGTCCTGCGGCTCGCTCAACATCCCCAACACCTACGCGCCCGGAGGCTGCTGTGCAAGTGGCGCTTTTGGGGCGGCCCGCCCCCACACCAGGGCAAGCGGCCCCAACAACGCCACGGCAGCCACCGACGCAAAGGCCCAGCCCCACCCCGCAACGTCCAGAACCATCCCCAGCGCCAGCGGTCCCAGAAAGGCGGCCAGGAATCCGATCAGCGAATGCACCGCCAGCGTGGCGCCGCGCCGCCCGGCCTGGGCGGTCTCCACGGCACCCGTGGTGAGGGCTGCCGAGTCGAGCTGGATGAGCCCGGCATACAGGATGGTCAGCCCGGCCAGGGCGCCATAGGGCAATCCGACGGCAAAGCCCAGCCAAGCCGCCATGGCCCCCGACAGCACCATGTACACCATCACCGTCCGCGCCCGGCCGAACCGGGTGGCCATCTCGGCCCCGCCGATGCTGGCCGCCATGGCCAGCAGCGCGCCCAGCGTCGCCACCGTGGCTGGAGCCGGCCAGCCGGCCGACACAGCCGCCGCCGCACCGCCCGATGCAGCCAGAAAGGCGACCACCCACGAGCGGAAGGCAAACAGTTCCCACATATGCGCGGCGTACCCCAGCACATAGCCCATGGCCGGGCGGTTGCGCAGCACCGGCCGGAAGTCGAGCAGACGGACCTGGGGGCCTTCGGGGCGTTGCGGCGTCATCGGCCGTTGCACCACGGCCACCAGAACCGCCGCCCCGGCCCCCAGCGCAGCAATTCCGAACGCCCACGGCCAGCCAAAGGCCGCGCCGATCTCGCCCGAGGCGAAGTAGCTCATTGCCGTGCCCAGGCTGAACGCCGCCGTGTACAGCGGCACGGCGCGGGCCTGGGACTCGGGCGGGATGCGATCGACCATCATGCGCAGGCCCGGCATGTAGGTGCCGGCCAAGCCGACCCCGCCCAATGCGCGCAGCAGGAGGGCACTGACGAAACCTTCGGCGAACAGCGCGAAACCGGCCGCCGCCACGGCCGCGAGGCCCGCCCCGGCGGCATAGACCCAACGGGCGTCAACACGGTCGGTCAGGGCGATCAGCACCGGCGAAACCAGCGCATAGGCGCCGAAGGTTGCCCCGCTGACCCAACCGGCCTGCGTGTTGCTCAGCCCCCAGGCGTCCTGAAAGGCCGGCAGCAAGGCGGGGAAACCGAACACGCCAAGCATGGTCAGCACCTCGGCCAGGCACAGGGCGGCGATCATGCGGCGGGTGGAAGGGGGCAAATCAGGGTCCGGGAATGCGGTTGAGAACGGCGCTTATCCTAGCCCCGTGGCCCGGACAGCCAAACCGTATTCCGTTAAGGGAAATTAGATGTTGCAAACGCCTCGCATTAGCGGCTACAACAAGGGCCTGGATGCGTCGCGGTTCCGCGGCGGACTCCTGTCTCAGACCTTCCTCAACTTCACGGGCGGCTCCTACCGGAGCCGCCCGCTCTTTTTCGTTCAGGGGGGCCGCTCTATACCAGAGCAGCCCGCTCTTTTTTCAGTCCCGATACCGTCAGCCCAGCAGGGCGCGCAGCATCCAGGCGGTCTTCTCGTGGACCTGAAGGCGCTGGGTCAGCAGGTCGGCGGTCGGTTCGTCGTGGGCTTCGTCGGCCAGCGGGAACACGGCGCGGGCGGTGCGCACCACGGTTTCCTGGTCCTGCACAAGCTGAGCGATCATCTCCTCGGCCGACGGCACGGTGGTTTCCTCGCTGAGGCTGGTCAGGGCGGCGAACTGGGCATAAGAGCCCGGCGCGGCGACACCCAGCGACCGGATGCGCTCGGCGATCAGGTCCACGGCCAGGGCCAGTTCGGTATACTGCGCCTCAAACATCAGGTGCAGGGTGTTGAACATCGGGCCGGTGACGTTCCAATGAAAATTGTGGGTCTTGAGATAGAGCGTGTAGGTGTCAGCCAGCAGACGGGACAACCCCTCGGCGATACGGATGCGGTTGTCCTCGGACAGGCCGATATTGATCTGGCGGGCATCGGAAACGACGGACATGCGGGTCTCTCCCTGGTTCTGTGGATGGCGACAGGAGGCATTGTGGG
>LAEA01000136.1 GCA_000961745.1 Rhodospirillaceae bacterium BRH_c57 | reverse complement strand
GGCGACGCGGGCGCGCGCCACCTCCAGCATCCCGGCCGCCGGGTCACAGGCGGTGAACCGCCAGCCCGGCTCGCTGGTACCGAGGAACCCCAGTTCCGCCCCGGTGCCGCAGCCGACCACCAGCAGGTGGGCATCGTCGCCGACCTCCTGGTGCAGGATGAGGCCGGACATGGCGTGCAGGGTGTCGTAGCCGGGAATGACCCGGCGAATGGTGTCGTCGTAGCGCTGGGCGCGGGCGGCGTGGAAGGTGTCTTTTGGGGGAACGGTGGAGGTGGTCATGCGCTTGCCACTTCGGCATGAAGCCCGTGATCGACGATCCGCCCGTCTTCCAGCCGCGCCACGCGGTCACAGCGCTCGGCCAGCACGGGATCGTGGGTAATCAGCATCAAGGTGGTGCCGTGGATGGCCTTGCGTTCCATCAGCAGGTCCATCACGGCCGCCCCGGTGGTGCCGTCGAGGTTGCCGGTCGGCTCGTCGGCCAGCAGCAGGTGGGGGCGCGGCGCAAAGGCGCGGGCGAGCGCCACGCGCTGTTGCTCGCCGCCCGACAATTGGCCGGGATAGTGGCCGATACGGTGGCCGAGGCCAACCGCCTGGAGTTCCTCGGCCGCCACGTCAAAGGCATCGCGCCGCCCGGCGAACTCCAGCGGCACGGCGACGTTTTCCAGCGCCGTCATGGTCGGGATGAGGTGAAAGGACTGGAACACGATGCCCACATGGGCGCGGCGGAACAACGCCAGGGCGTCCTCGCTCATGCCGGTCAGCTCCTGCCCGGCGACCCGCACCATACCGCCCGTGGCGCGTTCCAGACCGGCCGCGACCATCATCATGGTCGATTTGCCCGACCCCGACGGGCCGACGATGCCCAACGCCTCGCCCCGCCGGGCGGTCAGCGACAAACCGCGCAGAATGTCGATTTCTCCGGCTGGCCCCTTGAGCCTGACGTGAACGTCCCTGAGGTCTACAGTGTTGGTAGGATCAAGCGGCGAATCGGATGATGGCATGTCGTTCCCACGCGTGAATGGTTTTCAGCCTGTGTTCAAGGCTCTGGGCTTATGGGCATATGGCCCGCTGCGGTGCCGCGTCAAGGCGAGCGGCCTTGGACTTCTGGTCGGCCTGACGGTGCTGGCCGCCCCCCCGGCATATGCCGAACCTCACACCATCGTGGCGTTCGGCGACAGCCTCAGCGCAGGCTACAACCTGCCACACGACGCCGCATTTCCCAATCAACTAGAGACTGCGCTGGCTGAACAGGGCCTGAACGTGCGGGTCGTCAACGCCGGAGTGTCGGGCGACACCACGGCCGGCGGCGTGGCGCGCCTGGACTGGATGCTGGGCGATGCGCCCGATCTGGTGATCGTGGAACTGGGCGCCAACGATGCCCTGCGCGGCATCGCCCCGACCCAGGTCGAGGCCAATCTCGACGCCATCCTCACGCGCCTGACCGCCGAGGGCGTCGGCGTGGTGCTGGCCGGCATGTACGCCCCGCCCAACATGGGGGCCGAGTATGCCCAATCCTTCAACGCCCTCTATCCGCGTCTGGCCGAACGCCATGGGGTGCCGCTCTATCCGTTCTTCCTTGACGGGGTGGCCGCCGAGCGGGACCTTTTGCAGAGCGACGGGATGCACCCGACCGCCGAGGGCGTGGCCGAGATTGTGCGCCGCATCCTGCCCACCGTCCAGCAGGCCCTAAAGGCTGAAACGCCTGAGGCTGAACGCGGGAGGCCATCGCAATGACCAGCGGCACCCCTTTCCTGTCCGCCACCGCCACCGGATCCACCCCTGCCGCCGCCGTCCGCGATGCCGTGGGGGCGCTGGGCGGCCGGGTGTCACCCGACAGTCTGGGCTTTGCTTACGTTACCGAGCCGTTCGCGGCCGACCTTGACGGTGTCCTGGCCGCCCTGCGCGAGGCCACCGGCGTCGTCCACTGGACTGGCTGCGCGGCGTCGGGCATCTGTGGTCGAGGGGTGGAGCATCACGCGGTGGCTGGCAACGCCATCGGCGCGGTGTCGATCATGGTGGCCGAATTGGCGCCCGATTCCTTCCGCATCCTGCATTGCATCCGCCAGCCCGAGGATGTGGACGACTCGCCGCTTGACGACTGGGACAACGCGGTACGGCCGCTGCTCGGTCTGGTTCACGGCGATCCGCGCAATGCCGCCGTCCACGACTTGGTCAGCCTGCTGCCCGAGGCCCTGGAGTGCTATCTGGTCGGCGGCATGTCGGCCGCGCCCGGCGGCCCGGCCCAGGTGGCCGACGAGAAATGCGGCGGGGGATTGTCCGGGGTGTTGATCTCGGCCTCTGTCCCGGTCGCCGTGGGGCTGACCCAGGGTTGCCGGCCGATCGGCCCGCCGCGCCAAATCACCGGCATGGATGGCGATTGGGTTGCCGCGCTCGATGGCCGCCCGGCCATCGAGGCCCTCAAGGACGACCTGGGGCCGGAGAACTTCGCTAACCTGCGCCAGATGGGCGGCATCATCCACGCCGCCCTGCCGGTCGAGGGGTCGGACACCAAGGACTACGTGGTGCGCAATCTGGTCGCCCTGGACCCCCACACCGGGCGCGTCGGCGTGTCGGCCGACCTGAACGAGGGTGAGCGCATGATGTTCGTGCGCCGCGATCCGGCCACCGCCGAAGACGACCTGCGCCGCATGATCCGCCGTCTGGTGAAGCGGGCGGGCACCCCGGCGCGTGGGGCCATTTACGTGTCGTGTCTGGCGCGCGGCCCCAACATGTTTGGCGACGGCCAAAGCGAACTGTCCATCGTTGCAGAGGAACTTGGGCCGGTGCCCTTGACCGGCTTCTTCGCCAACGGAGAAATTAATAACAACAGGCTGTATGCCTATACGGGTGTTTTGACGTTGTTTCTTTAAGTGAAGTTTATTTACCACAGAGTACACAGAGAGCACAAAGAAGGGGAGAATAACGAGTAGTGAATGTTTCTTTTGTCCCCTTCACTTCTTTGTGCTCTCTGTGTCCTCTGTGGTTAAATCACTTTTTCCCTAAGAAAGGGCAGCCCCCATGATCCGGTTGTTCGTCGGCCTCGCCCTTCCTGAAGCCCTCCGCGCCGCTCTGGCCGAGCATCAGAACGGGGTGCCCGGCGCGCGGTGGGTGGAGCCGGCGAACCTGCACGTCACCTTGCGTTTTATCGGCGAGGTGGATGAAAACATCGCCGCCGACATCGACGGCGCCCTGGCCGAGATCACCGGCCCGCCGCCCACGGTCGCCCTCAACGGTCTGGGGCGGTTCGGCGACAAGCGGGGGGCGCGCATCCTGTATGTCGGCGTTGACCCCGATCCCGCCCTGGTCCGGCTGCGCGACAAGGTCGAAAGCGCCTGCGTGCGGGCTGGCATCACGCCCGAAAAGCGCCGCTTCATGCCCCACGTCACCCTGGCCCGCTTCAGCCAGCCGGCCGGCGGGCGGCTTGACGCCATCGTGGCCGCCAACACCACATGGCGGCCGGGATCCTTCACCGCCGACCGCTTCGTGCTGTTCTCCAGCCACCTTAGCCATACCGGCGCCAGCTATACCCCGGAACGGGAGTATCTGTTGGGGGGCTGACAAATGCCGTCCAACCCATATATCATGGTTTACGAATATTAAAAAATCATGGGAGGACGGCGGCGATGGGTTCGGACATGGACAAGCCGATGTTTGACGGGGCGCTGGCCGAACCGGGTCAGGCCATGCAGTTTGGCATCATCGGGGGCGATGACGCATTGGCCGAACTGGTCGGCTCGATCCCCGGCTTGCAGGTGGCGCGGCGGGCCGAGCCCGGCGGCACCGAGTGGCGGACGGTCATCAACCCCACCCTTATCGACGCCCTGCTGATCGACGTGGCGCCGGCGTGGCGGGCCTCGATGATCCAGGACGCGCTCGCGGTCGGCGTGCCGGTGCTGTGCGTCGGTGCCCTGGCCAACGACCCGGCCGAGGTCGCCATGATCAAGCGTCTGGCCGGCATGGGCGGCGGCGTGGTCATGGGCTGGTATCCGTGGCTGTTCAACCCGGCATTCTCGGCCATGAACGAGATCGGCGGCATGGTCGGCCCGGTTCAGGCGATCCGTACCACGACCCATGTCGCCGCGCCGCTTGAGGGGGCCGACCTGATCTGGAGCGCCGGGGCCGATGGCGTGGCCGGTGTGCTGGAAATGCTCGGCGGGCCGCCGGAGTACGCCTCGGCCGAAGTGATCGAGGGCGGCGTCCTGCTGCGCCTGCTCTACAAGGACGACGTCAACGCCCATGTGGAACTGCGCGGCAACCGCCCGCCGGCCGAAAGCTTTGCTGTGCACCGTGACCAGATTGTTATGCGCTGGACCCCGGCTGGTGGCCTGCGCCTGCACCCGCCGACCCACAACTTCGCGCCGCCGACCGATCCGGGCGAGCAGATCGCCGGAGTCGATCCCGGCGGCCCGGAAATGGCCGTGCGCACCTTCGCCCACATGATCCTGGAACGCGACCCTCAACCCCAAATCCTCGACTTCGCCACGGATGTGGTCAAGACGCTGGACCAGTGCGTGAAGTCGCTGTGATGGTTGGGTGAGGGAAGGGATCCGAGCGCCTGCAGCGCACCTCCATTCTCTCTGTGTTCTCTGTGTCCTCTGTGGTGAATCCCTTTTCTTCCTTTCCTCCAGGCGCTTCGGCGTCCGGCGAAAGGGAAGGGATTGAACCACAGAGAGCGCAGAGGACACAGAGGAGAGAAGATGCCTGCGGCGCTGTTCTGTTCTCCTACACCACCGTGCAGGCTTCCTCGAAGGTCAGGCGGGGGCTGCGGGGGTGGAGGGCGGCGGGGTCGCCATGGCCCAAGCTGCACAGGAAGTTCGACTTGAACCGTCCATCGGGGAAGAACGCCTTGTCCACCATCGCCTTGTCAAAGCCGCTCATCGGGCCGCAGTCCAGGCCCAGCGCGCGGGCGGCCAGCATCAGGTAGGCACCCTGGAGCGTGCCGTTGCGGAAGGCCGTTTCGTGCATCAGGGCGTCGTTGCCCTCGAACCATTCGCGGGCATTGGTGTGCGGAAACAGCTTGGGCAGCAGTTCGGTGAACCGGGTGTCATAGGCGATGATGGCGGTCACCGGGGCGGCCATGGTTTTGTCGCGGTTGCCCTCCATGAGGGCCGGGCGCAACATTTCCTTGGCTGCGGCCGAGGTCACGAAGACCACCCGCATGGGGCTGCAATTGGCGCTGGTCGGCGGCATCCGGGCCAAGTCCCACAGGTGGCGCAAGGTGGCCTCGGGGATGGGCCGGTCCTGCCAGCCATTGTGGGTGCGGGCGTCCAGGAACAGGCGGCGCAGGGCGGTTTCGTCGAGGCTCTCGGCCACGGTATAATCGGCAACGGACACGGCTTCCCTCCGGGGATTGGGTGCATTGGGGTCTTGTCGCGGTGGGGCATCCCCGCCATAAGGTGGCGCGGCGGAAGCGATACCGCAACCAATGGAGTGCGCCCGATGCGTGTTGTCTCCCTGATGTGCCTCATCCTGGCCGTTCTGATCACCCCGATACAGGTCAAGGCGCAGGCCTCGATGGCGTCGGCCGCGTCGATTCTCATGTACCATCGGTTCGGCGAAGGAAAACTACCGTCGACCAACATCCGCATCGAGCAGCTTGAGGCCCACATCGCCCTGCTGACCAGCGGCCCTTATACCGTCCTGCCGCTGGACGAGGTGGTGGTGGCCCTGCAATACGGCACCCCGCTGCCGCCCAACGCCGTGGTCATCACCGTTGATGACGCCTACCGCAGCTTCGTCACCGAAGGCTGGCCGCGCTTCAAGGCGGCCGGGCTGCCGGTGACGTGGTTCCTCAACACCGCTGCCGTAAAGAGTGGCGCCGTGGGCACCGGCGGCGGTGCGCCAACCTGGGACGAAGTGCGGCGCCTGCGCGACGAGGGGGTGACGTTCGGCGTCCACTCGCACGCCCACCCTCATCTGCCGACTCTGACCCCCCAGGAGCAGGAGGCCGACCTCGACCGCGCCCTGGCCCTGTTCGAGCAGGAACTCGGCCTGCGCCCGAAAACGTTTGCCTATCCTTACGGCGAGGCCGACCGGGCGGCCATGGACCTGATGGCCGCCAAGGGGTTCGTTGCGGCGTTCGGCCAGCATTCCGGCGTGGCCTGGGGCGGAGACGACCGCTGGTACCTGCCGCGCTTCGCCCTGAATGAGCAGTACGGTGCCCCCGACCGTTTCCGCCGCGTGATCGACGCCCTGCCGCTGCCGGCCACCGACGTGATGCCGGCCAGTCCCGTGGTGCGCGGCACCCCGCCGGTGTATGGATTCACGGTCACCCAGCCCGATCTGCCCCTGGACCGCATCGCTTGCTATGGTCCGTCGGGGAAACTGGCGGCGCAGATCGTCGGGCCGCGTGTCGAGGTCCGCATGGGCGTCACCCCCCCGCCCGGCCGGACCCGCATCAACTGCACCCTGCCCGGCCCGCGCACCGCCGACGGCATCCAGCGCTGGCATTGGCGGGGCACGCAGTTTGTTGTTCTGCCGTAGCCGGTAGAAGGGATGTAATACCGTCCGCCCAATGAACCGACCCATTGGAAAAAGGCGAGCTGTCGCCCACACCCACTCGGGGCGAATCCCGAACCCCTTTCTTTGTCTTTAAAGAAAACAAGGAGGTTTGGAGCATCGCTCCAAATGAGTTCGGGCGATAGCCTGTCTTCTTGCCGAGGACGCGTTTCTGGCTCAGGCCTTGGCTTATGCCGAGACCTTGGAGGTTATTCCAGATCGACGGTGAAACGGTAACCGTGCCCATGGCACGTCTCGATCATGCGCGGGCCGCCACGGGTGTCGCCCAACTTGCGGCGCACGCGGCTGATGAGGGTGTCGATGGAGCGGTCGTTGACCTCGCGGCCGGGTTGGCCGGTGGCTTCCAGCAGGGCGTCGCGGCCGAGCGGTTGCCCGGCCCGAGCGACCAGCACGGCCAGCAGGTCGAACTCGGTGGAGGTCATGGACACCTGCTCGCCGTCCGGGTTGACCAGGCGGCGCCACACCAGATCCAGTTCCCAGCCACGGAAGCGATAGACCACGCTGCCATTGACCGGCTTGGTCCCGGCGCGCAGCAGGACGTTGCGCACGCGGGCGACCAGTTCGCGGGGATGGAACGGCTTGGTCACGTAGTCGTCGGCGCCCAGTTCCAGGCCGGTGATACGGTCACGGGCATCGGAACGCGCCGTGACGATGACGATGGGCATTCGTGACTGGCGGCGCAGGGCGTGGGCCAACTGGATGCCGTCGGCGTCGGGCAGGTTGAGGTCGAGCAGGACCAGATCGACCCGGCTGCGGGCCATGACCTGGCGCATTGCCTCGCCGCTGGCGGCCACGCTGACCGTGTAACCGGCGTCCTTGAGGTACGCGGACACCAGGGCCTGGGTGGCTGGATCGTCTTCGACCACCAGGATGTGCTGCCGCTGCTCGGTCATTGTGTCACTGCCTCCCACGACATCATCGGGGCGCGAACGCCGCTACGCCAAAGTCCCGCGTTGTCATCACATCAAACGAAGGGATTAAGCAGTTTGGCATAGAAACACAATGGGAAACAGTACGCTTGAGTGATGCCGGGCGGCGGCCGGGCTCCTGTACCGGGAAATTGGCCGCCGCCCGAAATCTTATGCGACGTTATGCTTGGCTCTACAGTGCAGTCGTCACACGACGGCAAGCATTGAGGCGACGAGTGGATGGCGAACGATGTCCTCGTCACGCAGGCGCACCACCGCCACATCCTCCAGGGCGTCCAGGCGGCCGGCAATGTCCGATAGCCCCGACAGGCCGGGCAGCAGGTCCGACTGGTCGGGATCCCCGGTTAAGACCATGGTCGAGTTCCAACCCAAACGGGTCAGCAACATCTTGATCTGGCCATAGGTGCAGTTCTGCGCCTCGTCGATCACCACGAAGGCGTTGTTGAGCGTGCGGCCGCGCATGTAGGCCACCGGCGCGATCTCGATGGTGCCGTCGGTCAGGAACTGCTTGAGGCGCTTGCCGCCCAGGCGGTCGCTCAGGGCGTCGTACAGGGGCCGCAGGTAGGGGGCCAGTTTGTCTTCCAGGCCGCCGGGCAGGAAGCCCAGGTTCTCGCCCGCCTCGACCGCCGGGCGGGTCAACAGGATACGTCCGACTTCCCCGGCTTCCAGCGCCTCGACCGCCTTGGCGATGGCGAGGTAGGTCTTGCCTGTGCCGGCCGGCCCGCAGGCCACCACCACGTTGTAAGTCTCGATGGCTTCGATCAGGGCCTTTTGATTGTCGCTGTGGGGGCGGATCTTGCGCGTGTAGCTCTTGTCGCGCGGCGGTTCGGCAGTGCCGCGCAGGGGGTCCCAGACGGCGCGGTCCGGGTACAGGGCACGCACTTTGGCGTCGTCAGCCGTGCCTTGGCGGAATCGTTTGGCCATGTCAGCCTCCAGGGTCAGGGAAGGGGGCAGGCGTGGAAAAGAACGAAAGCATCGCGGAAACGAAAAACGCCTCCCGAACGGGAGGCGCAAGACAACATAGGCAGGGGGTGTGCTGCGGGGATTTGGCGGTGTTGGGGAGGATATCCTGTCACCCGATGCACGCTCCGAACCAGTGTACGATCACCAACAGGGTACCTCATGGGAATCGGAACGTCGCGGTTCATAAGGGGTAGCCGCCAAACTTTCACACCTTATCGAGGGCCTGCTGTTGATCGGGCACACCATTGGTGCCCCCATCTCTTTTCGGACCCGTGCCCGGTGGCACGAACACCTCGGCCCGTTCTCCGGCCAGGTGTTCCACGTACAGTGTGCGCGACGGGAAGGCGAAGGCGGCATCGGCGTCCTCGACCACCTGTTTGACATGCAGGGCCAGGCGTTCCTTGACCTTCAGCCACTCCAGCCACACCGTCGTGCGAGTGAAGCAATACAGGATGATATCAATCGAGCTGTCCGAGAACCGGTCGATGCGCACGAAGGTGGACACCTCCGACGGCGCGGCGAAGTCCGGGTCGTTGAGGATGAACGCCTCGATCTCATCGCGGATGCGGCGCAACTGGTCAACCGAGGTGCGGTACTCCACCCCGATGTGCCAATAGATGCGCCGGTGCGTCATGGCCGAGAAGTTGGTCACCGCGTTGTCCGACAGCTTGGCGTTGGGCACATGCACCGGTGCACGGTCGAACCGCCGCACCATGGTCGAGCGGAAGCCGATGTTTTCCACCGTGCCCTCGACCACGCCCTCGACCAGGATCCAGTCGCCCTTGTTGAAGCGTTTTTCGGCGATGATCAGGATGCCGGCGATCAGGTTCTTGAACAGGTCCTGGGCGCCCAGCGCCACGGCGACGCCCAGCAGCCCCAGGCCGGCGATGATCGGCGCCACCTGGATACCCCAGATCTCCAGGATCGTGGCCCCGCCGATCAGGATGAAGGCCACCCGGATGGCCTTGAGCACCCATTCGACCATGGCGGCTGAAAATATCCGCTCCAGGCGCTGGAACAGGAACGACAGCGGATCGACCAGATTGCGCAGGCCCCAGAACAGGGTGAAGGCGATCATCGACCGCACCAGATTGGCGCCGATGGTCGCGAATGTGCCGTCCGGGGACAGGTATTCCAGCGCGAAGAACACGCCCAGCACCACGGGCAGGAACCGGATCGGCCCCTCCACGGCCCGCACCATTTGACCATCAACCGGGGTTTCGGTGCGGTCGGTCCAGGCCAGCAGGCGCTTGACCACGAAGCGGGTGAACAACCGGCGCAGGACGAGAAACCCAATCAGGATTGCGGCGGCCACCAGCAGGCGGCCGATGTCCGCCCCGAACACCCCGTTGCGCCACACCTCCACCACGACGGCCCAAAACTCTCCGAGGGGGGCGGTGATTGAACGCATGTCCATGGGGGCTGTTCTCCTGGGGCGGGGGGCGGGGGGCGGGAACGAGAACGCCCACCATAAGGCCCCGGTCGCGCTCCGTGAACCCCTGTGGCCGGGCACTGACTTAAGGGAAGGGAAGAGCCGAGCGGCCCTTGGATCCCATGAGGGGGTTTGGAGACTTCAACTTGCGCCGCAGGCAGAGGACGTCGGCATTTGATGCGCTGCGCACGGCTTTGCCCCCCGCCCCGCCATGAGGTCAAGGAGGCTGGCCTGCTTGCGGGTGCGGGCAGAGCCCGGCTGGAGTCGACTTCCCGCTCTACCGCCGCGCCGCTCGCGGCAGCACCATTACGTTCAGCCAGTTGTCCAGTTCATGCAACCGGCGCGCTTCGTCGAGGATGTCGGCGTCAACGCCCAGCCGCCAGGCGAGGTCGCGGCGGCCGGTTGCCTTGAGCGCCAAGCAGGCCGCGGTCCAGTCTTCGGCGTCCCCGGCAGCGGCGAAGAACCCTTCGCGGGTCAGGCCCTCGGCGTAGCGGCGGGCGTACAGGCCGATCTCGGCGATGTCGAATTCCGGGTGGTACTGCACGCCCCAGAAGGTGCCGCCGCTCCACGGGATTTCGGCCGCCTGGATGGTGCTCATGGCGTTGCCGGCCAGGAGCAGGGCGCCGGGCGGCAGGCTTTCGACCTCGTCAAAGTGGATGGCGGTGGCCGAGAACACCGGCCCCTTGGCGCGATACAGCGGGTGGGTCAGCCCGGCCTGGGTCAGTTTGATGCCGCGCGCGATGCCGAATTCGCGGCCTTTGGGATTGCGGCGCACCGTTCCGCCGGTGGCCACGGTGGCGACCTGCAGGCCCCAGCAGCTTCCGAACACCGGCGCCCCGGCGGCCAGGGCCTCGCGCATCAGCTCGACCTGGGCGCGGATGGCCGGCACCGGGGTGCCCGGCGTGTCGTCATAGACATTCAGGGCCGAGCCGGTCCACGCCACGCCGTCGAAATCGCCCAGGCCGACGCCCTTCGGCAAGTGGTCGCCATCGGCGGCATTGAGGAGGGTCACCATGGCCTGCGGGCACAGGCCGCGCAGGGTGTCGGCGTACAGCGGCCCGGACACGCGGCACCCGGCCTCGGCCAGGGCGGTGCGGGTGTCGGCGGTGTTGCCTTCGACGACGAGCAAGTGGGGTTTGGTCATGGGGAAGCCTCCAAAGCCGCATCGACTGCGGTCAGCATGGAATGCATCAAGCCGTCGCGGATGCCCAGGGCGTCGAGGTGGGCGACGGTGTTGGCCAGATAGTCGCGGCACGGCCCCTCGGCCCCGCAGCCCTGGACGATCAAGGCCACCTGCTCGGCCCGCGACAGGGCGCCGCCGTACTGGGCATGGGTGGGATCGCTGACGTAGCCATAGGCCTGCACGCGCCGTGTGCCGCCCCGGCCGTCGTCCAGGTCCAGGGCCAGAAAGCGGGTGCGGTAGGCCCGTGTCGCCAGTTCCCGCCCGTCCAGATATTCCAGCGCCGCCAGCCGGTCGGCGGCGGCCACGCGATAGGCCCGCCCCCGGCACGACCCGCCGCGTTGCAGGCCCATGACCAGGCCCGGCGCCTCGGCGGTGCCGCGATAACGGATGGACTTGATGCACAAGGCGCGATGCCAGCCGCGCAGCAGCGCGGGGGCCATCTCGGCGAAGGGAAACCCCGGCCGCCACATCAGGGAGCCATAGCCGAACACCCACAGGTCGCCCTGCTCGGCCCGCGCCTGGCGCTGGCCGTCATCTATCAGGGCCGGGTCGAGGGCCGGGGTGACGGCCATGTCGGGAACGCTGCTCATGCAGTCTTGATAGGTCCACGGGGCAGCACAGCGCAAGAGGACCTTTCCGTTCGGGGCTGCGGGGCGCTACCATTGGTGCAGAGGGTTTCTCCTGGGGTGGGTCCGACCATGATGCGGTATCGCTGGATTTTGGTGAGCGTTCCCGTGCTCATCATCCTGATGGGCGTCGGCTATGCCGTGCTGTGGCTGTTCGGCGCCCGTCAGGCCGAGGAAGTGGCGCGCGGCTGGGTCGCCGCCCAGGTCGCCGCTGGCTGGGAGGCCGAGATCAAGGATCTGCGGGCCACCGGCTTCCCCGGCCGCATCACTCTCGAAGGCGATGCCCTGCGCCTTGCCCCGCCGCCGGGCACCTCCACCGTGCCGTGGCGGTGGGAGGCCCAGGCCGTGCGCGTCCATGCCCTGCCGTGGGCGCTGCGCGAACCGACCGTCGAGCCGGTCGGCACCAGCACCGTAACCCTGCCGAGCGGCCCGGACGGCGCCATGGTCAGCCACACGGTGACGGCCGACGCCGCCCAGGTCGATCTGACCGTAGGCAAGGGCGGCCAGGTGGTTGGCTTTGCTCTGACGGCGGCCGGGATCAAGGTCGGGGTCGGCGGAAGCAAGGACGTGATCGCCCTGGAGTCGGCCGCCGTGTCCCTGGCCCCGCACGAGGGCAGTGGCAAGCTTCTCGACCTGCGCGAGCCGTCTTACATCCTGTCGGTCAGCCTGCGCGGCCTGGACGTTCCGCCGGCGCTGGAGCCGCCGCTGGGGCCGCGTGGCGAAAGCCTGGACGCCCATGCCCGCATTCTCGGCCCGGTCACCCTGGACCCGGCGCAGCCGCTGCTGGAAACCATCAAGACGTGGCGCGACGATGGCGGGACCATCGAACTGGATCGGTTCAATCTGCACTGGGCGCCGCTTGGCATGTCGGCCGCCGGATCTTTTGCCCTGGACCAGAGTTTGCAGCCGGTGGCCTCCATGAACGCCCGCTTCCAGGGGTTCTTTGCCGCCGTCACCCGGCTGGAGGAGGTCGGCGTCGTGCGGGCGCGCGAGGCGTCGGTGGCGCGCGTGGTGCTGGGCGTCATGGCCACCCGCGACCCGGCGGGCGGGGCGCCGCTTCTGGCCGTGCCCATGAGCATCCAGGACCGCCAGATCCGCGTCGGCCCGGTCACCGTGCTGACCTTCGCCCCCATCCAGTGGGGCGGCCGCCCGCCGCCGAGCGGCCAGGAGATCAGCCCCGGCTTCGAGGTGGACCGCTGGGGCAACGTCATCCGCCGACCGTGAGTGCGCAAGGCAGGTCCTTCGTATACATCTGTGGGATGCCTGGATAACTACAGTCGGCTGTGGTCTAATCGAGTTGTGCCAACGTACCGGTATACCGGGCTTGGTACATGGCCCCCAATACACAGGACCATGGCATGGGAGCGGACCGCCCGTACCTCGACGACAGCGCCGCCGACACTGGGCCCGAGACGGTCGCCCACCTGCGACGGCGCGTCGCCGCGCTCGAAGCACAGGCCGAGCGCGCAGCCGCCGTTGAGGAAGCCTTGCGGCAGAGCCAGGAACGGTACGAACTGGCCATGCGCGGCCCCAACGAGGGGCTGTGGGACTGGGACCCCAACACCAAGGAGCTGTACCTGTCGGCCCGCCTGCTGTCGATCCTGGGGCAGACCGAGGAAACCATCCGCACGACCAGCCACGAATGGCTCAAGCTGGTCCATCCCGCCGACATCGCGGGGTACGAGGCCGGCGTCACGGCCCACCTCAAGGGTTACAGCAACCATTTTGAATGCGAATACCGCGTGCGCGACCACCGTGGCGGCTGGCGGTGGGTGCTGGCGCGCGGGCTGGCCCAGCGCGACGCCGACGGCAAGGCCGTCCGCATGGTCGGGTCGATTGGCGACATCACCGAACTGAAGCGCCGCGAGGAGTGCCTGCGCGACGCCCACGAGGCCCTGCGCCACGCCCACGCCGACCTGGAACTGCGCGTCGCCGAACGCACCGCCGAATTGGTTTCCGCTAAGGAGCAGGCCGAAATCGCCAACCGCGCCAAGTCCGACTTCCTGGCCAACATGAGCCACGAACTGCGCACGCCGCTGAACGCCATCATCGGCTTTTCCGACCTCATGCTGACCGAGACCTTCGGGCCGCTGGGCTGCCCGCGCTATGCCGAATACATGGGCGATGTGGCGGCGTCCGGGCGGCATCTGCTGGCCGTCATCAACGACATCCTCGACCTTGCCAAGGTGGAAGCCGGAAAGTTCGAGCTGCGGGTCGAACCGGTCGATGTCGCCGCGGTCATCGCCACCGCCGTGCGCGTGATGTCCGGGCGCGCCGCCGAGGCCGAGGTTGTCTTGGACAGCACCATCGAGCCCGCCATGCCCCGACTGATGGCCGACCCGGTGCGGCTTCACCAGATATTGCTCAACCTGATGTCCAACGCCTTGAAGTTCACGCCGGTCGGCGGCCGCGTGGCGATTAGCCTGGAGCACAGCCACGACGGCGGCGGCCTATGTCTCAGCGTGTCCGACAATGGCATCGGCATGGACGGCGACGGCATCGCCAAGGCCCTGCAACCGTTCGGTCAGATCGACACCAGCCTGTCGCGCCGCTACGGCGGCACCGGCCTGGGGCTGCCACTGACCAAGGGATTCGTGGAACTGCACGGTGGTTGCCTGCTGATGGAAAGCGCACCGGGCAAGGGAACAACCGTGGCGCTGAGGTTCCCCGAACGCTGCACCGTGGCCTGAAAGGCGCCGCCATAAGGGAAGCGCTGGGCTCTGCCCAGGCCCGCCAAGGGCCGAGCGGCCCTTGGAACCGATGAGGGGGTTCGTCCTTTTCTTGCGCCGCAGGCAGAGCCCTTTTCTTGCGCCGCAGGCAGAGAATGTCGGTATTCAATGCGCTGCGCACAGCCCGCTTTTCTCCGCTGTTCGTCAGCCACGGTCGACCACCCAAACGACAAGACCCGCCGGCGTGAACCGGCGGGTCTTTGAAACTTGGTGGAGCTGGACGGAATCGAACCGACGACCTCGTCATTGCGAACGACGCGCTCTCCCAACTGAGCTACAGCCCCCTAAGGGTGGCGGATAATTGTGCAAGCCGAGGCACATGTCAAGCCCTGGGTGGAGGTTT
>LAEA01000002.1 GCA_000961745.1 Rhodospirillaceae bacterium BRH_c57 | reverse complement strand
GCGACGGGGGGCGCGGCCGGTTCGGTCAGGCGCACGGCCCAGGCGGCGCCGTCGGGGCTGCCGTCGGCGGTGAGTTCGGCGATCACCCGCTCGTAGCCGGCGGTGGTCTTCAGGTTGACCTGGCAGTCACGACGCAGCATCGGGCCGCCGTCCAGACCCTGCTGGCGGCCAACCTCCTGGATGCTGACGATGGTGACGTCGCCGGTGTCGGCCTGACTCTTGAGGTAGGCGGCAACCCCCTGCTCCACCTCGACGCTGCTGCATTCGGGCAATTCGGCGCTGGTGCGCAGCGGCGCGTTGGGCGAGAACACCCCGGTCGCGAAGACGATGAGGAGGACCAGCGCAAGCGCCACCACTCCGATCAGAATGGCCGACCAGCGGCTTGTGCTCCGCCTGCTTTGCTTGTCCATGAGATTCCCCTGCAGTGTCGCCCGGCTGTAACGCTTGCCGGCCCCCTAAGGCTCAGATGGGATGGGCTCAGATCCCGCCGCCAGCGTCGATTTCGCCGGTGCGTCGTTCGACCTCACGCAACAGGGCGTGCAGCGGTGCTTCGCGCACGCCATGGCGTTCGAGTTCACGCACTGTATTGATAAGATAATCGCGGTTCAACCCACCACAGCCCTGGGCGCGCATGATGACCTCGGCCGCCTCGGACACGGGCAGGTCACCGGCGTAGTGGCGGTGGGCGCGGTCGGCGACGAAGGTGTAGGCCTCGCAGGTGCGCCCGTCGCGCAGGGTCAGGGACACCGTGGCCTCCACATAGGCATAGCCACACAATTCGCGTTCCCGCAGGTAGTCGCGCACCTCCGGGGCCTCTCCGGCGGCCACCTCGAAGGCCATGCCCTGGCACTGTCCGCTGCCCGGATTGAGGCCGAGCACTAGGCCCGGCTGCTCCGGGGTGCCGCGATAGTGGCGCGACCAGACGCAAAAGCTGCGGTGATGCCCTTCAAGGACAGCCGGAGCGGAGTCGGTGAACCGAAATCCGGGATTCCACATAAGGGAGCCGTACCCGAACACCCAGAATGTTGACATTTATCCTCCACGAGCGCGATGCAGTGCGATATTTTTTGCTCAATCGGGGGGAGGCGGTGCAGAATCGTTGACCACTACCCCCCTTCTCCGGTTATTTAGTTCTCTTCTAATATAGGACCGGACACATCATGCGCGTCGTTCTTGCCGACGATCACTCCATCATCCGCGCCGCCCTGCTCCATGTCATCCATGACATCGACGCGCAGGCCAGCGTGACGGAAGCCTGTTCGTTCGACGAACTGGAGACGGTCCTGGCGACCTTCGACGGCGCGCCGCCCGATCTGGTGGTTTTGGACCTTAACATGCCCGGTTTCAAGGGGCGCGAGCAGGTCCGCAGGACGGTCGAGGCCGTCAGCCCGCATCCGGTCGTGGTATTTTCCATGATGGAGGACCCGGCGGAAATGCGCGCCGTCCTCAACGAAGGCATCCGCGCCTTCATCCCCAAGTCCACGCAACACGGCGTGCTCGGCGGCATCATGCGCATCGTGCTGGCTGGCGGCACCTATGTCCCGCCACAACTGGGCATGGCCGACGTCGGCGGGTCCACCCCGGCAGCCGGCGGCGACAGTGCGCTGCCGACTCCCTTGCGGAGCCTGACCACCCGCCAGCGCCAAGTCATGGAACTGCTCGGCGAAGGGCTGTCCAACAACGACATTTGCGGCCGTCTGGGCCTCAACCTCAGCACCGTGAAGGCCCATGTCTCGGGCGTGCTGCGCGCCCTGGGTGCCGAAAGCCGCACCCAGGCCGCCCTGCGCATCCGCGAACTTTTGGGCAAGGGCTGAACGCCCTACCCCTTTGGCGGCGCCGGAGGTTCGTTCGGTGACGCCAGGGGCTCGGCGGGGATGCCGTTTTCGCGGTCCCCGTAGGCCAGATCATCGTGGTGGGCCTCACGCAGGCCGGACGGGTCCTGGTGGATGATGACGTCGGCGTTGGGGAACGCCTTGCGAATGTCGCGCTCGACCCGATCAGCCACGGCGTGGGCCTTAAGCAGGGTAAAGCCCCGGTCCATTTCCAGGTGCAACTGGATGAAGCTCATGGTCCCGGCGGATCGCGTGCGCAGGTCGTGCACGTCATCGACGCGGGGATGACCGCGCGCGATATCGAGGATTTTCTGGCGGTCGGCTTCCTCGAACTCACGGTCCATCAGCAGGTCCAGGCTTTCCCGCGCGATCTTCCAGGCGTTGAACAGCAGAAACGCGGCGATGGCCAGCCCGAACAGCGGGTCGGCGTAGATCCACCCAAGGTACATGCTGAGCAGAATCGACACGATGACGCTGAAGTTGATAAGCACGTCCCCGGCATAGTGCAGCGAATCGGCCGTGATCGCCACCGACTTGGTGTGCCGGATGACATAGCGCTGATAGGCGACCAGGGCTATCGTCACCACGACCGAGAACACCATCACGCCGATACCGACCATGCCCTGTTTGACCGGCACCGGACTGACCAGCCGCGACACCGCCTCAATGGTCAGCAACAGGCCCGACCCGGTGACAAAAGCCGCCTGGGCGAGCCCGGCCAGGGGCTCTGCCTTGCCATGACCGAAGCGGTGCTCGGCGTCGGCCGGCTGCAAGGCTTGGCGCACGGCGAACAGGTTGACCAGCGAGGCCACCCCGTCGAGCATCGAATCGACCAGGCTGGACAGCATGGCGACACTGTCGGTCATCAGCCACGCAACGACCTTCACCGACACCAGCACAGCCGCTGCCAGAACCGCCATGTAGGTGGCCCAGCGCATCAGGCCGTGGCCGTTGCTGGCCGCCGCCCCCTCCAGGCCTTTGATTGCAGGTTGGGGCAAGGTGGGCGCCTCGGTATTCTTGTGATCCGCCGTCATGGGTACAGACGCTCCGTACGCCAGCCTTCCGCGCTGCGCTGGTAGACCAATCGGTCATGCAGGCGGAAGGGGCGATCCCTCCAGAACTCGAGTCGGTCAGGCACCACGCGGAAACCTGACCAGTGCTCCGGCCGAGGCACCTCGCCCAGGCCAAACTTGGCGGCGTACTTGGCGATGCGGGCTTCCAGCTCGAACCGGCCCTCCAGCGGGCGCGACTGCTGCGAGGCCCAGGCGCCAATGCGCGAATCGCGCGGCCGCGAGGCGTAGTAGGCGTCGGCCTCGGCATCCGGGACCAGCCCTGCATGGCCTTCCACCCTGACCTGAACGCGCAGGGACTTCCAATGGAAGCACAGCGCCGCCCACGGGTTGGCCCGCAGTTCCCCGCCCTTGCGGCTTTCGAGGTTGGTGTAGAACACAAAACCGCGCGCCGCGAACGGCACTTCCGGCCCGTCCAGGCCCTTGAGCAGCACCATGCGCGAACTGGGCCGCCCCTCGGCCGTGCAGGTCGACAAGGACATGGCATTGGGATCGTTAGGCTCGGCCCCTTCCGCCGCCGTCATCCACAGGGCGAAAAGATCGAACGGGTCGGCATCCTGATCAAGCGGAGTAGCGTTCATGCTTTAGCGAATCCCTGATGGCGGCGTGCGGCCCCAAAATAGGACGCCCGCGCCCTAAACGCCATGATTTAGCCACCTTCAACCACCATGGTTGAGGCTCCAGAGGGATATAAGGCCAAAAGAATATAGGGATGACCTTGGCCCGCCCACAACCAATCAAGAGAACATCGAGGATGCCCATGAACAGCACGCGTTCCTTCAAGATGGCAGCGGTCGGCCTGGGCCTTGCGGCAATGACCACGCTGGGGGCCTGCGAAAGCATCCAGGGCGCCCCAAAGGCCACCGCCGGCACCGTCCTGGGCGGCATCGGCGGCGCCGTCATCGGGTCGCAGTTCGGCGGGGGCTCCGGCCAGATTGCCGCCACTGCCGCCGGCACCCTGTTGGGCGCCTTCGTGGGCTCCGAGATCGGCAAGTCGCTGGACCGCGCCGACCGCGATGCCATTTCCACGGCCCAGCAACAGGCCTACGCCGCCCCGGTCGGTCAAACCATCGCCTGGAACAACCCCGACAGCGGCAATCGCGGCACCATCACCCCGGTGCGCGATGGCTATGCGCAGAGCGGCAGCTATTGCCGAGAGTACCGCACCACTGTAACCATTGACGGCCGCCGCGAGGAAGCCCTCGGCACGGCCTGTCAGCAGCCCGACGGCACCTGGCGCGTCGTCAACTGAGGATTAGTCGATCAAGGCTTGCCGAACGTTCCGGCAGAGCAGAGATACTGGCGGCACCCTGGACATTTCCGGGGTGCCGTTTTCATTTGAGGAGTAGTCCTGGTGACAAGAGGATTCGGCGATGCGTGACCCATACGAAGTCCTGGGCGTGAGCCGCGCGGCCACGGCGGATGAGGTCAAGATCGCCTACCGCAAGAAGGCGCGGACCCTGCACCCCGACGTCAACCCCAACAATCCCCGCGCCGAGGAAAGCTTCAAGGAAGTCACCGCGGCCTATGACATGCTGTCCGATCCGGTGCGGCGCAAGCGCTATGACCGGGGCGAGATCAACGCCGAGGGCCAGGAACGCGCCCACCCGCGCGGGCGGCCCCATGGCGGATCGGGTGGCGGGGCAAGGCCTGGCGCCGCCGGCGGTGGCCGGGCATGGAACTTCGACTCGGTGTTTGGCGACGATGACCTGTTCTCGGACATCTTCGCCCGCGCCAGCAAGGGGCCGGGCGGCCGCCAGAACACCGCCCCGCGCAAGGGCGCCGATGCCAACTACCGCCTGCATGTGACGTTCGAGGAAGCCGCGCTCGGCACGTCGCGCACCGTGTCGCTGACCAACGGCAAGCGCCTGACGGTCAAGGTCCCGCCCGGCACCGACGACGCCGCCGTCCTGCGCCTGAAGGGCCAGGGTGGCCCCGGCGCCAGCGGCGGTCCCGACGGCGATGCTCTGGTCGAGATCAAGGTCAAGCCGCACCCGGTGCTGCGCCGCGAGGGCACGGCGGTGGTGGCCGACATCCCGGTGACCCTCCAGGAAGCCGTCCTCGGCGCCAAGATCGAGGTCCCGACAGTGGCCGGCAAGGTCCGCGTCACGGTGCCCCAGGGGTCCAACGGCGGCACCGTCCTGCGCCTGCCCGGCAAGGGCATCCCCGGCGCCGACGGCACGGCCGGCGATCAACTCGTCCGCCTGCGCCTGGTCCTGGAGGACCCGACCGACGCCAAACTGGAAACCTTCGTCAAGAAATGGAAGCCCAACGGCCCCAACCCGCGCGCCAAGCTGGACCTGGAATAGGGGCCGCGTGCTTTTGGTTAAAACACCTTTCTACCGTAGGGAAGCAGCGCAGTATCCATCAAGAAAGGCTTCATACCGTCCGCCCTTTGAACTGCCTCACCGGACAAAGGTGGGCTGCCGCCCACGCCCGCTCGGGGTGAACCCCGAACCCCTTTTATTTTTAATAAAAACAAGGTGGTCCAGAGCATCGCTCCGGGTGGGTACGGGTGGCAGCCCATCCGCGAGAGCGGAACAGAAAGTCGGTTCATGGAGCGACCGGTATCACCCCCGCAACCCCGGTGCCTCCTGCCCCGTCCGTGCCACGTATTCCGTATACCCGCCCCCATACTGGTGAATCCCCTCCGGGGTCAGTTCCAGGACGCGGTTACTCAACGTCGCCAGGAAGTGCCGGTCGTGCGACACGAACAGCATGGTGCCCTCGTACCCGGCGAGGGCTGCGATCAGCATTTCCTTGGTATCGACGTCCAAGTGGTTGGTGGGTTCATCGAGGACCAGGAAGTTCGGCGGGTTGAACAGCATCATTGCCATGACCAGCCGGGCCTTTTCGCCGCCGGACAGGACGCGGCATTTCTTTTCCACGTCGTCGCCGGAGAACCCGAAGCAGCCGGCCAGGGTCCACAGGGAGCCCTGGTTGGCCTGGGGGAAGCGGTCTTCCAGGGACTCGAACACCGTGTGGTCGCCGTCGAGCAGGTCCATGGCGTGCTGGGAGAAGTACCCCATCTTGACGCTGCCGCCGACGACCACGGTTCCGGCGTCCGGTTCGGTGGTGCCGGCGATCAGTTTCAGCAGCGTTGACTTGCCCGCGCCGTTGACGCCCATGACGCACCAGCGTTCCTTGCGGCGGATGGTGAGGTCGAGGCCCTGGTAGATGGGCCGGTCGCCGTAGCCCTTGTGAACGTCCTTCAGGACCGCCACATCCTCGCCCGAGCGCGGGGCGGTGGGGAAGTCGAAGGTCACGACCTGGCGGCGCTTGGGCGGCTCGAACCGCTCGATCTTGTCCAGTTTCTTGACCCGGCTTTGAACTTGGCTGGCGTGCGAGGCGCGGGCCTTGAACCGTTCGATGAACTTCAGTTCCTTGGCGAGCATGGCTTGCTGGCGCTCGAACTGCGCCTGTTGCTGCTTTTCGTTCAGGGCGCGTTGCTGTTCATAGAACCCGTAGTCGCCGGAGTAGCTGGTCAGCGACCCGCCGTCGATCTCGATGATCTTGGTGACGATGCGGTTCATAAACTCGCGGTCGTGGGAGGTCATGAACAGGGCGCCGTCGTAGCCCTTGAGGAACCCCTCCAGCCAGATCAGGCTTTCCAGGTCCAGGTGGTTGCTCGGCTCGTCGAGCAGCATGGCGTCAGGCCGCATGAGCAGGATGCGGGCCAGGGCCACGCGCATCTTCCAGCCGCCCGACAGCGCGCCCACGTCGCCGTCCATCATGTCCTGGCTGAAACTCAGCCCGGCGAGGACTTCGCGCGCCCGGCCCTCCAGTTCATAGCCGCCGAGTTCCTCGAACCGCGCCTGCACCTCGCCGAACCGTTCGAGGATGGCGTCCATGTCGTCGGCCCGGTCGGGGTCGCACATGGCCGCTTCAAGCTCGGCCAGTTCCGCGGCGACCGTGCTGACCGGCCCGGCGCCGTCCATCACCTCGGCCACGGCACTGCGGCCGGACATTTCGCCGACATCCTGGTTGAAGTAGCCGATGGTGACCTGCTTTTCGACCGCCACCTGGCCCTCGTCGGGTGCCTCCTCGCCGGTAATCATCCGGAACAGGGTGGTCTTGCCCGCCCCGTTGGGACCGACGAGGCCGATTTTCTCACCCCTGTTGAGGGCTGCGGACGCCTCGAAGAACAGGATGCGATGGCCATTTTTCTTGGTGATGGTGTCGAAACGGATCATGTGCGGCTGGACTCCCGTGGCGCGGTTGGCCCCTTATGCCACAGGATGTGCGCTACGAAAGAGTCTTGATCGGCAGGACGACCGATACGGAAAGGGGCACCCACCGGGCGCCCCTCGTTGCCGTGCTGGACGGAAAAGCCGCTTAGTTGGATTTTTCCTCATACTTCGGCAGTTCGGCGACCTCCTCCTTCTGCATGGTCGCTTCGATGTCGCCCTCCTGGGTCATGGTGACGCGCTGCCAGTCGAGTTCGACCTTCTCGCCCCCTTCGGCGTCCAATACCAGCTTGGCGACCTGACCCTGACTGTCGATCAGCACGTTGCTGATTTCACCCAGTTCGTCGCCCTGGGCGTTCTGGAGCTTCTTGCCGATCACTTCATGGCCTTCGCCCGCCATGCCAGCGGCGGCGGTCTGGCCCGAGGTGGACAGGCTGCCCGAAGCCGAGGTGTCGGGGGTGCTCAAGGTACCGCCCGACGTGCTCGGGCTGGCGCTGGGGTCCGAGCCCGTGCCGGGGCTGGTCATGCTACCCGAGGAAGACGCCGGCGGCTCGGTGGTGGCACCCGGCGACGGGGTGGAACTCTGCGCCATGGCGACGCCGGGGAGGATAAGAGCGGCGCCAAGAGCGGCGGCATAAAGGGTCTTCATGGGGTCGTCTCCCGTTGTGAGGTTCGCTCACCAACACGCCAACGCGGGTGCAGGTTGCGGCTCCGCACTTTCGACCGCCCGCTGCGCCGGATGATGGGATTGGGGGCCGCTCAAATGGTCACTCCGGCCCTCCTGTCGCGTACGCTGCCGCGTTGCCCTATAGTCATCGTTGAACCCGTGCCGAGAGGGATTTGCCATGCGTTTCCTGGTTGCCATCGTTGTCACCGTGATGCTCGCCGCCTGCGGCCCGCGCCTGGTGCAGACCGACGTCACCCGCTTCACCGCAAGCCCCTCCGGCCCGGCGCCGGGAACCGTGACCATCGTGCCCACGCCCGACCAACGGGGCAGCCTGGAGTTCCAGTCCTATGCCGAGATGGTCGCCCAGGAGCTCAGCCAGCAAGGGTTCCAGCCGGTGCCCGCCGACACCGTCCCGCCACCGGCCTACGAGGTCCGCCTGGGGTGGGGCGTGAACGATCCGGTGACCGAGATCCACAGCTCTCCCGGCACGGTGTTCGGCGGCACGTCGGTGTTCGGGTCGCGCTCCGGCTTTGGCCTGGGGATCGGCATTCCGCTGGGGCACGACACCCGCATCGACAGCACCACGGCCTATCCAAAGTGGCTTCAGGTCAGGATGTGGGCGGCAGGCGGCGAAAGCGTGTTCGAGGGCCGGGCCGTGACCGAGGCCCTGGGCGCCAGCGTGCAGCCGGCCATGCCCTATCTGATCGAAGCGGTGTTCACCAACTTCCCCGGCCGGAGCGGCACCACCGAACGGGTACGCATCCCGCAACGCTGACGAACCCGGCGGGGCCTTGGGGCGTAGCTTTCACGCACCCCCGATCGGAGGACCTTGCCGTGAAACGCTTGCTCGCCCTGGGACTTGCCGCCGTCATCGCAGCCCCCGCCGGAGCGCAGGAGGACTTGGTATCGGCGTCGCGGATGATCGACATGCCGGTGATCGACGCCACCGGCAAGACCATCGGCCGCATCGTCAACTTCGCCATGGACCCCGACCACCAGCGGTTCGACGCCGCCGTGGTCGAGGCCCCCGGACTGGGCGAGGCGGCGCCCAGTCATCTGGTCATTCCATGGCAGGACATCACCCTGACCGCCGACCATATCCGGGTGCCGGTCGGCGACAGCGATGCCCAAACCTATGCCCCGTTCCAGCCCGATCCGGTCATCGCGGCCGACGAACGCCCGGACTCGCAGTTGGGCTGGCGACTGAGCAACCTCGTCGGTAACTACGCCGTGCTGCGCGGCGGGGTGGGTTATGGCGAGGTTCAGGACGTGCTGGTGGATGTTGGCACCGGGGCGCTCTCGACCCTCGTCGTCCAGCCTGCCGGGCGCTTCGGCACCGGGGAACCCGCAGCCTATCCCTTCGTGGCCGAGGCCTGGACCCCGGAAACCGGAACCTACGCCCTGCCCCACACCGCAGACGAAATCGCCGGTGCGCCGGAGTAAAATGAGAAAAAACGGGCTCTGCCCATGCCCGCCAGGAGGCGCGGCCTCCTGGACCTCAGGAGTTGGAGCAAAAGTAAGCCGCGCGCAGCGCATCAAACAACGGTTCTAATTGCCTGCGGCGCTCAGGAAAGAACGCTGCTCTGACCTCATGGGGTCAAGGGGCCGCTTGGCTCCTTGTGGGCATGGGCAGAGCCCATCCCTCCCTTACCCCGGTTCCACGCCCTCGATCTTGTCGACACGGTCGGGATAAAAGGCCAGGTAGGCGGCGATCGGCGCCACCACGGGGCATGGCTGTTCATAGCTCCACACGGCGTCCTCCTCCACGCGGCCTTCGACAGCGATGTGGTAGTACCTGGCCTCGCCCTTGAACGGGCAGTGCGTGCGGGTGTCGGACGCCCTGAGGACTTCGCTGCGCACGTCTTCGCGCGGGATGTAGGCGACCGGGGCATGATTGGCTTCCTCGACGATCATCGCCCGGCTGGTTTCGGCAATGACGTGGCCGCCGACGGTCACGCGGACGGGGCGTTCTGCCGGATGCACGGTTACGGGATGGTTGGCGGCGATGGGGTCGCGGCAGTCGGCCATTTCGGTTCTCCAGGAAGGGCACCAGATACGGAACGGGGGGTTTGGGACCGCCGTTGCCGCCTATGCCCTTCCGGTCCGCCACCCGGACACCTATGATAAAGGCCCGCGACCCAAAGTGCTGGATGCTCATGCCGCTGAACGATTGCTTTGCCGTATCCGACCGCCTCATGCCGCTGGCCGAGGCGCTGGAGTTCATCGCCGACCGGGTTTCCCCGGTGGTCGGGACCGAGGACCTGCCGGTCCTGGCCTGTCGGGGCCGGGTGCTGGCGGCCGACGTGGCGGCGCGGGCGACCCTGCCGCCGTTGCCGTGCAGTGCCATGGACGGCTTTGCGGTGCGCCACAC
>LAEA01000149.1 GCA_000961745.1 Rhodospirillaceae bacterium BRH_c57 | reverse complement strand
TGTCACCGCAGCCGCCCGCCTCGACGACACCGGCGACGTGCTGCTGCCGCTCCGCGACGGCGACCTCCGCCACGCCGGGCTGCTGGCCGTTGACGCAGACGGCCAAGAGCGGTGGCGCCTGGATGACCTGGTGGCCGAGGGCAAGCCGCAAGCCCTGTTCCACGTTGTCGGCGGTTGGCTGGGCAAGAACGATGCGGCCCCGCTGGTGATCGCGGACGATCTGGCCACGGCCCTGGCCATCCACAGGGAAACCAAGGCCGTAGTGGTTCAAGCCGCCGCCGACATGGTGGCCACAATCACCGTGCTGCGCCGACGGGTCCCCGACCGGCGGATGGTGCTGGCCGCCGCCAGTGCCGTGCCTGAGGGGCTGGAGATCGAGGGGCTGGAGATCGAGGGGCTGGAGATCGAGCGCCTGGCGCTGCCGTACGGCAACAGCCCGCTGGGCGACCCTAACCAGCGCCGGCAGGTCAAGGCCGCCTTGCAGGCCGCTGGCCTGGAGGCACGCGGCACGACACGCAGCCGACACGAGGCGCTGAAGCCGGACCTGTAGACCCAGTCACATTCAACACCCCTGAGGACACAACATATGAACAACGAAATCATCCCCTGTGAGCTTGAAGGTACCCCGGTGCGGGGCATCAGCCTCTCCGACAAGCCCTGGTTCGTCTTGACCGGTATGAGCGCGTATTAGAGATCAGCAACAGCCGGCGTGCGGCTGTGCGCCTAGATGACAACGAAAAGGGTGTCGTTATTAACGACACCCCTGGCGGCAACAGCAGATGACCCTCATCAACGATTCTGGCTTGGATAACCTAATCTTCGGCAGGAGAGTAGGAACGAATGAGCAACCTTTTTTTAGAAAGCTGATTTTGTTTTTGCTTTTTCCGCTTCACGCTTCGCCGCAAGATATTCGTTGTAGGTCTGTTGAAATTTTTCACTTTGTATTAGCAGAGTGGCATCAAAAGAAACGTGTTCATAGGTCAGCTCGGCACTACTGCTGCCAGAATCAGACTGGAAGACGGCCTTGCCAGCACCCAGGTGAGGGAGATTTCGACGAGTCTGCTTGTACTTCGCAGCAAGGGCGTCGGCAATCTCGCTCGATTGTTCCTTCGGAATGGTGAGTTGGATTGCTTCAACTTTGTCGTCAGCACAGATTAAGTAGCCGTCCTTCACGAAATCAAAACCAAGCGCATTGGGGCCAAGGGCGGCTGCACGCCCTTCAGTGATGGCACTGATGAAGGTTTTCTGGATATCGCCTTCAAGCTGTTCCAAGGCCTTCCCGCACGGAGTTATGCCGACTTCAATGTCACCGAAACGGACCTCATTCGCAAAAACAGGAGAAGAGGCCGTAGCAAGGATGACCGCAGTTGCAGCAAGAAAGGTGCGCGATTTCATAGGTGCTTACCCCGCAGTGAGTGCAGTTGAACGTTTCCCGCACCTTAGGCGAAACGCCCCGCCCGTTTCTACTATAAAATAGGCTGTGGTAGTAGGTCGCCCCGGATTGCCCACAACAGTCCTCGCCCGCCAGCATGGGCGCGGGCCGAAAATTAGCTGATTGCCCAACAGGCGCATGATCAGGCATGACAGCTATCGACCCTCCACTTCCGCGGGTTGCTCGCTAAAGTGAGCCAGAAAATCAAAAGCCGCCCCTCCTGGGGCGGCTTTTCATGCCCGCAGGGCACCACCCGGTGCGCAGCTTTTTTCACCCGTCGAGTCTGGCGCAGCCAGGCGAGTAAGGGCAGGACGCCCGCAGGGCGGTCGGGGAGGTCCACGAGTGGGCCTACCCGACATATCCTGCCACAGGGACGACATGGAAAGTTGTGGATGGACGTGGAATCTCGTGGAAACTTGTGGAAACTCGTGGAAACCCCCGCAATGACGCGCCCTGAGCGCGATCTACAGCCACCGGCACCATTTCAGACTTGCACCCCCTGCAACCAGCGCCTATCCCTCGCAAAAATGCAGGGACTGTCAAAATGTTGGTTGCCATCTACGCCCGCCACTCCACCGACAAGCAGCAAGGCTCGACGGAGGACCAGATTGACCGCTGCCTCCAGCACTGCCGGAGCCTCGGCTATGGCGTAACCGGCACCTTCCGCGACGAGGGCGTTTCCGGCGCCTCGTTAATGAACCGGCCCGGCCTCAAGCACCTGATGACCGCCGCCCTGGCCGGCGGGTTCGACCGGATCGTCACCGAGGACCTCTCCCGCCTCAGCCGTGACCAGGGCGACATTGCAACCTTCTGGAAGCGCCTAGCTTTTGCCGATATCGTGCTGGAGACGGTCGCCGAAGGCGTGATCGGGGAACTGCACATCGGGCTGAAGGGCACCATGAACGCGCTCTACCTGAAGGACCTGGCCGACAAGACCAGGCGCGGCATGATCGCCTCGGTTCGCCGGGGATCGGTGCCGGGCGGCAAGCTCTATGGCTACGACATCGTGCGCCGCCTTGACGAAGCCGGGGAGCCCATTCGGGGCGCCCGCGCCATCAACCCGGAACAGGCCGAGGTCATCCGGCGCATCTTCGCCGCCTATGCCGAGGGCACCAGCCTCAAGCGCATCTGCGCCAATCTGAACGCTCTGGGAATCCCCGCGCCGGCCGGCGGCAAATGGGGCCAGACGACGCTGGTGGGCAGCGCCTCGCGGGCCACCGGCATCCTGCGCCAGACGCTCTACAAGGGCACGATCACCTTCAACCGCATGCACTTTCGCAAGCACCCCGAGACCGGCAAGCGGCTGTCGGTTCCCCGCCCGCCCAAGGACTGGGTCCAGGCACCCCTCCCCGACCTTGCGATTATTGACGCCGCGCTGTTTGACCACGTACAGGCGCTGATCGTCGAGCGCTCCTCGGCCCGCCAGGAGGTGGCCGAGGACCGGCAGGCCGAGGATGCGGCGGCCAAGGCCGCCCGCGACGCCCTGCGGCAACGCCAGTGGCGCCTCCAGCAGAGCCGGACGCCGCAGAAGACCTTTGCGGTGTTCTCCGGACGCCTGCACTGCACCGCCCACGACACCAAGATCCGCACCCAGCGGTGGCGGTACTACGCCTGTCCGGGAGACGGATGCGCCACCCGCAACCTCGGCTGGCCGGAACTCATGCCGCTGTGTTTCGATGCCCTGGGCCACCTCTCGGCCGAGCACATCGAGGCGCACTTCGCCATGCCGGAAAACCTCGCCCTACGGGCCGAGCACGAAGCGGCGGTCGCGGACCTGGCGCGGCAGATCGAGGACCGGCGCGCCTCGGTGCGCCTGATGCTGACCACGCTCGGTCCGCAGGCCCGCACCGAGACGGTGCGCCAGATCCTGGAGGAGCAGGAGCAGGCAATCCGCAACCTGACCTTCGAGCACGCCCGCCACCAGCGCCACATCGACGCCCTGCGGCCGACCCCGGCGGCCATTGACGCCGCCCTGGCGCGCTTCCGGGCCTTACTCACGCACCTGCGGACGGCCCCGGAGGATCACCGCTTCACCATCCCCCTGCGCGCCTGCATCCAGCGTTTCGAGGTCGCCACGGTGGACGCGCCCGACCAACCACACGGCCGACGTCGCACGGTCGCAGCGGTGTTTGACGTGCCGAAGATCATGGAGCTTGCCGAGAAGGCGTGACAGAATCAACCATGACGATATCCATCGAGGAGGACAACCGCATGACCATAGAGATCATCCCGTTTGCCTTTGGTGACAATCTCGTCCGCGTGATCGAACGCGACGACGAGCCATGGTTTGTCCTGGCCGACGCGTGCCGGGTGCTGGAAATCGCCAATGTCGGTGATGTTGCAGCGCGGCTTGATAATGATGAGAAAGGTAAGGTCGCTAATCCCGATGTTACCTCGGCAGGGGGAAACCCCAACATCACCATCATCAACGAGTCCGGCCTGTACTCCCTGATCTTCACGAGCCGCAAGGAGGCGGCGAAGCAGTTCCGCAAATGGGTGACGGCGGAGGTGCTTCCGGCCATCCGCAAGACCGGCCGCTACGAGGCGGCCGCCGTCGCGCAGCCCGCCGCCGGTGAGGTTCCGGCCATCCTCACGGTGCCGCTGAAGGAGTGGAGCACCGTCATGTCACGGTTGATCGAGGTCCAGGAGGACCTCATCGCCAACCTGCAAAGAAATAACACCGCCAAAGACATGACCCGCCACGAAGCCACCGCCAAGTTGCTCATCCGGGAAACCGCACTCACCGACGACGAGATCGCCGAGCGCATGAAGGGCATGATGGGCTGGTATTTGCCGGAGTGGGTGGCGTGGCAGCGCCGCAAGGTTTCCGAAGCCGCTTCCCCGTCGTGACGGCGAGCCTTGGTTCGTACTGGCCGACGTGTGCCAGGGGTTGGGGATTGCAGAGCCCCACCGCGCCGCCGCCCGGCTCGATGAGGACGAAAAGGGGTGTCATACTGTGACACCCCCTCTGGCACAGCAGATGATCATCAGGTTTCGTCGGCTGTCAGCAGGAGATCATCGACCGTGACGCCAAGCGCTCCAGCGAGCCGCCGATAAGCCACCACCGAACCTGGCTTCCGGCCGCTCTCGATCTCAACCAAGTAACTGCGTGACACCCCGGCCGCATTGCCCAGGTCTTGCGGCGACAAGCCGCGATGCTCACGCCAGATCTTCACCGGATGTTCGCCCGACATCAGCCGCATGACGGCCTCGACGGGAAGGTGATCGGCGCGGGCGATGGCGCTTCCGATCTCCGCTTCGCGGCTCTCGGCAAGTCGCAACGCCATAATGTCCTCGGCGTCCTCGACCGCTTCGAGCATCATTTCAAAGTCGGTGCGGCTCAGAGTCACCGTGTCGTCGGTTTGGGCAATGGGACGGATCGCGTTCATCGGTACACCTCGGCGCGCTTGGCAATCTTGTCGATGATCATTTCTCCAGTCCGATGGTCGAGCCGATAAACCGCCCGCCAATCTCCATGGCGCAAGCGGAAGCCTGGATGATCGGTCAACCGCTTGGCCCACGAATACTGGCCCATGGGATCGGCAGCGACCTGTTGGAGCTTCGAGAGAAGCCCCGCCCCATCCTTTAAGGGAACTCTAGTCAGGGCCTTGGCCGCAGCCGGAGAAAAAATCAGTTTCATACCGCAATTGTCGCTGATAGCGACAGACCCGTCAAGCCTTCAGGGCTTTAGGACGACACCAGTCCCGTTCATCAAACGGATCGTCGGACGGCACATTGGCTCTCCCTTCAGGACGGTCACGCGGCCGAAAGCCAAGCCCGCAGTTTGACATACAGCGCTGTCAAAGCGTTTCCGAATTATCGTCGACAATGGGCCAACAGCGCCTCAGCAAACCTACGTGGTTGGGGTAGCGCGTGACGAACTGCCGGAGACGAGCGTAGGTCATCTCTTCCTGAAAAGGTTCCTGCCCCCGAGGCAGATTATGCAGAGCCTCCGCCAATTCCAAAGCCTCCATGATACAGGCATGGTCAGCGGTCGGGAACAGCGCGGATAGGACGCCCCTCCGCCGAACCATTGCCTGCCGGAGCACATTGCGGATAACGGTGAAGCCCTCGCGCGCCAAATCAACGCGCTGAACCAGAATGGAGGAGTTGTCCCTGTCCGTGGTCGACATGGCCGTTGCACTCCTTGTCGGATATCTTGATCGTTTGGGCTTTCTCGGCGTCGCATCAGGTTCACGAGGCTTACCCGCCGTTGGGGCCATCCCGCCAGCTTGACGGAACGTCGTACAAGAAAAACCTCTGCGCCTGATCAATTAACACCCCTTCATTCACCGTAGATACTCCTCCACCGGCCTCCATTACTCCTCGCGCCAAGCATTCACCGTCTGACGCGGTTTGAGGTCCATCGGGAAAATATACTTTGACCACGCACACATGAAATTCATCCTCACTCTCCGATACCCGCCCCATCAAACGCATCCCCGTTCCGAGGCCCGCTCTGCCGGTTGAAACCTGAAAAGGGATCAGACCTCCGGCTTTGACGACAATGACTGGCTCGTTAAGAATTATGGGGAATTCATTAGGTGGATCGGTTTGGGCATCAACAGAAACAGACAGAAAAGGAAGCGTGAACAGGAAGAGTCCAGCCACTTCATTTCGCCACCGCCTCATCGTCATCCCCTCTGACAAACAAAAGATCGCCAGTCAGCATAACCCAGACCACCTGATCGATGGCAGCCACTTCCAGCCCAGGTCGCCCCCGGAACGTGTGGACCATCGCATAGCACTGCTGATGAGCCGAACCTTCTGGCACTAATTGCGCCGCCCCCTGACCCTGTTGCGTCAGGATGGCCATGACACACCACCATTGCCGGTCACTGGGATAGGGAGGCTCTACGCGTTTCGCGCGGAATTTGTCCCCGACGAACAGGATGTTCTCCAAATCAGGGCTCTCGACCGAATGCAACGCGCTCAACGTCATACTGTCCCCCTCAATCCTATCGACGACGGCGAAGATGGCCGTATCCTGAGAGATCGGCTCGGCGAGCGCTGGCGACGACACCAACACGATTCCAGCGGCAAGAGTGGCTGCAACGACGGACTTAAGCATGAGGTATCCTCCAATAGATGATGAAATAAGAAGAGAGTGAAAAGGTCTCAGGCATCCACCGTAACGGGCGCGTCCACCACATCTCCCGCCACCACCGCCTCCAGGGGCGCGGCCTCGCACCCTTCGGCGCCGCACAGCAGGGCGAGCGCCGCCTTGCCCCAAGCCTGGGCACCACACTTCGGACAGCGGTATTTGACCCGATTGGACTTGTTCGGCTTCACGCCCGCTTCGGGCAGCTTGACCAAGCGCACGGCCGCCTGGAGGGCTCCGTCGCCAGCGGCAAGCGCGGCCGCCTCGGGAGGAACCGGCGGGAAACGATCCATCCACGACAGGGTGTATTCCTGGGTCAGAAGGACGCCACAGGCCGCTTCGAACGGCCCGCCTTCGATCATGTAGTCGGACACGCAGTCGCCCGTGCGGCTGCCCCCCGGCTCGCCGGTGTCGCTCGGCATCAGCCCGATGGCCTCCATCTTGGCCGCCCATTCCCGGTTATGATAGCGGCCCCGACCGGGCGTTCCGTGATGGTGCTGCCATTGATGCACCATCTCATGCACCACGGTTTGCATGATTTCGCGGATGGGCATCACCCCGAAGTAACCGGCGTGCATGGCGATCTCGTCCACCACCTCGCCGGTGGCGCGGCCGACGAACCGGCTGCCCGAGAAGTAGCCCATGCTGGAGCCTTCGGTCCTCAGACTGATCAGGCAGCTTGGCAACGCTCCATCAAATAAAGCCTGGTTGAAATGGTCGAAGGCCTTCTGAAGCTCGGCGTATGCTTCCACTGTCGGTTGCGCCATGCTACCGTCCTCCGGTGGACAGCGGCGGAAGAAGCCGCTTTGTATTGCACAATACAAAGCCGTCCCCGCTCCCATCGGCTGCGGAGGACGCGCCAGAAGCGGAAATATTCTTCCGCTTTTCGGCAACCGGATCGAATACCCGGATGCCCAGCGATGCCGCCAACAAGAACAAACTGGAGGCCGAGATCTCGGTGCCGCCGCCCTCCCACTCACGGTAGGTGCGGCCGCTTACGCCGATGATCGCCCCGGCCTGCGCCTGGGTGATTTTCTGCGCCCGCCGGGCCTTGTGGATGCGCGCCTGCAACGCGAGCAGGTCTCCCTTCCATGGAATGGTCACGGCCTTCCCTCCCCGTCGGTCTCACCAGTGCCGGCACAGGCCCCGCACCATGCGGTTTCCCCGTTGGGCGTCACCAACTCGCCGTCGCCGAAGCAGAGCGGACAGAGGTCCACGTCGTGCGGCAACCTGGCTGTCGGCACCCCCTGCACCAGCAGGCGGGCGGCGCGGGACTGCCGGGCCATCTCGACCGACCTGGCGGAGATGATCAGGCATGTGGCTTTCATGCGGTCTCCCTCTCGTTGCAATTGGGGCAGGGGCGGCCGCGCTTGTCTTCGGACAGTGTCCGCATGAGCACCCAGTCGGTGTCATGGCCGCAGCGCGCACACCGAAGGCAGATGGCACACCCCATGCCGGGCACCTCGCCTGCGTCATAGACGTGCATCATCACGCGAGGCTTACGGCGAGGGCGCGGCCCGAACAGGTCGATGATGGTCATGGCGCTCATGAGGCAATCCTCCTCAGTAGCGATCCAGCCGCAGGGCGGCCGGGTGGTCGATCAGGGCAGCGGCGTCCATGTCGGCAGCCTGGTCGAACGGCACGGCGACGATGTAAGAGGCGGCGGTGTCCATGCGGCCGATGAACGGGCTTTCAGCCGGGGTAAGCTGGTCTTTAAGGTCCAGAAGCTCGGCGCATGGCCCGACGAACGCGCGCTCGCCGTCGCGGGCGGCGATCACGGCGGCGTAGGTCCAGGGGTCGGGCAGCGGCGTGGCCTGGGCCAACTCGGCGGCCAGCACTTCGACCATGGCGGCAAAGCGGCGCGGCGCATCCAGGGCGTCGGCGACGGCTTCGGGCAGACTGGCGGCCTCGCCGCCCATGCCGTAAAATCCGGAGAGACGACCCAGCAGGTGCATGGCCTTTTCGGCGGCCGGACTATTGACCTTCCATTCCCACACGTCGGCCCGCCGGCTGAAGGTGTATCGACCGCTGTCGTCGGCGTAGGCTTCGCCGTCGCTGTAGAACCCAGGAACCGGCCACAGCAACAGCCCGGCCACCGTCACCGCTTCCAAGGGGTCGGCCAGTGCGCTGGTCAGCAGCGGGGCGAGGTCGGTTCCGATCCAGGTGCGGCTGGCAGTCACACGGTCGGCCTTAGGGCCTGACCCGGCCAGCGTCTCGCGGATCGTGCGGGTGACAGCCACAATGTAGCGGTCGCCGGGCAGGCACTCAACCTTGACCCAACGGCGGTTGGGCAGGCCATGGGCGCTTACTTCCTCGCGGCGGCTGGTATAACGGGCGGGTTCCCACTTCAGTTCGGGGGCGAGGATGAGCACCTGGTCAAGCAAGGTGACGGGAGAGTGGTCGGGCATCATGATCGAACCTCCTGTGTGCGTCGTGGGCTACCGCCCTTGCATTTTCAATACCTCAGGTATAACATAGCTCAATAGGCAATTCAATACCTGAGGTATTATTTTGTTGACGAGCGAGCAAATTAGGGCGGCACGGATGCTGCTCCGTTGGGAGCAAAAGGATCTCGCTGAAAGGGCATCTGTATCGCTGCCTTCGATCAAGCGGCTGGAGACGATTCCAGGGCCGCTGAAGGCTCACGCGGGGACGATCAACGCACTCCGCATGGCCTTTGAGGAGGCAGGAATCATCTTCATTGCAGGGGGCGACTATACCGGGGTCGGCGGGCCTGGAATTCGCCTGCGCGAGTCCTGAAACCCCGCCTCTTGCCTCCCTTCCTCCTGTCGTCCCAATCCCGCGTCGCGCCTTGGCGCGGCGCACCTTTTGTGAGTGACGACAGGCGAGGACATTGAGGGCGTTCAGGTTCATCTGCGCGCCCTCCGCCAGTCAGATGGACGGTCGAAGCTCCCGGACCAAAGCCCGGCACGGTTGGACCGCGCCACGCGCTCCAGCTCGGAGTAGGCAGGCACCTTGCGCCAATAGGGGATGGCCCAGCCGTTGATCAGCAGCCATGCGCCCAAGTCTGTGTCATCGACGCTGCACACCGCCACCATCCGCCCGTACTGGTCGGTGTCGCGCCGTCGGCAGGTCACGGGCTGATCGCCAAGCCGCTCCTTCAGCGCCTCGGTCGCAGCACGGCCGCAGGGCCATGTCTGGCCGCTGGCGTGTTGGCAGGTCTGGTCCGTCTCTGGCGCATCGACAGCCCATAGGCGCACCCGAACGCCCTGGACGGCCAGGGTATCGCCATCGATCACCCGCGCGACTCCGGTCACCTGGTCGGCACCCCACACGGCTGGCGAGCCAAGCAGGACCGCCGCCCCAGCACCCCGACCCAGCAGGGCAAGAACCTGGCGCATGTCAGTGCCCTCCGATCAGCCGTCGGAGGCTGTGGCGCACGGTGTCCTGAAGGTTCGGATGGCGCAGCATGGTGCGCAGATAGCCGGCCTTTCGCGTCACCCCCTGTCGTTCCATCGCCACGGCGACGGCGGCCAAAGCAGCCCATTCGTGACGGCGGACGCCCTCGGTCCAGGCCGTCGTGGACAGTCCCATTTCGCGCACAAAAAAGCCCACGACCGCCGCCAGCCGGTGTAAGGCCGGTCCAGGGGGTCGTGGGCTGAGAAGATCAACGAGGTCTTGGGGGGCGAGCGCCGCCTGAAGCTGCGGTGAGGCGTGCAGCATCAAGCTCACCAATTCGCCGCTGCCATCGGGCTGTACAGGAGCCGTAGGCTCTGGATTTACACTGTAGGATTTCAGGCGGTCTGATCTGTCCTCCCTGGCGGACTCTTCAGACCGGCTTCCGGCGGCGTCATCCCGCTCGGCATCCGACCGGCGGCGGGCGTCGCGGCCCTCCTCGGCCACCCAGTCGGCGGCGCGACGCAGATCGGCCAGCCGGGCGGCGACGGGCGCCAAGTCGATCCCCGCCTCCGGGCGGTTGCGGCGGTTGGCCTCGGTGTAGCGCCGGATGATCCAGTGATTGGCCTCCAGGAGGGCCAACAGGCTGCGCACCCGGCGCTCGCAGGTGCCGAGCATCATGGCCAGCCGGGCGTTGCTCGGGATCACCCGCAGACGGCCCTGACGCCACTTTTCGTCGCCGTGGATATGCTCAACCAAAAGGATAAGCAGATGGACGGCGGCTGGTGACAGGGCTGGGCACAGCACCTTGACCGCACGGGCGATCAGCCCGGTGACGGCGGCAGTTGTCACCCCCGGAGCGCAAGCGCCGCGTGATGACGTTTCAAGATGCTGGTAAGTATCGCTCCGCCGGGCGTGCCCGGCATGACATGGCATTGTTTTCATGCATGTTTTCGGCTCTCAACCCAGGAGCACCAGAGACTTGACAAAGGGCTCCCTTCGCGTAGAATTAGCCCACTTCATACAGTGATGGGCGTGTTCCGACACGTCAGAGACCCCGCAGCGCCAACTGCGGGGTTTCGTCATTATGTGGGTTGGTTTGTGGCGCCGCCTCCTAATTGGGGCGTGCATGCCATCGCTTTTTCGCTTACGCGAAAACCCGGACCTCCTGTATGCCTACTGGGAGCCAGGGGTCCGGGGATATGGTTGCGGGGGCCAGATTTGAACTGACGACCTTCAGGTTATGAGTTTGTTCGGGGCGCTTCCGCTGGATTTCTCCAAGCCACGCCACACGATCATAAAGCCTTGTCCCTGCTAGTTTTTTCTGGACAACCTCCACGCCAAAGACTCATCATCCCCGCATGGAATTCGCTTCCAGATGCTTCCATAGTGCTTCCACGGCGCTTCCAGGGAAGCCGGAACAGGGGACTTCGGACCATGCCCAAGCTGACCAAGCGCACCGTCGAATTGCTGGCCCTGCGCGACACCGATTACATCGTCTTTGACGACGACGTGCACGGCTTCGGGGTGCGCATCCTGCCCAGCGGCAAGAAGACCTACATGGTGCAGTACCGCAGCGGCGGGCGGACGCGCCGGGTTGCCATCGGGCGGCACGGCACGATCACCGCCGAGGAAGCCCGCAAGAAGGCCAAGGAACTGCTTGGCGCCGTCGCCAAGGGCGACAACCCGGCCCAGGACAAGGCCGACCATCACGGCGCCCCCACCGTGCGCAGCGTGGGCGAGCGGTTCTTTCGGGAGCATGTGAAGGAACGCTGCAAGCCGTCCACCCAAGGCGAGTACCGCCGCGCCCTGGACCTGTTCATCTATCCCGCCATTGGCGCGTTTAAGATCGTAGACGTAAACCGGCCCGACGTGGCCCGCCTGCACCACGCCAACCGGGGCACGCCCTATCAGGCCAACCGGGTCCTTGGGGTGCTGTCCAAGATGTTCAATCTTGCCGAAGTGTGGGGCCTGCGGCCTGACGGCTCCAACCCCTGCCGCCATGTTCCCAAGTACACCGAACGCAAGCGCGAACGCTTCCTGTCCCAACCGGAATTGCAGCGCCTGGGCGAAGTCCTGGCCGAGTGCGAGCGCGACGGCTCCGAGACGCCGCACGTTGTCGCCGCCTTCCGCCTGCTGCTGCTGACCGGCTGCCGCCTGGGCGAAATCCAGACGCTCAAATGGTCCTACGTGGTCGGGCCGTATCTCAACCTGCCCGACAGCAAGACCGGGGCGCGGCGCATCCCCCTGCCCCCGGCGGCGCAACGGGTGCTGGACACCCTGCCCCGTGAGGCGGGCAACGAGTGGGTGATTGCCGGTGCCCTGTCCGGCCACCGCGTCACCGACCTGCAAAAGCCATGGCGGCGCATCCGGGCGCGGGCCGATCTGGACGGCGTGCGCATCCACGACCTGCGCCACACCTACGCCTCGAACGCCGTCATGCAGGGCATGACCCTGCAAATGGTCGGCAAACTGCTGGGGCACACGCAGATACAAACCACCATGCGCTATGCCCACTTGGCAGACGACCCGGTGCGTCAGGCGGCGGAACAGATTTCCGGCAGCCTGTCGGCGGCGCTGGCGATGCCAAGCAAGGCCCCTGGCCTGCGGGTGGTGAAGTAACCTGTCATTACGTATACATTACATAGCTATAGGTTACGTAGGCAGCGCCCGACAGACGCATTCCCCGGTATACGTACATACGTAGGCAAGGCTTGGCTCCCACATGCAAAACATCAACACGCTCGATGACTGGTACTGGCGCCACGGCACGTACCTACGTACGGCATTCCTGAAATTTGCTCCGCCCGATCTGACGGAAATGCACCGCCACGCGCACGAAGTTTCCATTATGAAAGCGCTTGAGGATGCCACCCAAAATGTCGATGCCCTCCCTTCCTGGGAAGGCCTCGCAAAGACCGTAGGCGGCAAAAGTGGTGCGCAACTTGAAGCCTCAAGAGCCTGCAAAGAAGCAACACTGCGGTATATGAAATCGGGCCGCCTCGTCGGGTGGGGATTTGAGCCGCCTCGGCTGGTCGGGAAGCCCCCCATTCGCCTTCCCATCGAGGCATGGCACGGCTTCATCAATTGGGAAAACAACAGCGTCGAGTTTCAGGGCGTCAAGTTCGTCGAGGTACGTATCATCGTTGACGGCTGGCAGGAAAAGCTAAGCGCTCGTTGGGTTGCCCAGAACGCACCCCCCAGAGCCAAGACGCGGCGGGGGCCAGAGAACACCAAGTCCCTATGCGTCGAAGCCTTCAACGCCCTGAACGATGCCGCTCAGATCGATTTCCAGAAATCTCTGCGGTCGCAAACTGACCTAATCCGCACATGGCTTATTGCCCATCACCCAGACCAAGGGTTCTCAAAGACAGTTCCAAGGCCATCCGACGAAACGATCCGCAAGGCCATCCGGCACCTGTTTGACGAAGCCAAGGCCCTTCCAAAATAGCCGTTCCAATTGTTTGGAATATCTTTTGGAACGGCCAAGCGCCACGGTTCCTCTCGAAGCAAGCAGCGTACTGCGGAGAGACAACGTGATGCATCAGGACAAGCCGAACCACCCGGACCACCTGGACCGCCTTATCAATGAAGTCGAAGCCGCTGACTTCCTCGGCTACACGATCCGCGCCCTTCAGAATTGGCGCGTCCGGGGCGGCGGGCCGCAGTTTGTCCGGGTCTCCGCGCGCTCGATCCGCTATCGGCGCCGCGACCTGATCGCCTGGGCCGAGAGCCGCCTGTATTCCAACACCAGCCAGGGCGCCCACGCCTAAGCGTCCTGCCCGCCTTTTGCCCCGGCGAGCTTGGCCGCACCGCCGGGGTTTTTGGGGGCGGACGGTCTGGACTGGAACAGGCGCACGCTCAGGCGGCGCGACCTCTCCAACCTGACCGCTCTGCCACCTGGGGGCGCCTCGCTTAGAGGCGCCCCTTTCTCCGTCCTCCCCGCCCCCAAAACCTAAGCGGCCCCGGCCCGGAGCGCGCATCCAGCCATCCCAGAAAGGACAGCCCCATGAGCCGACAGCACTGCATTGGCTACCTCAATCCTAACAGCGACGCCCCCGACTGCGAGTTCTACGGCCGGATCATCACCCTGCAACTGGACTTAGCCTTACGCCTGGAACCGACCACGCGGCGCAGCGACAGCGCCCCCACCCACACGGTCTACAGCCGGTCCCTTTCCGGGCAAGCCGTCGCCATCGGCGCGGCATGGCTGCGGCACCAGAAGCGCCACGACAGCGGCGCCCCCTTCCTGTCCCTGTCGATTGACGATCCCAGCCTGCCGCACACGCTCAACGTGGCTGCTTTCAAAGACGACAGCGGCAAGTGGCCGATCCTGTGGCGCCGTCGCGTCGATCCTGCTTCTTCCGACAAGTGAGGCCAGGAATCCCAGAGGGGGGTCCTTGTAGCACCCCCCTCTAGAACCGCAGAGCAGCGGGAGAGCAGGCAATGACCCTCAAGCCCTTCTATTGGAATTTCGACGGCCTAGACGTGACCTTCCAGGGCCGCATCCCCCAAGAGCTGGTGGACGCGCTGGAAGAGGCCAAGACGGAAGCGCAAAATAGCCGCGCCCCTGTCCTGGTGGAATGGCAAGGCGAAGCGATGCATGTTGCCGAGAGCGGCGCCAAGGGCGGCTATGCCTATCGCTGCGACACCGGCCCCACCGGCGCCACATGGTTCTTCAGCCGCAACCAGGTCTCGACCAACTGGAATATCCGTGTATCGGCCAAATCCAGTGCGCTGGCGTCCATGGGCTTGGGAGGCGTGCGGGCGAATCTTTATCGCTTTCTCGACGCCATCGGCGCCAGCACCCACCGCGCTTCAATCTCGCGGGTCGATTACTGCATGGACTTTCTGGCAGACGATATCGATGCCGTGACCGGCGCCTCCTTCGCCCTCGACCCGTGCGCCTTCGTCATGCACTCCCACACCAATCGGGCAGACCAGGACGATGACGCAGGAATGCAGATGCACGGTGCCTCAGGCCGCTATACGTCCGTCACCTGCGGAAAAATGCCCGGCCGCCAGGTCATCGTTTACGACAAGTCGCGCGAGGTGCGCATGAAGCAAAAAACGGAATGGTGGGCGCACTGGGACGCGGCACGCGAGCGTCAGCAATTGCCTACCTTAAGCGGCAAGGAACGCATCTGGCGAGTGGAATTGCGCGCCGGAAAGGCGCACCTGAAAAACCGCTGGGGAATCGCTTCCTGGTCCGAACTGGACAACAAGTTGGGCGACTTGTTTGCCCGCGCCCTGACAGATATCCGCTACACGATCCCCAACGCCACCGATGGCGAGCGGTTCCGGTGGGGGAATCACTGCCTTTGGGATGCCGTGATGCGAACCATTATCGAAGACCTGGGGGAAATGACGACCGGAGCGGAACCAGGTGTAGTCAAGACAGTACGGCGGGAGCAGCTCGTCGCCACCACCGAGGCCATGGTTAAAGGTCTGGTGGCGACCTGGAGCGTGGCGAGCGAAACAACGGCTGAGGCTAATATCATCGCCCTCGAACTCGCACGCATGGCCAGAGAGCATGTAGACCAGAACAGGCGGCAATTCCAGGCCTGCCAGGAACGGGCGCGAAAGCGATATCGGTTCATCACAGAAAATATAGATGCGGAACCGGCGCCCACACCTGAATAAACGTAAAGACTGCGCCTCTTCCGTTGCGGACAGAAGCATTCGGCGGTCAGTTTCATAAAAATTTGGAACCCCGCATCCTTGACGGGAAATGTGTGATGTGGGCATAAAGTAGGTACACCTGCGCTCAAATTGCACTGTGGACCGAGCGGCTAAAAATGATTTGGCTGCATCTGGTAAACATTCCTGGAAGAGAGTTTGACGCATGAGCGCTCCACGCCTTTTCGTCTCCTACTCCCACGACTCCGAGAACCACAAAAGGTGGGTCTTCGATCTTGCGTGGCGTCTTAGGTCAGAGTTTGGCATCGACGTTATACTTGACGTGTGGGACGTCACGTTAGGCGGCGACCTTCCTCGCTTTATGGAAGGTATCGCGGTTAGCGACAGAGTACTCATGATCTGCACTTCTAACTATGTCACGAAATGCCAAGAAGCTCCTGGCGGTGGAGTTGCTTATGAACATATGCTTGTGAAGCCAAAGGTCGTGGCCAATACGTACGGAAACACGATCATCCCATTGCTCAGGGACAACGACGCCGCAGTTATGCCCGTATTTATCGCTGGAAAGCGGTTCATCGACTTCCGAGACGATGCGAAATTCGAAAGCCTCATTCGCGAATTGGCTGCTGCGGTACATGGAGTTGAAAGTTCAAAACCTCCCATTGGCCTGAACCCATTTCGGCAGGGACTGGACATAGGCTTTGGGGTTAACGGCCGCCGCGTGCTCGAACCCAATCGGCTTCTCCCGCTGCGCCTGTCTTGCTCTGAAAAGGGAACCGTAGCAGTCGGCCTTCAGGATGATGACGTTGTCATCTCTCGCCTGCATCCCAACGGCGACCCAACAAACACCGTTGTAGGCGCGGGTGTTCTTCGAGTTGGTGGTGCCGAGTTCGGGACGACAGTTGCCGACGCAACCATAACCGCTGGCGGTATAATTATCACTCCAAGGCAAGACGTACCTGGAGCACCGTATCCGGCAAAACGAATTCTCCTCGACGGAACTGTCGAGGAATTTATGACTGGAGCCTCCGTCCATGCAGTTCTGGGGAGTTCTCCCTCTGGCGTGTTCACATGCAAGGATGCCATTCGGCTAGCGGTCCTCGAAAGCGACGGTCTACCCAATCCCAAGTTCGGGCACCACGGCCTGTTGACAATTAGCCTGCCCGAGGCATTCCCGCTTCAGTGGATGCGAGCAAAGGCATTTGATGACGGCGTGTACGTCTTCGGCATGAGCAGGAGCAAAGGAAATCAAAACGCATTGCTCTACAAGTTCTTGCCCAACGGAGACATTGATCCGAGTTTTGGCCTTGAGGGCTGCGTCACGCTCTCCCAGTCAGCATGGTTCCTCAATGTCAATGACATCGAGCGGATGTCCGATGGACGCCTGGTGATCGGCGGCTACGGAAACGAAGCAAATGTCCTCCGGCTCTACGAAGACGGAAGTCCCGATATGTCATTTGGCAACAATGGCTTTATCGAATTTCGGGCGAGCGGTCGTAGTACTTGCAAGAAAGTTGCGCTAATCGACGACTCTATCTTGATCGCAGGCGACGCGTCCGATGGAAACAGTAGGAATGATATATATGTTGCGAAACTAATGCCAGACGGCCGTCCTGATTTAGATTTTCATGGCGACGGATACTTGTCACTTACAATAAAATACCGCGATAACCTCGTCGATTTTGCCGTATGCGGCAGTTCAATTACACTCCTTTGCCAGAGCGACTGCGATGCTCCCCGCCATTTCAGAAGCGGTCTAGCCCGAGTGCATCTGTGAAAAAACCTTCCGGTGTAGGCTTGAAAGCAAGTCTAAGACGGTTTGGGATCTCGCTGCGGATTTTTAAACTATAGGCAGGCTAAAATGACGTCATCAGCACCCCAGGGGCTAAACGAACGATATTTAGCGGGTATGTTCACCAACCTGTGCAAGGATCTGCACCGGCTGCATCAAGAAAAAGATTGGTTCTCCGCACTTAATAAGGCCAGAATTCTCAGGACATTGCTGTTCGACGACATTAGTCGAAGCGGCACCATCAAGAATGAACCGGGATACGTTCCGGTTGCTGAGTTGATGGCCAGACACTACGGAACAGTCCTACACTTTCAACATCGCGGCAAACAAACAGATCGAGAGCAATATGCGTCTAGTACGCTGGGCGTTGTGATGCGCTACGTGTTTTCCGTCCACGACGTTATCGATCTGATGTCTAACAAGCTCGGTGGGGTCCACCTTGACCCAGTCTTCTCGTGGCAGACACGCAAGAAAGGCCCTCTGGAGAAGGAGCGGTTCGCCAGAATAGAAGCGGCATTTTCCCTGAGGGTGCAGGGACAGTCCGCGCTATCTTACTTTACCGATCAAATCACAGAAGCATCCCTTGATGCCGTTGGTTCTCTGTATACGAGGACGCTCGACGACTTCGGTTAGCCGCTCTTTTCCCTAGGTAGTCGATTAGGCACCGAGGAACTCGCCCAAAACTGCCGCCCAAAACGCGCCGACTGCGTCCGCCTCACTCTCAGCGCAAAGATAGCCCCGCAAACTCGCCGGCGCCACGGCCTCCGTTCGGCCGTTTCGCAGCCGAAGGGATGGCTGCTGCTGGCAATAAATAAAGGCGACCGGTCACTCCCGCAAAGCCTGCTTCCGCCGTGCTTCCAGACGCAAAAACGCCCTAGCTCTGTTGTGAGCTAAGGCGTTGATATTATTGGTTGCGGGGGCCAGATTTGAACTGACGACCTTCAGGTTATGAGCCTGACGAGCTACCGGGCTGCTCCACCCCGCGGGGGTTTTGGTTCCCGGAGGGGGAGTTGTAAATAGGGTTATAATCCACTTTGTGCGCTTGGAAGACCTGGCGGCGACCTACTCTCCCACGCCTTAAGACGCAGTACCATTGGCGCAGCCGGTTTTCACGGCCGAGTTCGGGATGGGATCGGGTGTTTCGCCGGCGCCATGACCACCAGATCATCCAAGCGCGCAAAGTGGGTTTATCATGAGGGTTTTGTTGGTAAAGCTGAACTTGTTTCCCTGTGCGCGGGACTTGCCGCTGCGCACGAGGCTCTCAAGCCAATCGAGCGATTAGTACCGGTTAGCTTCACACATTACTGCGCTTCCACACCCGGCCTATCAACGTGGTGGTCTTCCACGGCTCTCAAGGGATGCCTGGTTTTGAGGGAGGTTTCCCGCTTAGATGCTTTCAGCGGTTATCCCGTCCGTACATAGCTACCCAGCGGTGCTCCTGGCGGAACAACTGGTACACCAGAGGTACGTCCATCCCGGTCCTCTCGTACTAGGGACAGATCCT
>LAEA01000010.1 GCA_000961745.1 Rhodospirillaceae bacterium BRH_c57 | reverse complement strand
CTGGCGGTGCTGATCTTTGCCGGGCAGATTCTGGCCCCGGTGATCGGCAGCATCGTCATCGCCTATCTGCTGGATGCCGCCGTCACCGGCATGACTCGGCTGGGGGCGCGGCGTTTGCTGGCCGTAGTGATCGTGTGGCTGCTGTTCCTGGGCCTGATGGTCGGCGTGCTGTTCGTGCTGCTGCCGCTGCTGATCGGCCAGATCGCCGACCTCGCCCAGCAACTGCCCTCCATCTTCCAGGGCGTCCAGGCCCGCCTGCTCGCCCTGCCCCAGGTCTATCCCGAATTGGTCGGCCAGGAGCAGGCCGAGGAAATGGTCCGCCGCCTCCAAGACGAGGTCATCCTGATCGGGCAGCGGTTGTTCGGCTACTCCATGACCTTGCTGCCGGGGTTGGTCACCTTTGGGGTGTATCTCATCCTGCTGCCGGTGCTAGTGTTCTTCTTTCTCAAGGACAAGCCCGCCATCCTCGGCCTGTTCGCCAGCGTCCTGCCGCCCGAACGGCGTCTGGTCGACAAGGTATGGATTGACGTCAACGACAGCGTCGGCGGCTATGTGCGCGGCAAGCTGTACGAGATCATTATCATCGGGGCGGTGAGCTATCCGGCGTTCCTGCTGCTCGGCCTGGACTTCGCCGCCCTGCTGGCAGTCGGCACGGCCCTGTCGGTGCTGGTGCCCTACGTGGGGGTGGTGGTGGCAGCCATCCCGGTCGGCCTCGTCGCCTTCGCGCAGTGGGGGGCCGGCGACCAGTTGTTGTGGGCGCTCGGGGTCTACTCCGTCATCCAATTGATCGACGGCAACATCCTGGCCCCGCTGCTGTTATCGGGCACCATGAACCTGCACCCCATCACCATCATCGTGGCGATCCTGTTCTTTGGGGCCATCTGGGGGTTCTGGGGCGTGTTCTTTGCCGTCCCCCTGGCCGCCCTGCTCCAGGCCGTGTTCAAAGCTTGGCCGCGCGACGTGGCCCGGCCGCAGGAGCCTGGGTGAACCGTCCTGAAAAGGCGGGCTGCCGCCCGCACCCGCTCGGGGTGAACCCCGAACCCCTTTTCTTTTTTCAATAAAAACAAGGAGGTCTGGAGCATCGCTCCAGGCGGGCACGGGTGGCAACCCGTCCGCGTCAGCGGAATTTTGGTAGCCCTCAAATATCCTGCTTCGGCTCTTCCGGCTGGATCGGATACCGGCCGCCGAGTTCGTCGATCTCGGTCTTTTCCCACAGCGGAACGCGGGTGCGATAGGCGGCCCGGCCGATCATGTGGGCGCCGACCGGGGCGGTCAGCAGCAGGAAGGCAAAGATCGCGATGGCCCGCGTGGTCACGCCGACGTCATGGAAGTACAGCGCCACGGCCAGCACCACCAGCCCGACGCCCAACGTCCCGGCCTTGGTGGCGGCGTGGGTGCGTTGCAGGACGTCCTGAAGGCGTAGAAGGCCCAGCCCGGCGACCAGGGAGAACACTCCGCCGCCGATCAGCAGGGCACCGACCAGCAGGTCAACGAACAGGTTGCCGGTGGTTGCCTGGCTCATGGGGTTTCCTCCTTGGCCTGTTCCGTCGCCTTGTCATCCGGGGCGTTTCCGGGGCGGCGTTTTTCGGCGAAGCGGGCGAACGCCACGGTGCCGAGGAAGGCGACCAGGGCAAACGCCACCGACACGTCGAGGTAGGCCGAGAACCCCGTGGTGATCGAAAACAGCGCGGCCAGGGCCACGACCAGAACACCGATGAAGTCCAGCACCACCACGCGGTCGGGGAAACTCGGCCCCTTGACCAGCCGGATGAAGGCGAACACCCCGCCAATCACGATCAGCACGATGGAGATATTGGCCGCCCAGGCAATAACGGAGCCTGTCTCGAACGTCAGCATGGCAGTCGCTCCCTAGGCCGCGTCAGTGCCGCCGCCGACAACGCGGCGGATCAGGCGTTTTTGGTTATCCTCGATACCACGGCGCACCGCCTCGGGACCGTCGTCGAGGAACATGCAGTGGACATAGAGGGTCTTCTTGTCGTCGGACACCTCCAGCGTCAGGGTGCCCGGCGTCAGGGTGATGAGGTTGGCCAGGGTCAGGATCTGGACGTCGCTCATGCCCTCGGTCGATACCGCGACGATGCCCGGCCGGGACCGCGACTGCGGCCGCAGCACGTCGATCAGCACGCGAACCGACGACTGGATAAGGTCCCACAGGAAGTAGAAGATCAGTTCCAGGATGCCGGTGACCTGCTGGAAATAGCTGGTTGGCCGGTACAAGGGCTGGGCCACCCACAAGGCGCCGAACGCCGTGACGAAACCGACCACGAGGCCCGACAGGCTGAACGTGTCGTTGAACGCCGCCCAGGCGATGGCCAGCAGGACGTTGACGGCGAGGAGGTTTATCATCGCACGCCTCCGATCAAGGTCGGCGCCGGGGGCACCGCGTCAGGGCCGAGCACCGCCGTGATGTAGGCGGTCGGGTCCAGCAGTTGCTGCGCCGCCTGATCGACCAGGGCCAGAACCGGCTCGGCGAAGATGCCCAGGCCCAGGATGACCACAGCGACCGCCGTCACGGCCGGCACCATCAACGCCATGTCGCCGCGGGTCGGAGCATAGGCGGCGCGGGCCTGGGCCTCGGCCTCGGTCAATGCTGGCGCCGGCTTCCAGAACACGGTGACAAACAGCCGCCCGACCACATAGAGGGTCACGAAGCTGGCCGCCAGGGCGACGCCGGTGAGGATCCAGGCCTCGGCCTCCAGGGCGCCGCGCACCAGGGCAAGCTTGCCCCAGAAGCCCGACACCGGCGGCAGGCCGACCAGCGCCATGGCCGGGATCAGGAACACCACGGCCAGCCACAGCTTGTTCATCCACAGGCCGCCCAGGCGCCCGTAAGCACTCTCGTTGGCGGCGTAGCGCACGGCGATGCCGCCGGCCAGGAACAGCCCGACCTTCACCAGGATGTCCTGGAGCATGTAGAACACCGTGCCGACCAGCCCCATGCGGGTCATCAGCGCAAGACCGATCAGCATGAAGCCGATCTGGCTGACCACGGTAAAGGTCAGCACCCGCCGCATGTCGGTCTGCGCCGCCGCGCCCAGGACGCCGGCCACCATGGTCAGCACCGCGAGGATGCCGAGCGCGCCATGGGTGATCGCCATGTCATGGGTGAAGATCAGCGTGAACACGCGGATCATGGAATACACGCCGATCTTGGTCAGCAGCGCGGCGAACAGCGCGCTGACCACCATCGGCGGCGTGTGGTAGCTGGCCGGCAGCCACGCGAACAGCGGGAACAGGCCAGCCTTGATGGCGAATGCCAGCAGGAACATCACCGCGATCACGGTCAGCATCGCCGGGTCATCGACCTCGGCCACCTTGATGTGCAAGTCGGCCATGTTCAACGTGCCGGTCATGCCGTACAGCAGGCCGATGGCGGTCAGCAACAGGATGGTGGCGACCATGTTCAGGGCCATGTACTTGACCCCGCCGTCGATCTGCACCTTCTCGCCGCCCAGGACCAGCAGGCCGAACGTGGCCATCAACAGGATCTCGAACCACACATAGAGGTTGAAGATATCGCCGGTCAGGAACGCGCCGGCCGCACCGGCCAGCAGGATGAGCAGGAACGGATGGAACCCGTGGCTCTCCCGCCCGCGCCCGACCTCGGCCCCGGCGTACAGCGCCACCACCAGCCCGGTGAACGCCGCCACCACGACCAGCAGGGCTGAAAAAAGATCAGCCACCAGCACGATGCCGAACGGCGCCGTCCAGGTGGAGACGGCCACCGCCTGCGGCCCATGGTCGGCCACAAGGCCCAGCAGTTGCACGGTGAACAACAGCATCGCCGCCATGCCGAGGATGCTGACGGAACGCTGGAGCAGCGGCCAGCGGCGCAGGCCAAAGGCTAGCGACGCGGCCAGCAACGGGGTAATGATCGGAAGGACGAGGGGCCAGCCGGTTGCCGACATCACACGTTCCCCCGTTCGGCGGCATGACGCATGGCGCGGGCCTCTGACAAGTCGTCGTAGGGTTCATCGAACTGGGGTTCGGCATGGCGCATGGCCGTGGTGTCCACCGTGCCGAGTTCCTGATACGCCCGGTAGGTCAGCACCAGGGCGAAGGCCAGCAGGCCAAAGCCGATCACGATGGCGGTCAGCACCAATGCCTGCGGCAGCGGATTGGCGTAGCCTTCCGGCGGCAGGGTGCCGCCTTCGGCGACCAGCGGCGGAATGGCACGGGTCAGGCGGCCCGAGGTGAAGATAATCAGGTTCACCGCGTTGGACAGCAGCGAAAGCCCCAGCACCACGCGCACCAGATTGCGCGACAGCATCAGATAGATCGAGCACGCCACCAGCACGCCGATCAGGACGGGAAGGACGAAGTCCATGGGCCTAGTCCTCCTCTTCTTCGAGGGCCAGCAGCATGGCCATGACCGCGCCGACCACCACCAGATACACCCCGATGTCGAACAGCAGCGGCGACCCGACCTTGACGCCCAGCACGTAACCCCACTGGCCGGTCAGGAACACGTCTCCGCCGAACACGGACAGAAGGCCCGCGCCCACGGCGGCCACCACGCCGATCATGGCCATAAGGCGCGGCTCGATGCGCAGCACGCGGCGCACCATCTCCGGCCCATCGGCCAGCGACGACAGCGCGATGCCGGTCGCCGCGACCAGCCCGCCGATGAACCCGCCACCGGGGTCGTTGTGGCCGCGCAGCAGCACGAAGACCGAGAACATCAGCATCAGGGCGGCCAGGATCCGCGTGGCGACGCGCAGGATGAGGCTATCCATCACACCGTCTCCCGGTTCTTTTCGGGTGCCGTGACAGGCGCCGATGCGATCTTGTCGTGGTCACCGTCCGAGCGCAGCTTTATCAGGGCGTAGGCGGCCAAACCAGCCAAAGCAATCACTGTAACCTCGCCCATGGTGTCCAGGGCGCGGAAGTCGACCAGGATGACGTTCACGATGTTGCGGCCGTGAGCGTCGATGACGCTACGCTGGGCGTAGAAGTCGGGGATGACCATGTCCAGGGTTCCCGCCGTGACGCCCATCAAGATAACCGTGATGGCGACACCCAGCGCAACCGACAGGGTTCCGTCAAGCAGTCCAGAGCGCCGCCAGCCCTTCTCGGTCACCCGGAAGCCGGGCAGGCGCAGCAGGATGAGGGCCAACAACACGACCAGCAGCGTTTCCACCATCAACTGGGTGGTGGCAACGTCCGGCGCGCCAAAGAACACGTACAGCAGCGCGATGCCCGACCCCACGCCGGACAGCGCAATGATGGCCAGCAGGCGCGACGCGGCGAGAACCGCGACAATGGAACCCGCCCCGATCAGCCCCACCACGGCCCACTCATACAGGAACAAGTCCGGCAGTTGGGACGGCATCGGCACGTTGGCCAGCGCCCCGGTGCCGATCAGGGTGGCCCACAGGACGGCGGCGGTGAAGGCCAGCAGCGTCCACATGTAGCCAACCAGACTGCCGTTCTGGAAGGCGCGCATGAACCCCCGGCCCATGGCATGAATGCCGCGCAAAAAAGCGTCATAGACATCGTCGGCCGACCCCGGCATGGCCCACAGCACACCGGCCACGCCACGCCGGATGGGATTGCGCATCCAGAAGACGACGGCGCCCAGGGCAAAGGTCAGCAGCGACAGCATGAGCGGCGCGTTGATGCCGTGCCACAGGGACAGCGACACCGGCACCGGTTCGCCATAGACCGCCGCGGTGACCGGCCCGATCAGCCACTTGGACGCGGCGCCTGGGAACAGGCCCAGCCCCAGGCCGACCAGCGACAGCAGCACCGGCCCGGCCCACATGCTGGGCGGCGCCTCGTGGACAGTGCCGTGGTGGCCGAGGTGCGGTCGGCGGTCGCGGTTAAGCCAGAACGGGTCGAGCGCCAGGATCAGGCCGACCCCCAGCATCATGGCGTTGGCGGCCAGCGCCATGATGATCACGAAGGGCGCGGCGAAGGTCGCCTCAAGGGCGCCCTCGTAGATCAGTTCCTTGCCGATGAAGCCGATGAACGGCGGCAGGCCGCCCATGGACAACGCCGCCAGGGCGGCAGCCGCCGCCGTGAACGGCATGGCGCGGGCAAGGCCGCCCAGGCGGTTGATGTCGCGGGCGTAGGCCTCGTGATCGACCGTGCCGGCGACCATGAACAGGGCCGACTTGTACAGCGCATGGACCAGGATGAAGGTCACCGCGGCCATCACCGCCGCCTCCCCCGACCCGGCCAGGAACAGTGTGATGGTGCCCAGGCCCATCACCGTGGTGTAGGCCAGCATCTTCTTGAGGTCGGTCTGGCGCAGCGCCACCACCGACGCCATGACCGCCGTGACGCCGCCGAACAGGGTCAGCGTAACCTCCCACTCCGGGGTGCCCGACAGCACAGGATGCAGGCGGGCGAGCAGGAACACGCCGGCCTTCACCATGGTCGCCGAGTGCAGGTAGGCCGAAACGGGGGTCGGCGCCGCCATCGCCTGCGGCAGCCAGAAATGGAACGGGAACTGCGCCGACTTGGTGAAGGCGCCAATCAAGACAAGGACCAGGATGCCGCCGTACAGCTCGTGACCGGCAATCGAACCAGCCTCCAGGATCGCGGTCAGCGAATAGGTGCCGGCCGCCTCGCCCAGCAGGATCATGCCGGCCATCAGGGCCAGCCCGCCGCCGCCGGTGACCACCAGGGCCTGGGTCGCGGCGCGCCGCCCCTCGGGGTTCTTGAAGTCGGTGCCGATCAACAGGAAGGACGTGATCGACGTCAGTTCCCAGAAAATGAAGATCAGGATCAGGTTGTCGGCCGTCACCACGCCCAGCATGGACAGCATGAAGGCCAACAGGATGAAGGTGAACCGGCCGGACGCCGGGTAGCCCTTCATGTAGCTGGCCGAAAACAGGAAAATGAATGTGCCGATGACGGTAATCAGCAGGGCGAACAGCAGGCCCAGACCGTCCACCCGGAAGGCCAGATCGACCCCCATGGTCGGCACCCAGTCCCACGCCACACGAATCGGCGCCGATTCGACGGCGGGGATCATGCTCAGGAACCATACGGCCAGGGTGGCTGGCACAGCCACCGCGGCCCAGCGCACGGCCTTTACCGCGCCTGTTTCGGCAATCTGTTCGCCCGCCACGCCTTGATTCTCCCCGTGCGTCGCCTGACCGGTCGGCCAGCATGCAGTCCCTGACCTGGGCTTTCCACTTACTGGACGCCCCCTTCTCACGCAAGGGAAACCGGTGACCTTCCACGCTGTTTTCCTGCGTGTAGTACGGAGGAGCGGCGTAGTTTGACGCGTTCAGTCGCTCTCTCTAACCAAGGCGCGTATCGGGAGTGGTCGCAGCGACAGCGCTGCCCCCAGCGCCGCCAACCCTCCGACCGCGAGGCAGACGAGAAGCACCGGCAGCGCCGGCGCGAGGGTGAGCGGCGCATCGGGCAACACCGCGACGACCACTCCGGCCGCCAAGCCCAGGCCAAGGGGCACCGCCAACCCGGTCACCGCCAGCCCGAGC
>LAEA01000181.1 GCA_000961745.1 Rhodospirillaceae bacterium BRH_c57 | reverse complement strand
GCTGGCGCGAGCGGCCTCTTCGGCGGCGCGGGCCTCGGTGCCGGTGGTCGGTGCGAACAGGAAGGCCGGCGCGTGGTCGCCAAAGGCCAGCACGTTGTCGCCGTGGCGCATTTCGTCCACATCGGTCCAAGCCGGGTCGAAACGGCGACCGCGACGCTGCCGGTCGGACGGGCGGTCAACATTACGGTCGGAGCCAGCGTTACGGTCGGGGGCCGTGTTACGGTCAGATCCAGCGTTGCGCTCGGGTCCAGCGTTGCGCTCCCGGCGCTTGTCGCCGCCACGGTCGCGGTCGTTTGAGCGCTCACGGCCTCGGTCGCGATCCCGCTCGCGGGGTGCACGGGCGGCTTCGGCAACGGGCGCCTGCACCTGTTCAGCGGCGGCGTCCACAGGCGCTTCGGCAGGCTCTACGGCCGGAGAGTCGGGCACTTGGGCGGCGACCTGCATCGGCTGCTCCTCGGCTGGTGTTACCTCGGTGGCCACCTCTACGGTCGTCTCAACCGGGGGGGCTGCCTGGGACGAACGGCCCCCACGGTCGCGGCCACGGCCACGGGTGCGGGCACCGGGGCGGCGGTCACGGCCCCCCCGATCACCTCCACGCTCGCCTTCGCTGTCGCCGGCGGGAAGTTCCCTGGAGTCGAGTCCTTCGAGCACGATGCGGGGAATCTCCTTGCCGACCAGCTTTTCGATGGCCGCGACATAGCGCGCGTCATCAGGCGTGGCGATGGTGTAGGCGCGACCCTCGCGCCCGGCGCGGCCGGTGCGGCCGATGCGGTGAACGTAGTCTTCGGAATGGATCGGCACGTCGAAATTGAAGACGTGGGACACGTCGGCAATGTCGATGCCGCGCGCCGCGACGTCCGAACACACCATCAACCGGACCTCCCCGGCCTTGAACCGGGCGAGGGTGGCGGTGCGTTCGTTCTGCGGCATGTCGCCGTGCAGCTGGGCAACATCCAGGCCGTGCTTGGTCAGGGACTTGTACAGCATCCCGACGTCGCGCTTGCGGTTGCAGAAGATGAAGGCGTTGCGCACGTCCTCCATGCGGATGACGTGCCGCAGGGCGTCGCGCTTTTCCGTGGCATCCACGACGACCATGCGCTGGGTCACGGTTTCCGCCGCGCTGGTGCCGGGATCGACCTTCACTTCCTTGGGATTGTGCAGGAAGGCGTCGGCCAGCTTGCGGATGTTCTTGTCCATGGTGGCGGAGAAGAACAGCGTCTGGCGCAGTGGCGGCAGCAGCCCGACGATGCGTTCCACATCGGGAATGAACCCCATGTCGAGCATCCGGTCGGCCTCGTCGATCACCAGGATCTTGACGTCGCGCAGCAGGATCTTGCCGCGGTCGAACATATCCATCAGGCGGCCGGGCGTGGCGATCAGGACATCGACCCCGCGCTCCAGGACCTTGTTCTGCTCAACGAAGCTTTCGCCGCCGATCAGCAGCGCCATGTTGAGCTTCTGGAACTTCCCGTACTTGGTGAAGTTCTCCGCCACCTGATTGGCAAGCTCGCGCGTTGGCGCCAGGATGAGCGAGCGCGGCATCCGCGCCTTCGCCCGGCCCGAGGCCAGGACGTCGATCATCGGCAGCGTGAAGCTGGCGGTTTTGCCGGTGCCGGTCTGGGCGATCCCCAAAACGTCGCGACCCATCAGGACCCAGGGAATCGCCTGTTCCTGAATGGGGGTGGGGACCGTGTACCCAGAGTCCTCGACGGCTCTGAGAGTTTCTGGACTAAGTCCGAGATCGGAAAAGCTCATGGAGTTTTTTATGGCCTAGGCTTTTGGTCGCGGGGGACACGAATGATGCACGCGCAGTTCGTTCCTGCCGACAGATGTGGGCGGATAATAGATTGTCAGAGCAATCTGTCAATATTTGCGCAGACATAGGCCGGAAACCGCCACCGCGCAAGGTTTGCGGACGGTCGGAAGGTGCGCTACGGTCGTTAATGACCTACGAAAATATAAAACGGTGAGGTGGCGATGCCGGTGACCATGCAGGCGGACAAGTCGGCTTTGATCGTGATCGACGTGCAGGAACGTCTTTGTCCGGCCATGAACGACCCGCGCCGCGTCCTTCATAATGGCGTCCGGCTGGTGATGGGCGCCCAGCGCCTGGACATCCCGGTGCTGCTGACCGAGCAGTACCCACAGGGAATCGGCCCCACCATGATCGACCTGCGCAGCCTCGTGCCGCCCGAGGCGGTCATCCAGAAAATGACCTTTTCGGCCGCCCGTACTCCTGAATTGATCGCCCGCCTGCGCGAGATGGGCGTGACTCAACTCGTCATCATGGGCACCGAGGCTCACGTCTGTGTCCAGCAGACCGCCCTGGAACTGGCCGAACTGGGGTGGGAGGTGTTTGTTGTCCTTGATGCCTGTTCGTCGCGCAAGGTGGCCGATCAGGACGCCGCCAATGCCCGCATGGCGGCCAACGGATGCTCCATGGTGACCACGGAGATGGTGCTGTTCGAGTGGCTGGGCGAGGCGGGAACGCCGGCCTTCAAGGATATTCTGCCGATTATCAAGCAGTAGGCAATCAGACAACAGCGGAGTCGCGCCACCATGGACCGCCAGCCCCTCGTTCTCGTTCCCGGCCTGCTCACCGATCATGCGCTGTGGGCGCCGCAGACCGCGCGTCTGACCGATATCGCCGACATCATGGTGGCCGACGTGTCCCAGGATGACACCATGGGCGCCATGGCCGACCGCCTGCTGGCCGCCGCGCCGGAGCGATTCGCCCTGGCTGGCCTCAGCATGGGGGGATATGTGGTGCAGGAGGTCATGCGCCGTGCCCCGCACCGCGTCACCCGGCTGGCCCTGCTCGACACCAATGCGCGGGCTGACCTGCCCGAACAAAAGAAGATGCGTCAGGACATGATCGATCTGGCGCAAAACGGCCGCTTTGACGAGGTGCCGGGCGCCATCCTGCCCAATTTGGTCCACGAGGACCGCATCCGCGACGACCGCCTCATGGGCATCCTGACCGCCATGGCGCTGCGCGTCGGGGCGGAGGCGTTCTGTGCCCAGCAGCGCGCCATCATGGAACGGCCCGACGGCCGCGACGATCTGGCGCGCATCACCGTGCCCACCCTGGTCCTGTGCGGGCGCGAGGACAAGCTGACCCCGCCTAAGGTCCACGCCGAGATGGCCGACCGCCTGTCCAACGGCGCGCTGGTGGTGCTCGACGACTGCGGCCACATGTCTCCGCTGGAGCAACCAGCAGCGGTCAACGCGGTTTTCCGCTACTGGTTGCAGGCATAGGGCATAAAACCACCCACCTCATGAAATGGTGTTATCTAAGCCAACGCTGGACGTTGAGGCTTTGGACACGGCCATGGGCGTCGATCAGACACCATCGGCAAGACGAGTATCATGGCATCATGCCGCCTTGCGTCGACGGGCGAACTCGGCCAGGGCCATATCGTCCTCTTCCATGTGGTTGCGCCACCAGTTGCCGAGCAACGCCAGCAGGTCCATGCCCGCGCTTTTGTCGCCCCCGCGATAGGACTCGTAGAGCATCCCCAGCCGCTGGATGAAGGCCTCGTGGTGGCGGAGGTGGACGTCCTTCTGCGGGTAACCCGACCGTTCCATGAAGGTGTTCTCGTTGGCGAAGTGCTGCGTCGTGTAGTCCTTCAACTGGGCAAAACAGCGGTCCAGAACCCGGCGATCGTCGTTGGTCTTGATGGCGCGGTACAAGTCGTTGGTGACTTCCATCAGCTTGCGGTGCTCGTCGTCGATGGCCTGATTGCCGAGCATGTGGCTGTCGTCGAACCGCACCAGCTCGTCCTGTTCGCCGCTGCCGCGCTGCACCGAGGTCAGGAACTCCCGCACCTCAGTCTTCAGCTTGGCGGATTGGGCACTGATCTTGTCCGAGGACTCGCGGATGTCCTGGGCGATCTTCCGGGACTCCTGGGCAGCCCGTTGCAGATCGCTCATGCGCTCCACCACCGCCATGGTGGCCTCGGCCGTGTGGTCGGCGCCGCGGGCAATTTCCGCCGTCGCCGCCCCCTGTTCCTCCACCGCCGCCGCGATGTTGGAAGAGATCTCGTCGATCTCGCGGATGATGCCGGTGACTTTGCCGATGGCCCCGACGGCGTTCTTGGTCGCCGACTGGATGGCAGAGATCTGCTGCGCCACGTCCTCGGTCGCCCGCGCCGTCTGCGTTGCCAGGCCCTTGACCTCGTTGGCGACCACGGCGAAGCCCTTGCCGGCGTCGCCCGCCCGCGCAGCCTCGATCGTGGCGTTGAGGGCCAGCAGGTTGGTCTGGCTGGCGATGTCGTTGATCAGGCCAACCACCTCGCCGATGCGCGCCACGCTTTCGTCGAGCTGGGCGATCTCCCGTGAGCTGGCGTCCGCCTCGGCGACGCCGCGCGAGGCCACGGTTGTCGCCTCGGCCACCCGCCGGGCGATCTCCTGGATCGACGACGACAGTTCCTCGGCGCTGGCGGCCATGGTGTTGACGTCCTGCGACGCACCGGTGGCGGCGTTGCCAGCGACCTGGGCGGTCTCCATGGTGTTCTGCGAGCCCTCGCTCATGCGGCCAGCCGTCTCGCGCAGCAGGTGATCGGCTTGGCTGAGGCCATCGAGGACCCCGACGACGGTGCCTTCGAAGGACTGCACCAGCCGCCGCAGTTCCTTCTGCTCGCGCTCGCGCTCCACGGTATGGCTTTTCTGTTCGGCGGACAGGTCGCGAGCCTTGATCAAGCCTTCGCGGAACACCTCCACGGACTCGGCCATCTCGCCGATTTCGTCGCGGCGACCGCGGCCGGGGATGTCGTCACTGTCCAGGTGGCCGTCGCTGAGACGATTCATGAAGGCATTGATACCCTTGATCGGCCGGGCGATCAGCCGGGTCAGCCACATCCCCAGCACCACGGCCAGGAGCACCGACACGATCGGTATCACGTAGGCGGCGGTGCGCATGGTATCTTCTGCGGTGTGCATGGCGTGTCTGGCCTCGGCCAGCACGGCGTCGACGTCAGCGCGCACCTTGGCGACGGCGCTGTCGCGCGCAGCCATCAGACGGTCGGGGACCGGTGTGATCTCGATGGCGCGGGCCTGGCCAACGGTGTCGTTCCTGCGCATCAGGGCGATTTGAGGGGCGAACACCCGCTGCTCAATGTCGCGTTCAATGGCGATGAAGCGATCCAGGTCTTCGGGCGGCACGCCGATAAGCGCCGGATCCGGCAAGCTCTGACGCAGCGCGGTGCGGGTATCGTCCAGGCGCTGGAACGCCTCCATCTGCGAGCGTTCGCCGGTGATCATGAAGCTGAGCACCAATTGCCGCTGGTCCAGCAGAACGCTTTCGTACTCATCGAACACCTTTTGGAAGGCGCCGATGGCTTCAAAGCGTTGCTCGGCCTCATCAACCTGCCCCATAAGGATGATGTTGACGATGTTGGCGACGATGATGACGATGCAGACCACCATGAACGCCGTGGCGATCTTGGCCGAGATGCGTATGTCATTGATAAGTTTCATGGCCCTTCCTCCTCAGTAAGCGGCGCTGGAGCGGCGCGCCAGCTCCGTCAGGTTGAGGTCGACGGTGGCGGCGCCGATGGCCTTGCCGCCCTCGGACAGGGTCAGGTTCACCTGCACGATCCACACTTTGAACGTATCGTCGAACTCGGGCTTGTCGACAAATACGGCGTCCGGGGCCACCGGGAAGGTCTTCTGGAATTTGGCCTCGTCGCCCTGCCAGTAGTCGGACGTCACCGCCGACTGCCCGACGTTCAGGCCATAGGAGTCCACCACGAAGATGGACGCGTAGAGGCCCAGCATCCCCGCCTGCTGCTGCATCAAGTAGGACGACGCCGGACTCGACAGCGTGGCGGCCACCAGCGGCTGATCGTCTGACTTCCGCTCTCGTACCCATTGGGCATCGAGAGCCTCAATGTCGGCCTGCTTGAGGCCGGCACGACGGTCGTTCTGTGCTTCTATCGACATTAGGATGACCGGCGTGGACAGCATGTCCCGCAGCTGCCCGATCAGTGCCGGTGTGACCAGCCGCGCCGCATCAGGGGCATATTCCTGGGCGGAGGCGGGCGCCGAGAAAATAACTGCGAGTCCGTAGGCCATTATGGCCGCAGTCTTCGAACTTATATTCATTCTATTTCTCCCCTCGCCCATGTCATGGTTCGCGTCTGCTGGAGTACCTGTCAATTCATTCGGTCCAGACGGCCAGGGCGACGATCATGCACATGACTTATACCAGCCATAAAGTCGTAGCAATAGTGTCATAAGTACTATTCCATCCTTCGAATGGTCACGTCAGAATTCGTCCGAATACAGCCAGTGGGGCAAGGCTGTCGGCATTTTCTTCTGGGGCGTGTTCCAGCGCATGGGATCATACTGTCCGCCTCATGAAGCTCTCTCCTTTGGCGGGTCTCATCATCCGCAGGGTGGTATAAAGCTGATTGACAGCACCAAGGCCGGTGCGTATCTTGCCGCCTCTTTCGCAGCCGCATCAGTTTGAGGATTTCGCCATGCGCGTCCGTAACTCGCTCAAGTCCGCCAAAGAGCGTGACAAGAACTGCCGCATCGTTCGTCGCCGTGGCCGGGTCTATGTCATCAACAAGAAGAACCCGCGCATGAAGTGCCGCCAGGGCTAACCCCCCGGCGATTGCCTCTGCCAGGTTTTCCCTGCGAAAAGCCGCGCTTCATTGCGCGGCTTTTTCGTTATGTGTATTTCCGCCGCTATAACCACTTAGGTTATTCCCGACATTGCGACTCCGGCTTCCTATGGCGTATCGTTGCCTAAAATAAGGAGGAAGCGTTCGTGGTCACAATGCCAGAGCCCGACAGGGCCGTGCTTGCCAACCGTTCCCGCATCGTCCAGGACCTGCGCGCCATCGTTCCCGGCGAGGGAGTCATCGCCGACGAGGACGAACTGCGCGCCTACGATTGCGACGCGTTGTCGGCCTACCGCCAACTGCCGCTGATCGTCGTCTTGCCGGAAAACACCGAGCAGGTCGCCGCCGTGCTCCGCTACTGCCACCGCAACAGCGTCAAGATCGTGCCGCGCGGGGCGGGAACCTCGCTGTCGGGCGGGTCCATGCCGCTGGCCGACGCGGTCACCCTGGGACTCGGCAAGTTCAACCGGGTGCTGGATATCGACTATGACAACCGCTGCGTCGTGGTGCAGCCAGGGGTGCCCAATCTGGCCATCACCAAGGCGGTAGAGGCCAATGGTTTCTATTACGCGCCCGACCCGTCGAGCCAGATCGCGTGCTCCATCGGCGGTAACGTCGCCGAGAACGCTGGCGGCGTGCACTGCCTGAAATACGGCCTGACCACGAACAATGTCCTGGGCGTCGAGATGGTCCTGATGGACGGCGAGATCATCCGCCTGGGCGGTAAGCACCTGGATTCAGAGGGCTATGACCTGCTCGGCATTGTCACCGGGTCGGAAGGTTTGTTGGGCGTGGTGACTGAGGTCACGGTGCGCATCCTGCCCAAGCCCGAAACCGCCAAGGCGGTGCTGATGGGCTTTGAAAGTAATGAGCAGGGTGGCGACTGCGTGGCGGCCATCATCGGCGCCGGCATCATCCCGGCGGGCCTGGAAATGATGGACCGCCCGGCCATCCACGCGGCCGAGGACTTTGTCCACGCCGGCTACCCCCTGGACGTCGAGGCGCTGCTGATCTGCGAACTCGACGGCCCCTCGGTGGAGGTCGAGCACCTTATCGAACGGGTCGAAGCCATCGCTCGCGAGCATGGCGCCACCACGCTCAGGGTCTCGACCAGCGACGAGGAGCGCGCCTTGTTCTGGGCCGGGCGCAAGGCGGCGTTTCCGGCCGTGGGGCGCATCAGCCCCGACTATATGTGCATGGACGGCACCATTCCGCGCGGCCAGCTTCCCACGGTGCTGGCCCGGATGCAGGTGTTTTCGCAGCGCCACGGGCTGCGGGTGGCCAACGTGTTTCATGCCGGGGACGGCAACCTTCATCCGCTCATCCTGTTCGACGCCAACCAGCCCGGCGAACTGGAGCGGGCCGAAGAATTCGGGGCCGACATCCTCCGGCTGTGCGTGGACGTTGGCGGCGTGCTGACCGGGGAGCATGGCGTGGGTGTCGAGAAACGCGACCTCATGCCCTACATGTTCACCGAGGACGACATCAAACAGCAGCAGCGCATCAAGTGCGCGTTCGATCCGGGGCACCTGCTCAATCCGGGCAAGGTGTATCCCACGCTGCACCGCTGCGCCGAGATGGGCAAACTGCACGTCACCGGCGGCCGCCTGCCGTTCCCCGACCTGCCGAGGTTCTGACCCATGAGCGATATTTTCCACCCCCGCACCGAGGCCGAGGTGGCCGAGGTGGTGGCCTGGGCCGCCGACTGTCGCAACACGCTCGCGGTACTTGGTCAGGGCACCAAGCAGGCCCTGGGCCGCCCCATGCAGGCCGACCACACGCTGGATCTGGCGGGCCTCACCGGCATCTTGGACTACCAGCCGGCCGAACTGGTCCTGACCGCGCGGGCCGCCACGCCGATGGCCGAAATCCGCGCCGCGCTGGCGGAAAAACACCAGCATCTGGCCTTTGAGCCGCCCGACCTGAGCAGCCTGCTGGGCACCGATGGGGGGGAGGGCACCTTGGGCGGTGTGGTGTCGTGCAACCTCGCCGGGCCGCGCCGCAGTGCGGCCGGGGCGGCGCGGGATCATGTGCTGGGCGTGCACGGAGTCGGCGGCAACGGTGTGCCGTTCAAGGCCGGTGGCAAGGTGGTCAAGAACGTCACCGGGTTTGACCTTACCAAGCTGCTGTGCGGCGCCTACGGGACGCTCGCCGCCCTGACCGAGATCACGGTCAAGGTCCTGCCGCGCCCCGAAAAGGTCCGCACGGTCCTGGTCTTCGGGCTGGACGACGAGGCCGCCGTGCGGTGCATGGGCGACGCCCAGCGCAGCCGCCACGAGGTTTCCGCCGCCGCCCACCTGCCGGCGGCCTTGGCCGTGG
>LAEA01000038.1 GCA_000961745.1 Rhodospirillaceae bacterium BRH_c57 | reverse complement strand
GATGCTGGTGTAGGGGCGCTGCATGGTCATGGCGTCCGATCCGGCTTTTGCCTCTGGGTTATTTCATTCAGTTGTAACAGGCTCGGGGACGGATGGGAACGGTTCGGAAGCATTGCTTCCCGCTCTCACCCGCCCACCGAGTATATTGGCTGAGTATACTGGCCAAGCATATGGGCCAGCTTCAGTCGCCCGTCATCAGGCGGTCGACCAGTTGCTTGACCGTCGGCACGAATCCGTTCGCATAGAACGGGTCAGTGCCGAAGCGATAGGCGTTGTGGCCGGCGAACATCAGTTCGTTTTCGACATCCTCGCCGTGCGCGATGTTTTGCAAGGTCTTCTGGATGCAGAAGCTGCGCGGGTCGGCCGTCTTGCCAGTCGACAGGTCGGCGCTGTGCTGGGACCAGTTGGAGAACGAACAGGCCGACAGGCAGCCCATGCAGTCCTTCTGGTCCTTGAGGATCCTGAACGACTGTTCCTCGGTCACGAAGATCATGGTGTGGTCGGGCGTGCGCATCCCCTGCACGTACCCGGCCGCCAGCCAGCCTTCGACCTTGGGTTTGTCGGCCGGGGTGACGAAGATGTTGCGGCCGCGCGCGCCAATGGCGATGGCCTCGGTCTTGTCGCCCTCGGGTTCGCGGGTGTAGGCCACCTGACGGTCGGAACGGTCCTCCAGGTCCTTCAGGAAGGCGTTCTTGACGGCCGAGGAATAGAACCCGGTTGGGCTGAAGCGGTGCAGCAGGACGTCGCCGGGCTTCAGCGTCAGCAGGCGGTCTTTCCACTGCTGGGAAATCGGGCTTTCCTGGGTCAGCAGCGGACGGGTGCCGAACTGGAAGGCCACAGGGCCGACGTCGGCCTCCTCGATCCAGTCTTCCCAGTCGCGCAACGCCCACACGCCGCCGGCCATCAGAACCGGAACTTCGGGCACGCCCAGTGCGCGCATGGTGGCGCGCAGTTCGACCACGCGCGGGCGCGGGTCCTGCGGCACGCGCGGGTCCTCGACGTTGGACAGGCCGTTGTGGCCGCCGGCCAGCCAGGGGTCCTCGTACACCACGCCGCCGAGCAGTTCCGGGGCCTTGTGGTAGCTGCGCTTCCACAGCGCCTTGAAGGCGCGGGCCGACGACACGATGGGGTAATAGTAAATGCCGTGGCGCATGGCGATTTCAGCCACGCGATAGGGCATGCCGGCGCCACAGGTCACGCCGTGGATCAGGCCTTTGGCCCCCGCCAGCGCGCCTTCGAGCACGCGTTCGGAGCCGCCCATCTCCCACAGCACGTTCATGTGGATGCGGCCCTGGCCGTTCGACATCTCGTGGGCGATGCGCGCCTGGTTGATGGCGCCGCGAATGCCCATGTCGATGAGTTCCTCGTGACGCTCGCTGCGCGTCTTGCCGTGGAACACACAGGGGATGTGGTTGCCCTGTTCGTCGTAGTAGTCGGCGTTGACGCCCGAGAACGTCCCGACGCCGCCCGCAGCGGCCCATGCGCCAGAGCTTTCGCCGTTGCTCACGGCAATGCCCTTACCACCTTCGACGAGGGGAAGGACTTCCTTCCCGGAAATGACAAGCGGCTTGATCGCCTTCACGAAAACGCTCTCCCATTCTTCCGCCGCCCGATGGTCGCACTGCGCGGCGGGCGGATCCAGACCTTCCGTCAGCCGGACGTCGGCCGGAGCGGGGCCCCCTTTATACTGCCTTGGCGGGGTGGACGCACCCCGCTATCTGTCGTTCAGACCGCGAATTACCACTCGCGGGTCGTCGCTGAACACGGCCTGTGCCCCCTGGGCCAGAACTGCGGCGGCCCGTGCGGGATCATTGACCGTCCACACGGCGATGGAATGCCCGCCGGAACGCACCGTTGCGATGTCGGCCCCTGTGACGGCGGGGCCCAGATGGACCGCCTTCAGCCCAAGGATGAGGGCCGCTTCCCGCCAGTCTCCGGGCAGATCATCGGCGATCAGGGCGCGCGGCACATCGGGCGCCGTGTCCCGCGCCACCGCCAGGCTCTCGCGCGAGAAACTGGACAGCAGCGGCGGCGGCCGGTCGTCCGGCCACATGGCGTTCACCACCTGTGCCACAACCCGCGCCGTTTCCGCTTCGCGGCCCCGGCACGGCTTGATCTCAAGATTAACGCCCAGGTCGAGGCCAAGGATGGTTTCCACGGCCTCTTCCAGGGTGGGGATGGTCTCGCCGGCAAACTCCGGTCCGAACCACGCCCCGGCATCCAACGCGCCGAGCATGTCCAGGGTGGCGGACGCCACCGGACCGTGGCCGTCGGTGGTGCGTTCCAGACGGTCGTCGTGGAACAGCACCGGACGGCCCTCGGCGGTCAACTTGACATCCACCTCCACCATCGCCGCCCCATCCAGGGCGGCGCGGCGGATGGAGGCCAGGGTGTTCTCGGGCGCCCGCGCACACGCGCCGCGATGCCCGATTACACGCCCCGCATAGAGGGCGCCGGCAACGGAAACAGTGCCGGCAGTCCCGCTCACGGAGCGGCCTTTTCCTTGCCGGTTTCCTGGTCGATCTGCTTCATCGACAGCTTGACCTTGCCGCGATCGTCGAAGCCGATGCACTTGACCCACACTTCGTCGCCCATCTTGACGTGATCGGACGGCTTGGTGTTGCGCTCGGGCGACAGTTCGGACACATGGACCAGACCGTCACGCTTGCCCAGGAAGTTGACGAAGGCGCCAAAGTCCATGAGCTTGACGACCTTGCCCTTGTAGATCTCGCCGATGACCGGCTCGGCCACAATGCCCTTGATCCAGGCAATAGCCTTGTCGGTCGCGTCGGGATCGGCCGAGGCGATCTTGATGGTGCCGTCGTCCTCGATGTCGATCTTGGTGCCGGTGACTTCGGTGATCTCGCGGATGACCTTGCCGCCGGACCCGATGATGTCGCGGATCTTGCCGGGATCGATCTTCATGGTGGTGATGCGCGGCGCGTTGCCCGAAACCTCGGTGCGCGCGGCGCCCAGGGCATTGGCCATCTCGCCCAGAATGTGCAGGCGGCCATCGCGCGCCTGGTTCAGGGCGATCTCCATGATCTCCTTGGTGATGGACGTGATCTTGATGTCCATCTGGAGGCTGGTCACGCCAACGTCGGTGCCGGCCACCTTGAAGTCCATGTCACCGAGGTGATCTTCGTCGCCCAGGATGTCGGACAGCACGGCGAAACGGTCGCCGTCCTTGATCAGACCCATGGCGATGCCGGCCACCGGGCGCTTCAGCGGAACACCGGCGTCCATCATGGCCAACGAGGCGCCACACACCGATGCCATCGACGAAGAGCCGTTGGATTCGGTGATCTCGGACACCACGCGGATGGTGTAGGGGAAGTCTTCCTTGGACGGCAGCAGCGGGTGCACGGCGCGCCACGCAAGCTTGCCATGGCCGATTTCACGGCGGCCCGGCGAGCCCATGCGGCCGGCTTCACCGACCGAGTAGGGCGGGAAGTTGTAATGCAGCATGAACGTCTCGCGGTATTCACCGGCCAGCGCGTCGATGATCTGCTCGTCCTGGCCGGTGCCGAGGGTGGTGACCACCAGGGCCTGGGTCTCGCCACGGGTGAACAGGGCCGACCCGTGGGCGCGCGGCAGGATGCCGACCTGGCCTTCGATCGGGCGGACGGTCTTGGTGTCGCGGCCGTCGATGCGGGTGCCGGTGTCGAGGATGTTGGAGCGCACCACGTCGGCCTCAAGACGCTTGAAGCTGTCGGCGGCGAGGCCCTGGGCCACGGCGTTTTCCGGATCGACCGAGGCGAAGGCCTTTTCCTTCACCGCGCCGACCGCGGCATAGCGCTCGGTCTTCTGCGGGATGGCATAGGCCTTGGACAGTTCGGCGCGGAAGCCCGAGAACAGCGCCTTGACCTGCTCGTACTCGGCCGGGACGGCCGGCAGTTCGCGCGGTTCCTTGGCGGTGTGCTCGGCCATCTCGATGATCGCCTGGATGACCGGCTGGAAGCCGTCATGACCGAACGCCACGGCGCCGAGCATGATGTCCTCGGCCAGTTCCTGGGCCTCGGACTCGACCATCAGGACGCCTTCCATGGTCCCGGCGACAACCAGGTCCAGGACGCTGTCGTTCATTTCGGCGACGGTCGGGTTCAGCACGTACTTGCCGTCGATGTAGCCGACGCGGGCAGCGGCGATCGGGCCCATGAACGGCAGGCCCGACAGGGTCAGCGCGGCCGAGGCGCCGACCATGGCGACGACGTCGGGGTCGTTCTCCAGGTCGTGGCTCAGCACGGTGCAGACCACCTGCGTCTCGCAGCGGTAGTCCTTGTGGAACAGCGGGCGGATCGGACGGTCGATCAGGCGGGAAACCAGGGTTTCCTTTTCAGACGGACGGCCTTCGCGCTTGAAGAAGCCGCCGGGGATCTTGCCCGCGGCGAAGGTCTTCTCCTGGTAGTTGACGGTCAGCGGAAAGAAGTCCTGACCGGGACGGGGCGTCTTGGCGCCCACGGCGGTGCACAGCACGATGGTGTCACCGTACGTGGCCAGGACGGCGCCACCAGCCTGGCGGGCAATCTTGCCACTCTCCAGCACCAGCGTGCGGCCACCCCATTCGATTTCCTTACGAAATTCCTTGAACATTGACATACGACTTCAATCCTTTTCACGGCGGGCCGGCTGCCTCGTCGTGTGCCGGGGGTCCGTCCTTGCGCGGATCGCAAGCCGGACGACCCCGTGCCACCGGCCCCGGTCGGTCTCTTTTCCTTCATCACCAAACGAATAGCGGCCACCCGATCGAAAATACGGTGCGGGAAACCGGAAACGCGGACGGGCATAAAACCACCGTCCGACTGTTCGAAACATTTGGGATCTCAAACACGGAACGCCAAGCCTCCTGGGACGCCAACCCTGGGGGCTGCGGCCCATAAGGCGCGGGACGCCCGAAGGCGTCCCGCGGCACTCTTACTTGCGGATGCCGAGGCGTCCGATCAGGTCTTCGTAACGCTGGACGTTCTTCTTCTTGGTGTAGTCCAGCAGGCGGCGGCGCTGGCTGACCATCATCAGCAGGCCACGGCGCGAGTGGTTGTCCTTCTTGTGCTCCTTGAAGTGTTCGGTCAGGTTCTTGATGCGCTCCGTGAGGATCGCGACCTGCACTTCGGGAGAGCCGGTGTCACCCGGCTGAAGGGCGAATTCAGTGATCAGTTCCTGCTTGCGCTCGGCAGTGATCGACATCGTGGACTCCTGTTTCTCTAAAGATTCATGACACGGACCGGGCGGATCTCGCCGCCTTCGATCCTGGCGACCGCCACAAGACGACCCTCGGCCATGGCGCACACGGTGTCGCCGGCGGCCACGGTTTTGAGGGGGGTACGGGTTGCCACGCGCAGCAAGGACACGGGCAGACCGCTCGACAAGCGGCGGGCTTCCTCTTCCGTAAGGGCCAGCGCCGGGATGTCGTCCAGCGCGGTCTCTATCGGAAGAAGGAATTCCATTGGGGCCGCACTATGCCCCAGGTTGTTGAGTTTATCCAGCGAAATTGCGTCTTCTTCCCGGAACGGTCCACAAGCCACGCGGCGCAATGCGGCGACGTGACCGACCGTGCCCAGGGCGCGCGACAGGTCGCGGGCCAGCGACCGGATGTAGGTCCCCTTGCCGGCGACAACGCGGAAACTGGCGTGGTCGGCGTCGGGTTGATCGACCAGCTCGAAGGCGTCGATGCGCACGATGCGCGCGGTCAACTGAACGTCCTCGCCGCTGCGTGCCAGGTCATAGGCCCGCTGGCCGTCCACCTTGACGGCCGAGAATTTGGGCGGCACCTGCGACAGATCGCCCAGGAAGGCCGGCAGCGCAGCCTCGATGGCGGCGCGGTCGGGGCGTTTTGTCGAGGTTTCGATCACCGCGCCTTCGCGGTCGTCGGTGGTGGTTTCCTCGCCCCAGCGGACGGTGAAAGTATAGACCTTGGTGCCGTCCATGACGTAGGGCACGGTCTTGGTGGCCTCGCCCAGGGCGACCGGCAGGACGCCGGTGGCCAGCGGGTCGAGGGTGCCGCCGTGGCCGGCCTTTTGGGCGTTGAAGATGCGGCGCACCGCCCCGACCACCTGGGTCGAGGTCATGCCCAGCGGCTTGTCGACGGCCAGCCAGCCATTGACCAGATCGCCGCGCTTTCTACGCGCCATTGCGGTCCTCTTGCCCGCCGTCGTCCTGCTCGCCGTCTCCTTCCCCGTCTTCTTCCGGCTCGTCCTCGAACGCGTCGTCGTAGGCAGGCGGCGGGCCTTCGGGATGCAGGTCGCGCAGGACCTTGGGGTCGTGCAGCAACTGGTCGATGCGTTGGAAGGTATCGAAGGTGGTGTCAGGTTCAAAGAACAGGTTGGGCACATGCCGCATCTGGATGCGGCCGGCCAGTTCGTGGCGCAGGTGGAATCGCGCCCGTTTCAGGGCGTCGAGCACCGGACGCACGTCGCCACCCCCCAGCGGGGTGATGAACGACGTGGCGTTGTGCAGGTCCGGACTGATCCGGACTTCGGTGATGGTGACCGGCGTGGTGGCAAGCACCGGGTCGCGCAGGTCACCGCGCTCCAATACCAGAGCCAGGGCGTGGCGGACTTCCTCCGCGACACGCTTCTGGCGCTGGCTGGGCGGCTTTTGACCGCCTCTGCTCATGGCAGGCCCCTTGAACTGGGGTGGGGACTGGTTCCGGGACGGAAAGGCGATTGCCGCGCCTTAAAGCTGGGCGGCAATCTCTTCCATCTCGAAGCACTCGATGACGTCTTTGGGCTGGATATTTTCGTAGTGGGCGAACGACATGCCGCACTCATAGCCTTCGCGGACTTCCTTGACGTCGTCCTTGAAGCGCTTGAGCTGCCCCAGGTCGCCTTCATGGACCACCACGTTGTCACGCAGCAGGCGGACCTTGCAGCCGCGCTTGATGGTGCCTTCGGTGACCATGCAGCCGGCGACCTTGCCGACCTTGGTGATGTTGAACACTTCGCGGATTTCGGCGTAGCCGATGAAGCGTTCCTTGAAGGTCGGTTCGAGCATCCCGGTGAGGGCGCGGCGCATGTCCTCGGCCACATCGTAGATGATCGAGTAGTAGCGGATGTCCACGCCGTCGCGGCGGGCCATGTCGCGGGCCTGCGGGTTGGCGCGGACGTTGAACCCGATGACCAGAGCGTTGGACGCCTTGGCCAGCGTGACGTCCGATTCGCTGATCGCGCCGACGGCGGAGTGCAGGACACGGATCTTGACCTTGTCGGTGCCGATCTTTTCCAGCGTGCCGATGAGGGCTTCGACCGACCCCTGCACGTCGCCCTTGATGACCACCGGCAATTCCTTGGCCTCGCCGGCCTGGATCTTGGCGAACATCTGGTCGAGCGTGCCACGCGCCGACTTGACGGCGTGGGCCTCGCGCACCTTGCGCTGACGGTATTCCGAGATCTCGCGCGCCTTGGCTTCTTCCTCGACGACGATGAAGTCGTCACCGGCCGACGGCGTGCCGTTGAGGCCGATGATTTCCACCGGCGTGGACGGGCCGGCTTCTTCGATGCGCTTGCCGTGGTCATCGACCATGGCGCGGATACGGCCCCACTCGGACCCGGCGATGAACATGTCGCCGACGCGCAGGGTGCCGCGCTTGATGAGGACCGTGGCGACCGAGCCGCGGCCCTTGTCCATGCGCGCCTCGACGATGGTACCTTCGGCGGCACGGTCGGGGTTGGCGGTCAGGGCAAGAACTTCGGCCTGTAGGAGGATGGCTTCCTCCAGCTTTTCGAGGTTCAGGCGTTTTTTGGCCGACACTTCGACGGTCAGCACGTCACCACCCAGGGCCTCGACCACCAGTTCGTGCTGCAACAGCGCTTGATGGATGCGGGCCGCGTCGGCACCGGGCTTGTCGATCTTGTTGATGGCCACGACCACCGGCACTTCGGCGGCGCGGGCATGGCGGATGGCTTCGATGGTCTGCGGCATGATGCCGTCGTCGGCAGCCACCACCAGGATGACGATGTCGGTCACCTTGGCGCCACGGGCACGCATGGCTGTAAACGCCTCGTGGCCCGGAGTGTCGATGAAGGTGATCTTGTCGCCCGAGCCCATGGTCACCTGATAGGCGCCGATGTGCTGGGTGATGCCGCCGGCTTCGCCCGACACCACGTCGGTGGAGCGCAGGGCGTCGAGCAGCGAGGTCTTGCCGTGGTCGACGTGGCCCATGACGGTGACCACCGGCGCACGGGGACGCATCTTGGCCGGATCGTCGGGGCCGGTTTCCAGGCCCACTTCGATGTCGGACTCGGACACGCGCTTGATCTGGTGACCGAGGTCTTCGGCCACGAGCTGGGCGGTGTCGGCGTCGATCGACTGGTTGATGGTCGCCATCACGCCCATCTTCATCAGAACCTTGATGACGTTGGGCGCACGTTCGGCCATGCGGTTGGCCAGTTCCTGGACGGTGATGGCGTCAGGCAGGATGACCTCGCGGACGATCTTCTCCGGCGCCTGGCGCTGCATCTGCAGCTTGCGCTTTTCCTTCTGGGCGGCGCGGCGCAGGGCGGCGACGGAGCGGCCACGGGCAGCCTCGCCATCTTCGTGCAGGGCGGCGGTGATGGTCAGCTTGCCACGGCGCTTGGGCTCCACGGCGGGCTTCTTGGGGGCCACCTTGGCACCAGCCTTGAGGCCGGCCCCGGCCTTGCGGCGCTCGTCCTCTTC
>LAEA01000186.1 GCA_000961745.1 Rhodospirillaceae bacterium BRH_c57 | reverse complement strand
CTCGGGCGCCTGCTGGCGGGCGGCGGCCAGATGGCGGCGCGCGGTGTCGGGCTCGTGCCATGCCGCGCCAGCGGCTTTCAGTGCGGCCTCGATGGCGGCCGGAATGGTCTCGGAGGTGTCCGGAAACGGGTCATCCACTTGGTGGGCGGTCACTGGGGGGGTCCTCCCGACGGGGAGGGGGAGCGCCGGGAGTGTAGCAGATACCGGAAACACATCCAAAAGGTCGTCAGACTGATCCGCTGACGCCTCTGCGCCAGCGAACCAATCTGGCGACCTTAAGGGGCCAGTACGCCGGCCGCCATGATCGACAGGCGGACGAGTTCGGACTGGCGGTTGGTGTCGGTCTTGCGGAACAGGTGGGCGAGCTGCGTTCGCACGGTGGTGACGGCAACGCCGCGTTCCTCGGCATAGTCTTCAATCCGCTTGTCCTGCATGAGGGCCTGCAACAAGCCGGCCTCGGCCGGGGTCAGGCCGAACAGGCCGCGCAGCAGGCCGCTGGCGGGCACCGTCACCGCGTCGCTGGACGCCAGATGAATGTGGACCAACGGCTTGCTGCCGCTGAGCGACCCGGTGCGAACGGCCAACGGCCGAATGACGCAGCCGACCGTCTTGACGCCGTTGGGACGTTCCAGGGCCATGGCGGTCTGACTGACGGCGGCCAGATCGCCGTCGCGGGCGGCCCGCGCGATGCGCCGGATGTTGTCGTGCAGGTCCCGCGTCTGCCGGCTTTCGGCGGCGATCAGCACGCCATTGAGCATGGTCACGCCGTCCCCCGCCTCGATCAGGCGATGGGCAGCGGCATTGGCATAGGCGACATGGGCGGTGGCGTTGGTAACCACGCTGGCGCAGGCCATGCCTTCGCACAGGCCGCGCGTGATGTCGCCCTGAACTTCCATTTCGGCCACGCGCACCAGCAGGCGCATGGCGTGCGGCAGGTGAGGCCGCAGGGCGTCGAGTCGGTCGCGGTCCTCGTCGCTGAACGGGCCCGCCCCGATGCGCCGGAATACGCCGATCAGGGCGGAACGCCCGTCGTCGTCGTCGCAGTGCAGCCACAAGCCGTCGCCGATGCCTTGCAGGCGCAGGCGTTCCCGGTAGTAGGCGGTGCTGCTGAAGGTTTCCGACGCGGCGCCCAGCCACGGCGCCTGCTCCTCGCGAAACGCGTATTCCTGTTCGAACCGCGCCGGTTCGGCGGCGTCAAAGCCGCTCATGACGTTGATTACGAAGCCGTGCTGTTCGTGGCCCCGCACCAGGAACTGCCCGAACTCCGCACCGAAGGCGTCGGCCAGACGGCGCACGAACACCGGCAGACGTTCGGGATCAAGCGACGCGTCGTACAGGATATTGATGAATGCTTCGAGATCGGCGGTCGTCGAGGGGGCGGAGGTCATTCTGGTCCTCCGTAGTGACAGGAAACCCACCCTCGCCGCAGGGATGCGGGAAGGTTTCGGTACACGTGAATCATCTGCTGCGCGGCTCCAAGCAGGAATATCCAACTCAGTATTAGCGGCAGGAATCGTGCCCCCCCTGGCGCGAACGCCCTACCAGGATCCTAGTACAGCGTGAAACGTATGGGATTACATCCTCAAAACACAGTATGTCTGGAGAGAAAACTGCGTTCAGTCGATGACCTCGGTGCGGTACCACGAAGGTTCTGACTGCCTACGACTAATCCAGGCGCGTCTCGCGAGCGACAATTATTGCAGTTCTGACCAATTCTGATAGCAAATCCTGACCGACTTCGCGCTGAAGCCTGATTTCCGCTACGGCATTCTCGGCCGCGAGCGATCCGCCCAAAACAATTATAGGACACTGCTCAGCATAAAGGGCAGAGCAAAAAAGGCCAGGGTCGTAGAAAGAAGAACCATCCCCGCCACCTCCTCTGGGTGGTTCTCGTAGCGTACCGCCCACAGGTAGTTGAATACAGCGACGGGCAGGGATGCCTCGATGACCACCACGCCAAGGGCGATATCCTCAAGTCCCATGGCCAGGCCGACGCCCCAGCCGACGGAAAATCCCATGGCCAGGCGCAGGACGGAGAACGTGAGGCTGGTTTTCAGCGACGACACCTTCAGCCTGGCCAGCGATACGCCCAGGGTGATCAGCATCAGGGGAATCGTGAAGGCGCCCGCAAGATGCACGGTGTTGGCCACCCAGCGCGGCAGCGCGATGTCGAACGCCATCAGCGCCAGCGCCGCCGCCACCGCCCACAGCAGCGGCGTGCGCAGCAGCATCCGCAGATTGACCTCGCCGGCGGCCAGCCCGACCCCGACGGTGAACATCAGCACGGCCCCGACCACGAAATAGGCGATGGCCAGCGCCAGCCCCTGCTCGCCGAACGCGAACAGGCACAGCGGCAGGCCCATGTTGCCGTTGTTGGCGAACACCAGCGACGGCAGGTACGTGCTGACCCGCTTGTTCATCAGGCGCACGATGCCCCAGCCGATCACCAGAAAGGCGGCATGGACGGCCAGCGACGCCCCGGCCATCACGGCCAGCGCATCGGCCGTCAACTCGGCCTTGAGCAGGACATCAACGATCAGTGCCGGCACGCCAACGGTGGTGACCAGGGCGGTGACGCCCGGCACGTCGAAGGGCAGCCCCCGACGCGTCCACCCATAGCCGAGCAGGGCGAGCAGGAAGACTGGGGCGACAACGGCAAAAAGGTCGGCGAACAGGCCGTAGAGCATGGCGGGGGCTCGTCAGGGGGAAGGCGCGGCGGCCATCCTAGCACTGTTGCCCGGCCGGTCTCTACCGGCCTGCTAGTTAAACGGGTTCTTGACCTGGGCCCGCTGCTCGACGTTCATCGAGCGGAACACGGCGCCAGCGTTTTCGCGGGCCGCCTCGATCCCCATGGAACTGGCCTCGACGTACAAGCTGAAGGCCCGTGGCAGGTCGCGGCGCACGCCGACCCCGTTGGCGTGCATCCAGGCGAGCAGTTCGACCGCTTGGCCGTCGCCGGTGTCGCCGCGCCGCCGCACCTCGTCAACCGCGAACGGGCTGGGTGTCCCACCGGCCACCTGTTGCACCACTTCAAGCCAGGTCAGCGGCTGGCCGAGGTCGTATTCCAGCACGCCGGCACCGCTGTTGCGGCCCAGTTCGGCCGCCTGTTCGGGCGTCAGCGGCTTGGGCACCGGCACCGGCGGCAGGCCCCGGTTGAGGATGTAGGACGGCAGCGCGCCGTCGTTTTCCTGGCGCACGGAACCGCGAAAGATTTCGTCGAGGGTGCGCCCGAACGCCAGGGCACGGCCTCCCCCAAACTCGCCCGAAGGTCCGCCGGACAGCAGCGCGATCGCCAGGGCGGTGGCGGCAAGGCCGGAACGGGAAAGGCGCGAACGGAGGGTCATGAGGGCTCTGACAGTGGAGGTGGGGAGGGGGCAAGGAAGAAGACGATGATATGGGGGCGGGACTATACATCGGCGAGAGCCGCGCGCCCATTCTGGACATGTCCATCTTATACAGGATGGCATCTTAGACACGATGGCACCTTAAACAGGATGGCGGCCGGCCGCCCACCCCGGTCGGCCGGCCTGCCCCGGTCGGTCCCTGCGTCGGCGCCGCCCACACAGTGGGTAAGGCCCCAAGTCCGCCAACGCTTCCGGTCGCCCGGTAGTCGCAGTATGCCCGTCAGCGGTTACGAAAAGGTGAACGTGGCCAGGGTGGCGCGACCAGGGAGCGCGACCAGGGAACGAGCCAGGGAACGAGGGAGCGCGGCATGTGTTGACTCCTTTTCGGGCTGGCCGCACCCTGTTCGGGCGATGACGACCATGCTCCATGCCACCTGCGTCGCCGTGAGCGGTCACGGCGTCCTGCTCCGCGCCCCTTCCGGCGGCGGCAAGTCCGATCTGGCCCTGCGTCTGATCGACGGCGGGGCGTTGCTGGTCGGCGATGACTACTGCGCCTTCACGGTCCGCGACGGGACGCTGGTCGCGGCGCCCCAGGCCGCCCTGGCCGGGCTGCTTGAGGTGCGCGGCGTGGGCATCGTGCGCCTGCCCCACGCCGCCGAGGCGGCGGTCCGCCTGATCGTCGATCTGGTGCCCGGCGGCCCGGTGGAGCGCCTGCCGGAATCATCCGGGGCGATGCTGTTCGGGGTGCCTCTTCCAGCGGTCCGCCTGGACCCGTTCGAGGCATCGGCCCCCGCCAAGGTGCGCCTTGCGGTCAGGCTCGCCACGGGCGATATAGGGAGCGCGGCATGATGGAGGAGGGCTCCGTGTCGGACGTGCATCACGCCACCCCGGAGGACATCCCGGACGGCACTTGGGGCCGGCTGGTCGTCGTCACCGGCATGTCCGGGGCCGGCAAGACCATGGCGCTCAAGGCGTTCGAGGACATGGGCTACGAGGCGGTGGACAACCTGCCCCTGGTGTTGCTCGGCGGGTTGGTCGGCAGCGGCGAGGAGGTGGCCCGCCGGCCCATCGCCATCGGCATCGACATCCGCACCCGCGACTTCAACGTGGCCCGCCTGCTGGGCACCATCAATGCCCTGGCCGATGCCCGCCACCTGGAGGTCGAGGTGGTGTTCGTCGATGCTGACGACGAGGTGCTGGCCCTGCGCTACACCGAAACCCGGCGCCGCCACCCGATCGGCGGGGATCTGCCGCTGGCCGACGGCATCGTCCTGGAGCGCCGGATGCTGGCCTCCTTGCGCGACCGCGCCGACGTGGTCATCGATACCACCGGGCTGCCGGCGTCCGGCCTCAAGCAGATGCTGGAGGTGCGCTATGCCACCGCCGCGTCGCCCGGAATGTGCGTGTTCGTGACGTCGTTCGGGTTCCGCAACGGTCTGCCGCGCGAGGCGGATTTGGTGTTCGACGTGCGCTTCCTGCGCAACCCGCACTATGTCCCCGCCCTCAAGCCGTTGACGGGATGTGATGCCGACGTTGCGGAGTACGTTGCGGCGGACCCGGATTATGATAGCTTCTTCAACGGCGTGACGGCGCTCCTGGGGCCGCTGCTGCCGCGTTATGAAGTTGAGGGAAAGAGTTACTTGACTGTGGCTGTCGGCTGCACCGGGGGGCGGCATCGGTCGGTATTTGTGGCCGAACAGCTTGGGGCGTGGATCAGGACACAGGGCCGCCGGGCGACGATCTGTCATCGCGACACGCCGGCCGCCCAAAAGCGGGTCAGCCAGCCGGCCGAAACGTCAACCAACCAGCCGGGCGGCGGCACAACGGACGAAGGCGCGCCAGCGGCGCGGCAGGAGACCACAGGGGGTCAGCAATGATTGGCATGGTATTGGTCACCCACGGACGCTTGGCGGCCGAACTTATCGCCGCCTTGGAGCACGTGGTTGGACCGCAACAGGCCACTTTGGCCGTATGCATCGGTCCCGATGACGACATGGAGCAACGGCGGGCCGACATCCTCGACAGCACCGCACAGGTCGATGACGGCGCCGGCGTTGTTCTGCTGACCGATATGTTCGGCGGCACGCCGTCCAACCTGGCCATCTCCATCATGGGCAAGGCCAAGGTCGAGGTCATCGCCGGGGTCAACCTGCCCATGCTGATCAAGCTGGCCTCGGTTCGCAACGACCTGCCGTTGGACGAGGCGGTGGCCGCCGCCCAGGAAGCCGGGCGCAAATACATCAACGTGGCAAGCAAGCTGCTGAGCGAAAAATAAAAAAGATACCGTTGGGAGGATGACACGTCATGACTGACTCGGAGGGGCCTGCCTCCGGGCTGATCAGCGAGGGCGAGGACGGCACTCTGTGCCGCGCCGCGACCATCGTCAACAGCCGTGGCCTGCACGCCCGCGCCGCCGCCAAATTCGTCAAGAAGGCGGAGGAATTCGCGGCCGACATTACCGTCAGCAACCGGGGCCAGGAGGTTTCCGGCCGCTCCATCATGGGGCTGATGATGCTTGCCGCCTCGCCGGGCACCACGATCGGGATGACGGCGCGGGGCGCCGACGCCCGCGCCGCGCTTGAAGCTCTCGGGCAGCTCATCGACGACAAGTTCCATGAAGACTGAGCCGCCGCCGACGACGCCGGGCGACACCACCACCGAACAGGTGTTCGAAGGGGTGGGGGTCGGGCCGGGCATTGCCATCGGCGTGGTGCACCTGCATGACGCCGACATGGTCAGCGCGCCAGAGTACCGCGTGCCGGTCAGCCGCATCCCGGCCGAGCAGCGCCGCTTCGCCCAGGCCGTGACCGCCGCCCGCAAGCAGATGTCGCTGCTGCGCCAGAAGGCCCGCCGCCTGCCCGCCGCGGCTGGCGAGGAACTCGGCTACCTGCTTGAGGCCTATGACCAGATGCTCAAGGGGTCGCGCCTCATTCGCGGCGTCGAGCATCGCATCGAAACCGAGCGGGTCAACGCCGAGGCGGCCGTGCGCCGCGAGATCGAGCAACTGGTTGCCGCCTTCGCCTCCATGGACGACGCCTACCTGGCCGGCCGCATGGTCGATGTGCGCGAGATCGGACAGCGCCTGGTGCGCAACCTGACCAAGACCTCGACCCGGCCGTTCGACGACCTGCCGCGCAATGCCGTGGTCATCAGCCAGGAATTGACCCCGGCCGACACCGCGTTGCTCGACCCCCACCATGTCGCCGGGTTCGCCACCCAGGCCGGCGGGGCGGAAAGCCATACCGCGATCATGGCGCGCTCGCTGGGGCTGCCGGCCGCCATCGGCGTGCCGGCCCTGCTGCGCGTGGCACGCTCGGGCGATACCGTCGTCATCGACGGCACCACGGGGCAGGTCATCCTGCATCCCACCCCGGAAACCTTGACCATCTACCGTCGCAAGCGGGCCGAGTTCCTGCGCGCCCGCCGCGCGCTGGGTCGCCTGCGCGACCTGCCGGCGGTGACCACCGATGGCCTGCGCCTGGGCATGATGGCCAACATTGAATTGCCGTCCGAGGTCGACGCCGTGCTCGCCTCCGGGGCCGAGGGGATCGGCCTGTTCCGGTCGGAGTTTCTGTACATGAACCGCGCCGGCTGGCCCGAGGAAGAGGAACAATACCAGATCTTCCGCAAGGTGGTCGAACGCATGGACGGCCGCCCGGTGACCATCCGCACCCTGGATGCCGGCGGCGACAAGCTGGAAACGTCGCTGGGCGCGTCCATGCCCGTCAACCCGGCGCTCGGCCTGCGCGCCGTGCGCTTCCTGTTGTCGCGGCCCGACGTGCTGGAGGCTCAGTTGGCCGCCATTCTGCGCGCCGCAGCCCACGGGCCGGTGCGCATCCTGCTGCCCATGGTGACCACCGCCGACGAAGTTCTGGCCGTGCGGTCGGTGGCTGAACGGGTCAAGGCGCGCCTGACCCGCGCAGACATCATCGTGCCGTCCACCATGCCGCCCATTGGTGTGATGATCGAGATCCCCGGCGCCGCCCTGGCCGCCGATTCGCTGGCCGGGGTGTCCGACTTCTTTGCCATCGGCACCAACGACTTGACCCAGTACACCCTGGCCATCGACCGCGCCGACGATGCCGTGGCCCATCTGTACAACCCGCTGCACCCGGCCGTGCTGCGCCTCATCCACTTCGCCACCGGAGCCGCCCTGCGGGCCCGCCTGCCGGTATCGCTGTGCGGCGAAATGGCTGGCGACCCACGCCTGACCGGGCTGCTGCTTGGCCTGGGCATCCGCGAACTGTCGATGTCGGCGTCCAACATCCCGCGCGTCAAGCACCGCATCCGCCGCCTGTCCATGACCAAGGCCGAAGACCACGCCCGCCACGTCATGAGCGAATATGACGCCTGTCGGATTAACGACCTGATCGCGGCGTTCTAGGGTTCTGGCGGGATGGGATGAAAGAGCGGGCTCTGCCCGCACCCGCAAGGAGGCCAGCCTCCTTGACCTCGCGACGGGGCGGAGCAAAGCCACGCGCAGCGCATTCAATACCGACATTTTCTGCCTGCGGCGCAAGGAAAGCTCCGATTTCCTCATGGGATCCAAGGGCCACTCGGCCCTTGGCGGGTCCGGGCAGCGCCCGGCTTTCTCCCAAAGGTAGCGCCTATGGCGCCATTCCCAGTCCGCCTATGCCATGGTCCCGAAGGTGCGGCGGATGATGGGGGCGAATTCGGCGATGACGCGTTCGTACACGTCACGTTTGAACGGCACGATGCTGTCCACCACCTGATCGACGTCGATCCATTTCCAGGCGTCGAATTCCGGGTGGCGGGTGGCGATGTCGATATCGGCGTCGGTCCCGGTGAACCGCATCAGGAACCATTTCTGGGTCTGGCCGCGATAGCGCCCTTTCCACACCTTGCCGATCAGGTGGTCGGGCAGGTCGTAGAGCAGCCAGTCGGCGGTTTCAGCGATGATGTCGGCGCGGTCGGTGCCGATTTCCTCGTGCAGTTCGCGCTGGGCGGCGGCGCGGGGGTCCTCGTCCTTGTCAATGCCGCCCTGGGGCATCTGCCAGTGGTCGCCCGGCGTGTCGATACGGCGGGCGACGAACACCTGCCCCGAGTCGTTGACCAGCATGATGCCGGCGCACGGACGGTAGGGCAGGTCAGACCGCGCCGGGGCGCCGGAGGATGACTTGGACATGACGGGACCCCTTGAAAGAAAACGTTGGCTATATCTGTGAGGGGAGTTCTGGGCTCTGCCCAGGCCCGGCAAGGGCCGAACGGCCCCTGGACCCCATTAAGAGGACTGCGCTTTATTGTGCCGCAGGCAGACAAGCCCTCATCATTTGATGCGCTGCGCGCGGCTTATTCCCGAGGTCCAGGAGGCCCCGCCTCCTGGCGGGTGCGGGCAGAGCCCGCTTTTCCTTCCCCTACACCACGTGTTCCCGTCAGGTCGACGGCCGGGGCATGACGGCCGAGGCGGGGGCCAGCACCACGCCCTTGCGGGGCAGTTCGCCGATCCATCGGGTCAGGCGCTCGAAGGTGACGGGCAGCGGGCTGGCCACGGCGACGGTGGTGCCGCGTACCTTGGCGACCTCCTCCAGCCAGGACAGGCGGGCGTCGATGGCTTCGCGGAACGGGCGGGCGTCGATGTCGCTGACTGCGTGCAGGCGTGGCCCGTCGAGGTCGGCGCTACCCGCGAGGCCGCTTTCCGGGGCGGTGTGGACGTAGAGCAGGCCGCGCTGGGCCAGCGGTTCCAGAACCGTGCGCATATGCACGCGCGACCCGCCGAACTTGGCGCCGGGCGCCCCGACAAATCCGGTGTAGCCGACCGCCCGGCTCATGATCTGTTCCAGGCGTGTGGTGTTCTCGGTCTGCGGCAACAGGCTGATCATGCCGAGCGGACCGGGATCGTGGCTGGGAAAGGCCTCGCCCTCCAGCGGCAGGTCCAGCAGCACTTCGTGGCCGTGGGCGCGGGCGCGGGTGACCTGATCGGCCAGGCGCGGGGCATAGGGGCTGAACGACAGCGACACCTCGGCTGGCAGGCGGACGATGGCGGCCTCGGTCGCCTCGGGATCGAGGCCGAGGCCGGTGACGATCAGGGCGATGCGCGGCGTGTCGGCCGGTGCGGTGAACGGCCGGGCATAGGTCTGCCACGCGGTTTCGCCTTTCGGCCCGATCACCGGTATCACGCCCTGCGGCGTGGTCCGCGCCACGGCGGCGACCGGGGCCGGCGCCAGGGCCACCG
>LAEA01000196.1 GCA_000961745.1 Rhodospirillaceae bacterium BRH_c57 | reverse complement strand
CGGGCGCGGCCCGGCCAAGCGCCAGCCGCTCCACGTCCTCAAGCATGCGGCTGCCGCCCCGCACAGGCAGGCGGGTGCTTTTCATGGTGGTAGTCCTCAGACAAAAGTGTCGGGATCGCCCTCGGCCGTGGCGAACACCACAGACCAGGACAGGCTGAACACACGGACAGGCCCGGCCGCGTCCAGTACCAGCGGCGAACCGCCCGGCTCCCCCTCTGCCTCGACGGCGCGCAGGGGCAAGGCGGTGGTGGTCATCCAGCCGCGCACGGCGCGGATGACGGCGGAACGCAGGGCGTCCCGCGCGGCATCGGCCGCAGCGCCGTCGTCCCCACCAACCGTGCCATCGACCTCCAGGGTCAGGACGTACCCATCCTCCCCCAGGAAAGAGTCGTCGGGCAAAAGCTGCCCCTCGACCACAGCGAGGTGCGGCACCTCGTCATCACCGGGCGGCACCTCCGGGTTGACCTCAACGGTGAGGCCGGGGATGGCGATGGCGGCCAACAAGGCGGCCACCTCCGCCACGATTTGAGCCCGACAGGAACTCATACCGGAACCCCCTTGCCCAGCGGGACCGACCACGTCAGCCCCAACTCGTCGATCTCCGCCCCTTTGAGGACGGGGTAGACCCGGCCGCCGACGGTAACCGTCTGCCCTGGCAACGGCTCGGCCACATCGGTCACGCGAACATCGACGCGCGCCGCAATCACCTGACTGGATGGCGACAGCCGCAGACCATCCAGTCCATCAGCCGAAAGAAGCGGCTTGCCCTGGATGACACGGACAGGGCCAACCCCCGACCACTCCGCCTGCGTGGACATGGCCGGGCTGAAGAACAGGTCGTTGATCATGGCCGCAAACGGCATGGCTCCCTCCCGTAGTGGCACAGGTCAGGATTAGGCAGCGACAGTACCGACGCCGACGTTGATCTTGACCATGACGGTGGTGTCGGCCGACGCTGCGGCGACCCAGGCCACGACGGCCTTGGACACGTCGCCCGTCGCCGGGGTGGCGCTCGACGGCACGAATGCCCCAGCCGAGACGTCCCAGATCGCCGCGTCGCCCAGGGCGATAGCGGCGCCCGCCGTCTTGGGCAGACTGTAGACGCCTTCCATGGACACGGTACCGGTGGCACCATCGGCGATATCCACGGCCGCCACGCCGATCTGGCCCCCGATCACCACCGCGTCGCCCGAGGCGATAGCCGCGCCAGTGCCGTTCGTGTAGGCCACAGCCTCACCCTTCTGCACAAAGTTCTTCATCAGTCCCGTCCTCTTCGTCCGTCCAAAAAGAGCCGGGGCGGCGCTTCATTCAAGAAGGGCCGCCCCGTGGCTCACCAGGTCATCCAAGCATCAATCAGGCGCCGGGGTTCTTGTACATCGCGCGGTAGCCCAGAGCCTTCACGCCCGCATCGATGCGCACCTTGAACTCGGTGCCGTCGATGTTCCACCCGTCACGCTGTTCCAGATACGGCGCCTTCTGCCCGTCCAGGTACGACACCTCGACCGTGTCATGGATGCCGGGGTTGGCCGCGCCGTACCAAGCCGTAGACGACGCGGTGTCGAGGCGGGCGTCGGAGATCACCTCGGCCATGCCGCGCACGCTGTTGGGCACGCCCTTGTCGCCCTTGGCGGTGTCGTACTCGGACTCCAGGGCCTGCTTGGCGGTACCCTCCAGCGCCGCCGGCACCAGGATGTAGGCCGGGCGGATGTTCAGCCCGCCAGTGGCATGGCCGTCCGGGTCCTTCTGGGTCGCCATCGCCACCCGCAGGGCATCCAGCGTCGCCGTGGACGGCGCGGCACCGGCACCCGCCAAGTTGGCGTGGTCGGCATGGAACAGCGCCTTGCCGTCGCTCATTACCTGATTGGCGGTCAGCACCGCATAGACAAGATTGCCGACCGTCCGAATGGCCGCGCGGCCCATGCGCAGCGGGATGCGCGTGAAGGCGTCCATGTCGTCGTTGACGATGGCCTGACGCGTGATCGCGAACATCCGGCCATAGGTCGCCAACTGCGTCGTCTCGCCCCGGTCGCCGATGGTCGCGTGCTTGTACTCGGCGCCCTCGGCCACCTCGGCCAGCGCCGGGAACAGGTTCAAATCAACGCGGCTGGTGGGCTTGAAGTCGGTCAGGGTGCCGGTGGAGGTCCAGCCCTGGAAGGTCTCCTCGGCCTCCTCGAACCCCTTGAGCATGGCCTTGCTGGCGATGTTGGCAAGGATATTGCCGAAGTCGCTGGTCGAATGCCCCCCGGCCATATGGGGGGCGAACGCCATGCCAACCATTTCCAGCACCGGCTTGCCGCGCGCCTGCATACCCGCGACATCCAAACTGTGACGGGCCAGCTCCCGCAGGTTCATTCCCACGAACTCATTGCCGGCCATGTTCGCCTTTTCCAGACCGGCCCGCATCAAAAGCGCCTGCACGGCGCCCTCGACAAACTTGTCGCGGCTGTCGGCCACCATGCGGACATGCGCACGCGGTTCGGGCGTCTGGTCGGCTTCCGCCCACTTGGTCTGGATCTGCATTACCGCCGCGTCGACGGCCACGCCGTCGCGCACCAGCTGCATGGCGAAGTCCTGCCCCACGCCAGCCATCCGCGCCGCGCTCAGGATGGTGTTGGTGCGCTTGCGCTCATCCGCGACGGCCATCATGGCCGGGTCGGCCTGACCGGGCGCGGGAGCCGGCGCCTGCGGCGTCGGGACGGGGGCAGCCATCTGGGACGGGTCCGCAGTCTGGGACGGCGCCGGCTGGGGAGTCGCGGCCGGGGCCGCCGGAGTGTTGCTACCGACCTTCATGTCGTCATCCTTTTGTTTGGGAGCGGGCACAGCCCGCAGGGCGGCCGCCAGCGCCGGCGGCACGTTGGGCAGGTGCATCACGGCGTCCATCGCCGTGGCACGCATGGTTTCGGGTTCGACGGCGCCGTCGACGCGGTCGGCAAACCCCGCCGCCACCGCCTCGGCGCCCGTGTACCAAGTCTCGACGCGCATGATCTCGCGCACGGCCTGTTCATCCTGGCCGGACCGCGCGGCATAGATCGCCGCGACCTCGCCCCGCAGCTTATCCAGCACATCAGCCTGTCGTTTGATTTCCTCGACGGTGCCGCGCGCACCTGCACTCGGATCATGGATCATCATCAGCGCGCCATCGCGCATGATGATTTCGTCGCCAGCCATCACGATCAACGACATAGATGATGCGGCAACCCCCTCGACGTACATTGTCACGGTGGCAGGCGACGCCTTAAGCTGGTTGTAAATGACCAGACTTTCATGCACGACCCCCCCGAGAGAGTTGACGTGCACCGCGAGGCTTTGCAGTGGCCCAAGGGCGTTAAGTTGTTCAACGAACCCCTGAGCCGTCACCTCATAACCAATATCGCCGAACAACCAGATCTCTGCCGCGCTGGTCGCCAGCATATCGATCTTGAACCACGGCCCCGTCCGCGTCGGCGGGTCTCCGGCCTTCATCGTCGCCGACATGGCGTTACTCCTCGCTGTCTGTTCCAGGCAGGACGCTGCCCTGGGGCCGCGCCTGTGTCAGGCCAGCCCGGCTGACCCGACGCGGGTCGCAGTCGAGCGTCAGGCCCAGGTCATCCAGAACCTTGAAATCCGCCGCCAGTTCGCTGAAGAACTCGCGTGGGTCCCGGCCCAGGCGCTGCACCGCCGAAGACGGCGTCTCCAGCCCCGAGCGAATGGCATCGCGCGTGGACGGGATCTCCTCGGACGGGTTGATCATTTCTCGCCGGGGCGGTGTCCAGCCGATGCTCACCGGATCAACCCGGCCCGACACACCGCACGCCTCGATGAACCAGCGTTCTACGGGCCGGCACATCTGGGTAATCATCAGGTGCTGCTGCCAGGAATCGAAGTTGCGGTGAGACTCCAACCAACCCATGCGACCAGACGAGAAGTTCACTCCGCTCAGGTCACCAGTCAGCGCCTCGTATGTAATCCCAACCCCGGCCGCAATACCCTGTTGAATAGACCGGACGTATTCGTTGTAGCCCGTGACGTTAGGAGGGCTGGCGAACTTCACCGTCCGACCGGGCGCCAGACGCACCACCATTCCCGGTGCCACGCTGTCGACCTCTTCGCCCGCCGCGTTCTGTTTCTGGCCCAGAGGTCCAGGCTGCGACAGGTCGGCGTCCTCCTCGAACACCGTGAAACAGGCAGCGATCTTTTCGCGCATCAGACGGGCGTCGCGGTAATCCGCGAAGTCCTTCATCATCAGCATGACCGGCGCGAACCACGTCATGCCGCGCACCTGCCCTGGGCGGTCGGCCCGGTAGATGTGCGCAACATCCTCAGCCGGCACACGGCGCGACTGCGGCAACTTCCAGCCGGCGCCACCGGGATGTTCATCGAACAGCCAGTAGGCGACACGCCGCCCCCGAACGTCGAACTCCACCCCCTGCACAGCGCTGTTGCCGTTCGGCTGTGGGCCGTCCACCCGGCTGTCCAGGAAGTCAGCCTCCAGAACATGGATCTGGAATGGAACAGCGAGACCGTCGCCGGCCACCCTACGGCGCCTCCTCACCAACGCCTCGCCGCTCTCTACAACTGCCGCCATGACCATCTGCTGCAGGCCATAAAGGTCATGCCGTCCGGCCGCATCAATATCCGTCGTGTCGAAGTGCCGGACCATCAGGTCCTCATAGCGTGCCGTCGCCTCGTCGGTCTTGGCCTTCGCCCGCGGGATGATGCCGGGGCCGACCACATTGTGGGTGATCACCTCCTTGGCGCGACGGGCGATTGGGTCGTTGCGCACCATGTCGCGCGCCGTGTTGCGCTGACGGGCGGCACCGCTTTGCACCGCCACGTTGGCGTCGGTCGACACCCGCCGCCAGCCGTCCGTGCGGCGTCCAGTCGACGCACCGTCGTAGTGCATCATGGCCTGCTGCATCGCCGCCATTTCAAGGCGCGCCCGCACGCGGGACGCCCCGGCCCTCGGCGCCACGGCGGCGACAGCCTTGTCGAGCCAGTTCTGTTGCACGGTTATACTCCCCGGTCAAAGACGGGCGTGGACACGGCAGAGGTGCCGGCCTTGCTCAAGCTGCGCTTGATAATGTCGTGGGCCCGCAGGAGTTCGCCCATGTTGCGGTATGTGATGCTCTTGCCATCGTAGGTCACTGTGAGTTGCCCGCTGGCGATGGCGTTCTCCAGGGCGTCCAGTTGACTTTGCGTGAACGCCATTACAGCCACCCCTTGCGCTGCGGTAACCAGTCCGACTGTTTCTTGGCGGGCCGGAGGGGCGCCGCCACATCTACCGGGACCGCGCGCTCCGGCTTCGGAGCGGCCTCAGCCGCAGGCCCCATGCGGTCCAGCAGGTTGCCCTGCGGTGCCTTTGGTGGCACGCCGCGTTCCGCCGCCAAACGTGCCCAGTCGTCTTCGGTCAGCCGATCAAGTCCCAGGTGGGACGCCATGGCCATGTTGTAGATCCGGCAGTCGTGATAGTGGTTCGCCCCGCCGGCGTGCCACTCCCTGACCCGCCTTCCCTTAACCTCACGGTCCTTCAGGAACTCGGCGGTGAGTTGCTTGAAGTAGCCCTCATCGTGGAACTCGCTGAAGTGCAGGAAGCCGGGCGGGTCCATCTCGGCCCCGTCCCGACGCCCTTCCTTGCGCAGGTTTGCATACAGTTCGGACTTGAGCGGCCACGTCCCGACATGCCACAACTCGGCACCCCGCCGCAGACGCTTGCCGCCCCAGTTGATCTGCACCTTGGTCGGCGCGCTGGAGATCGCCGCCCGCGTCCACCCGTCCTGCCCCTTGATCGCGAAGGCGTTGGGCCGCAGGCTGGTCCACAAATAAACCGCGTTGGTGTTAAACCCGGAGTCTACGGCATAGGCATCGACCGGCCAGTGGTTGCCATGACCGTCCGGGTAGCGCCGGCTGTAGACTTCATCCAGGGCCTTCCACACGGCATCCTCAGGGTCAGCCGTGTTGCCGCGCAGGAACCCGATGTCGATGGACCAGCTTTCCTTGCCCCGGCCCCACGCCACAATCTCGTAAAAGATGCCGTCCTGCTGGACGTCGGACGCGCCGGTGAACACCAGGGCGCCAGCCGGGATGGTGCGCGCCAAATAATCATCCCGCCGGGCATACAGCCGCGACCACTCGGGCGCCTCACCCCGCTCCTCCCATGCCTCGCCCAGCCACAGGTTCACGAACGCCTTCAGCTTGGACGGGTCGTCCTTGGCCTTGAGGAACGCCTCGGCCATGGCATCCCAGGTCGTCAGCAACGACGTCAGCGCGTCGAGGTGATAGGACGGGTAGCGTCCAGGACCGGGATTAAGCGCCATCCAGTGGCCGCCCTGGACCATCGCCCGCTTCTGGTGATGCTCTATGAC
>LAEA01000203.1 GCA_000961745.1 Rhodospirillaceae bacterium BRH_c57 | reverse complement strand
CGCGCTGCTGGGGGCGGGGGAGCGCGCCGCCTTCGCCTTGGTCCGCCCGCCGGGCCACCATGCCGGGCGCGCGGTCTTTGGCGGCTACTGTTTCCTCAACAACGCCGCCATTGCCGCCCAGGCGTTGCGCGATGCCGGCCACGTGCGGGTGACCGTGCTGGACGTCGATTACCACCACGGCAACGGCACCCAGGACATTTTCTGGACCCGTGGCGACGTTCAGGTGATCAGCTTGCACGCCGATCCACGCCAGGAGTTCCCCTACTTCCTGGGTCACGCCGACGAGCGCGGCGCGGGCGACGGCCTGGGGGCCACCCTTAACCTTCCGTTGCCGTGGGGCACCGGCTGGACCGTGTACGCCGGGGCGCTCGATACCGCCTGCGCGGCGGTGGACGCGTTCGACCCCTCGGCCGTCGTAGTGTCGCTGGGGGTGGATACCTGGGAGGGCGACCCGATCAGCCGCTTCACCCTGCGCCACGAGCATTTTCGGCACATCGGCGCGCGCATTCAGGTTCTCGGACGGCCGACCCTGTTCGTGCTGGAGGGCGGCTATGCGGTGGCCGAGATCGGCCGCAATGTGGTCGCCGTGCTCCAGGGTTTTGAGGGGGCTGGGGCCTGAGCGCCGCTCCCCTCCGGCCATCGGGCGTGGTACCGTGCCGCTCAGGGGAACGTTTGAAGGGGGCATTGCCATGACGGGACGATGGATAAAGGTGGTGGCCGCAGGATGGGTGAGGGCGGCGGTGGCCGCCGGGTTGGCCGCCTTGGCGCTGGTCGGATGTGACGCGCGCGGTCCGGCCGCGACCGAGGCATTGGCCCTGTCCCGGCCGGTCGCCCTGGATCAGTCGCGCATCATCTTCTTCACCCCGGCCCACCCGATGGCCTGGGCGGCGTCCAACACCAACGTGTTCGTCAACCGCCGCCGTGTCGGCCGCCTGCTGCGTGACGGCGTTTTTTGGGCCGACGTGGAACCGGGCCGCCAGATCATCTCGACCTCGGCCGAAACCGGAGTCTCCACGGTCCTCGCCACGCGTCCGGGCGAGGTGGTGTTCGTTGAACTGTCCGACCCGCTGCAAATCGGCATCGGCTACACCTTGCAGTCCGTGCTTCCCCGCCAGGTCACCGAAGCCGAAGGCCGCGCCGCCATCGCCACCAAACGCATGGTCGGTACGGATTTCTAATATCTACTGTCTGATGATCTGATCCACCTGAGAAAAGCAGGCTGCCGCCCGCGCCCGCTCGGGGCTTGCCCCAAGCGGGGCAAAGAACATTGAACTGCGGCAGTCCAAGATGTCCGAGAGGATGATTCACATCAAAAGGCAGCCGCTCTGGCGCCTACGCTCAGGTCCCGTGGCGCCGCCGTGCGGGCCGGTCCAGGCTGGCGGCGTCGGCATCGAGCAGGGCCAGGAAGCGGTCGGGGATCGGTTCGGACAGCAGGTCGGCGGCGATGGCCCGCAAGGCGTCCTGATCGGCCTGCAATGCCTCGACGCGCCGACGCAGGTCCGGCTGGGCGCCCAGGGCGTCCTCGACCACGCGCCGCCGGGCTGGCGACAGGTGGCCGGTCAGCAGGGCCTCGATGTCGTCGTCGGTGATGGGGGGCTGAAGCTTCATGCGCCGCGTCGTATCCGTTCCGCAAAGTCAGCGTCCTGGGGCTGCGGCTTGTCCGACTTGTCCAGGCTGGTGCGCAGGTCGTTGCGCGCCCGCGACAGCCGGGACTTCACCGTTCCCACGGGGACTCCAAGGATCTGGGCGGCCTCTTCGTAATCCAGCCCTTCGACGGCGATCAAGAGGAACACCTCCTTGTGGGCCGACGGCAGGCGGGTGAAGGCCTTGTCCACGTCCAGTACGCGCATGCGCTGTTCCTGGTCGGCCGCCACGGGCACGGTGTCCATGGCGTCGCCGCCGCAATCCAGGAAGGGGCTGCGGCGGGCCCGGCGCAGGTTGTTGAACAGCACGTTGCGCATGATCGTGAACAGCCATGCGCGCATGTTGGTTCCAAGCTGCCAGCGGTCCAGGTTCGAAATCGCCCGGACCAGGCAGTCCTGCACAAGGTCGTCGGCGTGGGCGGGGTCTCCGACCAGCATCCGGGCATACCGGCGCAACCGAGGAAGTTCATCCAGAAGGGCCTGACGTCTGGTTTCCATGTGGCGTGGTGTCCCCTTGCCTGCGGAGGGCCTCGGGCGCCCCCTGGGCCGGACTCTGCGCCGGTGATGTGGCAGGCCCGGAAGCATGAACGCCCGGTTGAAATCGCAACCAGCCTAACCGCCTTGCAACGTAAAATGGTCCGCAAAAAAGTGGTAGACCCGCCCGATTGAGGATGTCCCGAGGAAAAGGCCGCTCATTCCCCGCCGTTTCCCGTGGGGTCGTTTTCCATGGGGCCGTTTTCCATGGGGGGGGGAGGGGGTGAGACGCCCGGTTGGGGGGAACCGGACGTCTCGACTGAGGGGCAATGGTAGAGGTCCTTGCGGACCCCTTGGTAGAGGCCCTTTCGGACCTGGGGAGTTCTACCAACCAAGACAACAGCGCGGTGTTGCATCAGGTTCCAAGGAACTCCGATACGCAGAAAATTTTTGCCGTTTTGCTTCGCGGGCCTTAAATCCTGTGGCAGCCTTGCCGCCCGATCCTTGGCATTTTCCGCCTCCCGCTCTCACAAGGTTCCGCTTTTCATGCTCCAGCCGCCGCCTCCGCCGGTCCCCGATGCTGCGCGCCGGCGCCTGATTCTGGCTCTGGTCCTGGGGGCGGCCGGGGGCGGGGCGTTCCATCTGCTCGGACTGCCCCTGCCGTGGATGCTGGGCGCCCTGCTGACGGTCAGCGTGGCGGCGCTGGGCGGCCTGCGTCCCGCCGTGCCGCAGCCTTTGCGGATGGGGATGCTGGCCGTGCTGGGGGTCATGCTGGGCAGCGCGTTCACGCCCGGATTGATCGACCGCATCGGACCATGGCTGCCGAGCATGGCTGTGCTGCTGGTCGTGTCAGCGGTCACACCTTTTCTGGCCGGGGCGGTGTTCCAGCGCCTGGGGGGATGGGATCGGGTGACGGCCTATTTCTCCGGCACGCCCGGTGGCCTCAACGAGATGGTGGCCATCGGCACCGCCCGCGGCGGCGACGAGCGCACCATCGTTCTGGTCCACACCTTGCGCATCATGATCGTGGTGTTCGCCCTGGCCGTGTGGTTCCGCCTGACCGAGGGGGTGGCGGCCAGTCAGGCGGCTGGCGCGACACCGTGGTTGGTCGATGGTGCTTTCTCACTGGCTGACCTCGCTTGGCTGGCCGCCGCCGCGCTGGCTGGGCGGCCGGTGGGGCGGGTCCTGCGGCTGCCGGCTCCGCAGTTGACCGGGCCGATGATCCTGGCGGCGGCGACGCATCTGGCCGGCCTGACCGCCCTCCAGCCCCCGGCCGAGCTGATCATCCTTGCCCAGGTGGTGGTGGGCAGCGCCCTGGGGACCCGCTTCGTCGGGGCCGACCCCGTCCGCCTGCTGCGCACCGCAATCCTCGCCGTCGGCAGTAGCGTCATCATGCTGGGGCTGGCGGCGGCGGCGGCGTGGGGAGCGGCGGCGTTGACCGGATTGCCGTTTCTGCTGCTGCTGTTGGCCTACGCGCCGGGTGGACTGGCCGAAATGTCGCTGATCGGGCTGGCGCTTGGCATGGACGTGCCGTTTGTCGCCACCCACCATGTGGTCCGTATCGCCCTGGTGGTGGCCCTGGCGCCGCTGATGTTCCGGCTGCTCAAGTCATAGGCCGACGCACGGCATATTCACCGGCCACACGATATACCTTATACTGCGCCCCACATGCCGCACTGCCGGGAGGGTCCGCCATGGGTGAACTGATCAATCTGCGCGAGGTCCGCAAGCGCCGCGACCGCGCCGCGCGAGAGGTCGAGGCGGCGGCTAACCGGTCGCGCTTCGGCCGCACCAAGGCCGACCGGGCCAAGGAAGACACCGCCGCCGAGCGAGCCCGCCACGACCTCGACGGCAAGCGCCTGGAGACCCCGGACGACCCGCCGCTCGAGCCGGCCTGACGCCTGACGTTGAAGGAGAACCGGGCTCTGCCCAGGCCCGCCAAGGGCCGAGCGGCCCTTGGAACCCATGAGGGGGGGATCCCATGAGGGGGTTTGCCCTTTTCTTGCGCCGCAGGCAGAGAATGTCGGTATTCAATGCGCTGTGCGTGGCTTTGCTCCGTCATGTCGCGAGGTCAAGGAGGCTGGCCTCCTTGCGGGTGCGGGCAGAGCCAGCATTCCTCCTCCCACCGTTCACCTCAGCGGGGTTTGGTCCAAAACGGTTTGGCGCGGGTGAAGGTTTTCCAGTCATGCGCCGCATCATCCAGCAGGCCGTCGGCCGCGCTGTGGGCGCGGTGCCATCCGGCGGCCTGGCCGGCGGCAAAGGCCAGCGTGCGGGTGGAGGGATGCGGCGTGGCGTGGTCCTGCTCATGGGCTACGGCGTGCAGCAGGGTCTGCGCCACCGTCGCGTCGTTCAACTGCCCCAGGCGGTCCTGCAGCAGGGTTAGCCGGCCGGCGAACGCCTTGGTTTTCTTGCGGCGGAACAGGCTGGAAAAGAACTCGGTGGTGTAGCGCAGTTTCTTGATCTGGATGCGCAGGCGGTGCCGGTGCGGCGCGTCCAGATGGTCGAACCGCCGGCCGGTCTTGAGCACGGCGGCGTGGCGGGCCGACAGGATCTCGGTGGCCAGGGCGCCGACCGGCCGGGTCAGGCGGTCTACTTTGTCCTCCCCGTCTGCTGTCGGCGGGGACAGCCACGCCCCGGCCTCCAGCCAGGCGGCGACAGCCAGCACCATCTGTGTGTAGCGGGGCTGGTCGACAGCGGCCAGTGCCCTGTCGCAGGCGATGGTGCGGCGGGCCTCAAAGGTTTCGAGCAGGCCCTGTAGGCCGGCGTCGTCGGGCATGGCGTCCACCACCGGCCGCAGGATGTCGTCGATAAAGACGTCGAGGTCGCGTGCCGTGCCCAGTTCCGCCGTGATCCACTTCAATTCCGCGATGACCGCCACGGTGTCCGGCCCCTGGACAAGCCCGCCGAACACCGACAGGGCCGAGCGCAGCCGCCGCAGGGCGACCCTCATTTGGTGGATGGCTTCGGGGTTGCGGTCGTGGCGCAGCGCCGGTTCGTTGTACAGCAGGTGTTGCAGGCAGGATCGCCCGATGGCCTGGAACGCGGCGGCGGCCGTCATGTCGGGGCGCAGGGCGACCGGCTTGGCCTTGACCGGCTTGGGCGGCTTGCCGGTGACCAGTCCATAGCCACGATCAGCCTTGCTGCCCAGGGCGACGCGCAACGGGATGTCGCGGGCCAGCCGGCAGGCCACTGTATAAAGGTCGGCCGGGCGGCCGCGCTTGAGTTCCAGTTCGGCTTCGCAGATCGGCACGCTGGTCTGGCCGGCGGTGACGTCCCCCTTGTCGAGGGTCAGCTCGATCTCCCAGGACTCGGTGCCCAGGCGATAGGCGGCGCGCCGGAAGCGGGTGACGAAGATGGGGTGCAGGCTGGCCCCGCCGCTGGCCTGGGTGATCAGCCCTTTGATGCCGGCGGCCTGGAGGGCGCGGTGGTCCGGTTGATCGCCGGCGATGTCCTGTTCCCATTCGTCGCGGCTGAGATGGCCGCTTCCGCCGTTGCCGTCGGCCGAGCGCAGCTTGACCGCCTGGACGCGGCGGGCCCCGATGTGGCGCACCCGCAGGCTGGCGCCGGCGGCGTGCAGGCTGTGCTGGGCGGTGTCGAAGTAGACCGAGGTCAGGGTGCGGGTGACGGCGCGCCCCTGCTTGAACTCCTGGATCGCGGCGTGGCGGCGCAGGCGGTCCAGGTGGCGCGGGTCCATTTGCAGCTTCAGTTCGATTTCCGTTGCCATTGTCCCATCCCCCCCGTGCGGTTCCTCGTGCGGTTCCTCGTGCGGTTCCGGTTCCCCCCGCGGTTCTCTCAAGGTGAGGCCCAGGATACCGCGAAGCTGGCCCATTGAACCGCGACAATTGCCTTACAGTAGCAAAACGGCCTTGTTTGGGCGCTTTCTTTCATGTGACATTAGCGCCGCCGCATTCCGGCCGGGCAACGCTGCATTTTTTGCCGTTGGGCAGGCCGATGTGGGGCGCGGGGAAAGGCTGCGGCAGTGGATCGGCCAGCGGTCAGGGCGGCAGGAGGAAGGTATCGTGGTCACTATGGCCGGCGGCAGTCAGCACACGGCGCACGAGGCGCATTCCGCAACGGCGCGCACCCGCCGTCCGTCCTTGCGTGCGCCGCTCCGCGCGTGTCGCCCGTCTCTGCGCCCATCTCTGCGCAGGGCGCTCATGGCCCTGGTTCTGACCGTTCCGGCGCTGGCGGTTTCTGGCTGCGCGGCCATGTACGACATGGACGGATTCTCATCGGCGATGACCGCCGGAAACGGGCAGGTGCAGGCCGACATCGCGCTCGCCGCATTGGCGCGGGGCGAGTACACGCGGGCGGAAAACCACGCCACCATGGCCTTGGCCCGCGATCCCCGGAACGCTCATGCCCTGTTGGCCGCCGGGGTGGCGTACCAGAACACCGCGCGCCCGGACCGTGCCCGTCAGATGTACGAGGAAATCCTTGCCCTCAATTCACCCGCCGTGGTGTCGGGTCCGTGGTGGGGAACGTCGCCGCGTCTGGTCAGCGATGTCGCGACCGATAACCTGCGCACCTTGAGCGGCGGCCATGCCCGGCCGATGGCCGCGCGGGAGGTCGCCGGGGATGCCCTGACCGCCGGGGATGCCCTGTCCGAAGCGGCGGCGGGGCCGGCCGCGCAACGGTTCGCCGTGCTGACGCGCCTGCGTGATGA
>LAEA01000098.1 GCA_000961745.1 Rhodospirillaceae bacterium BRH_c57 | reverse complement strand
TCTGCCGTCCACCAATTAAGGTCTCGAACGTCTTCATTCGTCTTCCGCGAGACGGTGAGCACGTCACTCGAACCAGAGTAGGCTTCCTCGGCGAGACGCTGCATGTCCGTGATGGTCAGGTTGATCTTCATGACCAAAGTCTCTCACAGAACGATCATGTGTCCCAGAAACGGATGTCCTGAGAACTCCGAAATCGGCGTCTCCGGCTCACGCAGTTCTGCGGGTTCCAGGTGACCGGTTTTGGCGGGGTTTTTCGAACAGGGCCGGATCACAAATATTGCGACTCCCGAAACAGGGCTGCGACACTCCGTCTTGTCGCGGGCGGGTGCGTCCTCGTCTGCGACGAGGTCCATGTGAGGGTGAATAGTGGAAAATCCCCCCTATCTCGGTCCTCTAATAGAGTACTATTAGCTCCCCGAGATAGGGGGGATTTTTGTCCACACGCCCCGCCGCCAGCCCAAGGACGACATGATGACCGATGATCTGACGCCCAGCTTCCTCCGAGACGATGGCGGGGATGCCGTCGAGGGGCTCAAGCCGTTCCTGGGATTTTTGAAGAAGACGGCGTCCAGGACGCCATACCCTGAATACATCCCATCAATATGGAGAAAAAACCGTGAACGAACACTTACGTGAGATCGTCCGTCTGGCCATAACTTCCTATCTTGGACGCGACGATGGAGATTATGACTGTCGCAGCGACCTCATTATGATCCTCGAAATGACCAATCGCTATGATGGCTCGACCGACTTCCTTCATCTGCTGGACACCTGCCTCAAGATCGGGGCGATGTATGAGTTGGATCCCCCGTGGGAGAATGCAAATGTATACGGTTTTGTAGACATTGATGAAACGGAAGAAACGCGGCCTCAAATGCCTGCGTACCTAGTTCAGAAGGCATTTAGTACACTTGATCTCGATGACGATGTCATCACGATCATTCGCCAGCTTCCTTCGAACCGCTTGAGCGATTATCGGGGTGTTCCAGAGGAGTACAGTGGATACAGTGGGCTCTTTTTCGATGGGCAGTCCTGCTGGCTGAGCAATGGAACGGAGCAAGCCGTCGTCTAAACAGAGTCGTACTTGGGGAGGCAAGGTCCTCCCCGTCACGGGAGTACGGTGGGGTGGTCGGTTAGGAACTGGTTGCCTGTTGGCGAGGAATTCAGCCTCACCGACTGCATGGCTTGCCCCCCTTTGCCAACTGACCTGATCGTCATCGGTCAACTTCCAGTGACAAGATGACAGGGGTGTCAGCCCTTTTTCCGCATATGCTCGTCATGTTGTCGCCCTTCAGACGTTCAAGGTGGCGGTCCCTGTGCCCCTCCAAGAGTACCTTTGGGTTGAAAGGAAAACGGGCTGAACTTAGGCACCCTCTCACTGCCTTTGACGAAGAAACCAAGGTGGCCATGGCGAAATCCATGCTGCGGGGATTGCTCCGCAGAGAGATCGGGCAGATGGTGAACCTCGTCTCCGACCGGGCACACCTTCCGAGGGCCCAAGGGGTGATGGCTCTCCTTGCCGCCATGCCTCGGCGTCAAGCTGATGAGCCCGTCAGTCAGTGGCTGGAACGGGCCATACGGGCATTACGGACCAACGACGAGTAGATCAACGGAGGCAATGCCTGAAACTCTTTCTGGATATTGAAGGGACCCTGATTGTTCACTCCCGGAGCGGCAGTGACCTGATTCCTCGGCCCGCAGACCATCTGGAAGAATTTCTCAATTGGTCACTCGCCGTCGCGGATTGCTATTGGCTGACGGGCGTGGACCGCAGCGGAGGCTACGAGGGCATCCTCCGGGCCTTCCGATCAACCCTCAGCCCTATCCGGTACACCGAGCTTCAGCCGCTCCTGCTCGCGATCAGGCCAACCTTCTGGGGTCGTTCGAAGCTCGAAGCCATTGACCTGAGCAGCGACGAGCCATGGCTCTGGATCGACGACGCCCATGGGGAGGCAGAGATGATCCTCCTGAAGGCCCTCGGCCTTCAGGACCGGGCGATCCCCTGCCAACGAAATGGGCTCCAGCAGGTCCGCCAGACCATAGAGATGAACTGGCTGACACACGCCTGAGGTCACGGCTCCCCGATCTGCGTGGCCGCTCCCACGGTGATAGCCTGATCGGGAGCCAGGGTGTGATCACCGCCGCCGTTGAACCGACCGACGAACTCCTCGTCCAGGCCGTAGCGGGCGTAGATGCGTCCGACCCAGTAATCGAACTCCCCATTGGGAGGACGGCTGGCGTGAAACATCAGGGAGCCCTGCACCCCAATGACGCGACGGCTACCGGCCTGAAAGAGCATGGTGCAGGCACTGAAGCAGAACTCCGGCACGTAGGTCGTCAGGTTCCGAGCCCGGATGTCCTTGGCCGCCTCGAAGGCTGGAGCGGTGTATCCGCCGGTCGAGGTGAGAACCAGGACACGCACGCCGTCCGGTAGAGCCGCGATCTTCTCGGGCAGGTCCTCGGTGATGTCGCCGGTGAGGTGGGCGACCACCCCTTGGACATCAATGGTCTGAGCCGAGACCGTCGGAACCACCGCCACATGGCCAGCAAGGACGATGCTCAGCCAGCCGAGGAGACCTCTCACAGGACATCCCGATGATCGGCGGGAATCGGCAGGTCCCGGTATCGGCATCGCAGGTGGCGACGAGAACGTCCTCGCCGCATTCTCCCGCGAATGCCTTTCAGGCCCGGCCCAGCCGGGGACGGAGCAGATCGAGGAGGGCGAAGAGATCACATTGAAGTTCAATATCATTCCGGGTCATGAACGTATTTACGCCGGTCGCTGCATCCGCAGCCCTCAGGGGTAGCGTTCAATGATCGCCCGGATTCCCAAGATGGCGGTGTCGGCCATCGCCTTGCACTCGGCGGCGGGATCAGCACGTTCGCCGAGCGAGTAGGAGATCGCGTTGATTTGGTCGAACGCCCGGTAGACGATCCGTTGGATCCGCTTCTCCTCCCGCATGATGATGCCGCTGCCGACATACCCGCCACCGAGGGTGCGGTCACGGCGGTCAAGGTACGATACGGATTGGCTATGGGCGTCGCTGACCCTGAGACGTTCGCCGATGCAGGCCGCTGCCTGCTCCTTGATCCAGCCCTCCCGTTCCTTGGTGGCCTGCCACTCCTGCTTGGTGATCCGGTCGTGCCAGAATGTCTCCGCATGAACGGGTGCCGGAAACGCCATGGCGGCGGCGACCACCAGGGTCGCCGCCATCATGAGGGTTTTGCAGGGGTTCTTGCTCACCGCTTCTTCGCCTTTTCGCGAGCCGCGTTGATCGGCTCGTCGAGTTCGCCCTTGGTGACCATCTCGCGGAGCGTCTTCAGCACCGCGATCACATCGTCGAGGGATTTGCCTGCCTCAATGGTGGCCTTTTCCGGCTGAAGTTCGATCAAGTGGGTGCCGAAACGCGGCTGGATGTAGTGGATACCGCCCTCGACCCACCACCAGGGTTTCGGCTTCGCCTGCACGGTGGACTTGATGCGGCGGTCGCGACCACTTTCGGTGACGTTGACGTAGCGTTCACGCTCGACCGTGAACTCCTTGCCCTGTTTGGAATGCTCGATGGCGGTGATTTGAAGATCGATGGTCTCGATGACCACATCACGCGGATTACGCTTGCGTCGCTCGACTGCCGTCGGACGTTCCCTTGCAATCAACTTGAGCTTCATGGAAATAACCTCCTCTGTTACTTCCATTGATTCCGTGATTCGCACCTTCTGTCAACATCACCACAGAAATATTTCTATGACATCAGCGGGCAACGGCAGGTATCCACCCCACACGGCATCGGGATCGTGGATGCTGAGTTCCACGTAAGGAACTTCTGCCCACCAAACACTTCCTTCGAGAACTTCCTCGACACCAGGATTGGAGAGCAATGTCTTGGCAAGACCTTGAAGCGAGGTCCGATCCTGCGGACGCAGGAAGATCGCTTCCTCAAACGGACCGTGAATGGTCGCACCGAGGCCGCGTAGGGAGATGGCCGCCAGAGCGTTGGCCAGCAGTTTTGTCCGCGTGCTGACCAAGGGCAACACCGGCACCACTGGCTTCAGGTCGTCCACGATGTAGCCGGGAATCTGGTCAGCCGGATCGTCGATCAGGCCCAAGAGTTCGATCATCCTGAAGCCACCACCGACGGACTGGCCGAACTCTTTCATGCCGTTTGGACCGACCGCCTTGAGCAGGTCACCGAGAGCAGGATCACCAGCTTCGAGTTCGATGGGATGATTGTCGGCGACGACAGCACGGACACGGGGCCGTCGAGGGATGCTCGAACTTTGAACATCCGTCGGCGGCAGGCCGCAGGACATGTCTGGCATCAGGAATACGGGCGTCGGTTTAAGCTTCATGGTTTTCGATCCTTCTGGCGAGTTCGGCTTCAAGATGCTGAACCCACGCCTGTAGATCGGCCGCTCCCCCGAGATAGGCGTCCCGGTCATCTTGGTCCTCGGCCTCATCGGCAGCCTTGACGGTCTCCGCGACGATGTCCTTTAGGTTGAACACCAAGGCGACCAGTGCGGCAGTGCTTGGCCTGCGGCCATGGGCGACGGTCGATGACAACCAGGAGCCTTTGCGTCCGGCGAGAGCCGACACATCCCGCTGACTGGAGGCGGTGCCCAGCCCGTGCAGGTCTTCTGAGAGTTTGCGTAAGTCCAACATGCAGCTATTTAGCAAAGCTGCTGCACTTGCAGTCCCAGCGGGGCGTGTCGAGCCATGGGAGTGTTGGAGAAATCACCCCTATCCCGGTGATCTAATAGGATATTATTAGGAGCCCGAGATCCGGGGGATTTTCGACCTCCCCCGATGACATGGCCGCCACGCCCCGGCCACGATTTTCACAACCGCACCTCGAACCGGACATCGAACGGTCCCTGGTCGGCTCGCTGGTTCCAGAAGAGCGTCGGCATGCCCATCGTGTCGGTGATCTCGGTTGCGTTGTTCTCGACGATCTTGGTTCCCTCGGGCAGGAAGACTACGAAGTTCAGTTTGGGCACCATGTCGGACACCCCGGCCAGGACCTCGGGCGGGATACCCTCCACGTCCTTGGTGGCGTCGCGAAAATAAGTGAACGAGCAGGTCTTCCACATCAGCACCCCGGAGCACGACCAGTCATTGCTCAGGGCAATGCCGTCCTGGTTCCAGACGGCCACGAAATAGCCGTCGTCCCGCTGGCTGATCTTGACTTCCACCCCCTGTCCCCGGACATCGCTGGCGAACTCCTGGAGTTCGGCCAGGAAGATCGGCAGCACGGCAATTTCGGCATGGCTGGTCGCGGAGCCGTCATCCTCGACGCTGACGATGACTTCGACCTCAATGCACGACGCCACCGCAAGGCACAGCAGGACAGCCAGGAACCGGCCGATCACAAGATACCCCACTGCTGCTTGACGATCTGCGTCTGCTCGGCTTCCGGCTCGGCGAAGTCGTAGCCGTTCTTCAGGAGGTGCTTCGCGTAGTGCTGCCGTCCCGTCAGGCCCAGGTAGACGCCGAAGCCCGCACCAAGGAGTAGCTGGATGACGCCCATCGCCAGCAGGTCTTCGGCGGACTTGGAGCCGGAGGACTGGAACAGGAACAGGATGTTGAGGGCGACCAGGACGCCGCCCGGCATATACATCCCTCGGAGGAGATGCGGCACCCCAAAGATGAACGGAGAGAAGAACGCAGGCCAATCGAAACCGACGCTAAGCCCCTTCACGTCGCGGCTCTGCGTGTTATGGAGTTTTACAAACATCATGCCCCCTTAGTGCTTCGGCGACACCCGCTTCGGGATGCCTTCAATGTAGACGGCACAGCCGGGATACCGCCGTTTCATGATCTCCAGGGCCTGTGACCTCTGGAACGCCTCAACCTCGTCGTAGAACTTCGGCCCGCCATTGCAGGCGATGGACACCCGGAAGACCTGACTCATCGAAGACGCCATCACCCCTCCTGTCGTCGCCATCATGACGATCACCGCGATCAGCACCGCTTTCATGGATGCCCCTCCCCTGAGATGAAACGACACGGCCGCCGGGCATGGCGGGAACTTCCGTGTTCCTGTAACGCAACTTTAGATCATATCCTGGATACGGAAGATTACGCCAATGGTCAAGCCCGTAACCCTTAATCAAGGTGACGGGCATGTCGGATGCACTTCGAAAACAGGTTGGCGGCAGGCTGAAGGAACTGCGGGAGGCTCGCGGCCTCACGCAGGTGCAGCTTGCTCATCTTCTGGGTAAAGCCTTGGAGACGATCTCGAATTTCGAGAGGGGGAAGACCCTCCCCTCGCTGGTCACGCTGGAGCAACTGGCGGGCGTGCTCGGGGTGTCGATGAAGGAGTTCTTCGACGACCGGGTGATCCAGCGGTCGGAGGATGATCTCGACGCTGTCCTGGCCGAGCTTCGTGCCCTCAGTTCCCAAGATCAGGTTCTAGCTGCCGAACTTGTTCGAAGCCTCGCTCGGGTCCGACAGAGGGGTAGGTGACGGGTGCCTACTGCTGCGTGCTAGAGCTTGGAGCCTTAGCAGCTTTCGAATATGCTCATGCACCCCTGTCGGTTGTGGCGGGAAGGAGGGGGATAATGAGCAGCCTTAACTTTACTGAGAAGAAACACCTCGAATGTTTTCTGGACATGGAGAGCGGCTATGTCCTGGACTTCTCTGATAGAACTTTTCAAGGCTTCATTCATGACGCTGTAGGCATAGATATCTATGCTGATACTTTCAGTGACTACGGCCGATCAAAAGCAAAACGCCTTCGTTGCTTCTGGGATAAGGAGAATGATGAGGTAGTAGGCAAGCTTTTGAAGCTCATGGTGGAGTACGGCCTCAAAGGGGCAGAAGTTCGGCGTCAATACGATCCGGATCGCCCTGACCCGAGAAATGATTTGAGCTATCAGAAGGCTTGGAAGGCGACCCAAAGGCTTCTGGGGAACTCGTCTCCGGAAAACTCGGAATTGGATGAAGAAAGTTTCTTACGACAGACTTTCAGAAGCGTCCCCTTCGATACACTGCCCATAGAAAGCACCTTGATCCCGGTTATCAAAGACCGCTTCTTTGAAACCGAGAAATGTTACAATGCGGGAGCCTACCTCGCCGTCGTCATCATGAGCGGGAGTATCCTGGAGGCAACTCTACTCGGGCTTTCACAAGCCAATCCACGTTCGTTCAATGTCGCGACAGCAGCACCCCGACTAAACACGGGCGGCGTAAAGCCATTTAACGACTGGAAACTGGCAGATTTCATCGTCGTCGCCCACGAAGTGGGTGCAATCCGGCGAGATGTTTGGAAATTCAGCGAGCACCTGAGGGACTTCAGAAACTACATCCACCCTTACCAACAGCTTGCAACCCAGTTCTCTCCCGATCACCACACAGCGGAAATTTGCCTCACCGTGTTGAAGGCGGCTGTATCGCAGATCAGTCGCTGGAAGGCCGCCCCATAGGCAGCGTTGAAGCAACGAGGCTTCTCCCGGCATCTTGCGTTGGCCCCCTTGTGGATCACCTGCCCCACCTTCATGATGCCCTCCTAAGAAGTGTCTAAAAGAGAGTTTCCCGTGCTCACCCTCGACCAGCTTGAATCGCACCTGTGGAAAGCCGCCGACATTCTGCGGGGGTCCATCGATGCCAGCGACTACAAGCACTACATTTTCGGTTTGCTCTTCTACAAACGCCTGTGCGACGTGTGGGAGGAGGAGTTCGAGGATCGCATGGCGAAGTACCAGGACGCCGACCTCGCTGCTGATCCCGAGGAGCACCGCTTCCACATCCCCGAGGGGCACTTCTGGAAGGACGTTCGGAAGCACACCACGGACATCGGCACTGCCCTGAACTCTGCCTTCCACGCCATTGAAGACTCGAACCACCGCCTGCGGGGCGTCTTTCAGGATGTGGACTTCAACAACAAGGAGCGGTTCCCCGACGCGGCTCTGGAAAAGCTGCTTCAGCACTTCGAGACCTACCGTCTCCGCAAGGCGGACGTTGAGGCCGACATGCTCGGCCAAGCCTATGAATATCTGATCGGCGAGTTCGCCGACGACGCGGGCAAGAAGGGCGGGGAGTTTTATACGCCCAAAATGGTCGTGCGGCTGATCGTCGAATGCCTCCGGCCAGAGGAAGGCATGTCCATCTATGACCCCACTTGCGGGTCGGGCGGCATGCTTCTGGAAGCCTTCCACCACATCGAGCGGCAGGGCAGGAACCCGCGAAGCCTTTCGCTGTTCGGCCAGGAGCGGAACCTCAACACCTGGGCCATCGCCCAGATGAACCTGTTTCTGCACGATATCGACGACGCCAGCCTTGCCCGAGGCGACACCCTGGCGGAGCCGAAGCATCTGATCGGCGACACCAAGGCGATCCGCACGTTTGACCGCGTGCTGGCCAACCCCCCGTTCTCCCTGAAGCAATGGGGGCACGAGGTGTGGAGCAACGGCGACCCTTACGCCCGCGACCGCTACGGCTGTCCCCCCAAATCCTACGCCGACCTCGCGTTTGTTCAGCACATGGTCGCCAGCCTCAAGGAAGACGGCATGCTGGGCGTTGTCCTGCCCCATGGCATCCTGTTCCGTGGCGGAACCGAGGGCCGCATCCGGGAGGGCATGCTCAAGGACGACATTATCGAGGCGGTCATCGGGCTCGCCCCGAACCTGTTCTATGGGGCGGGCATCCCCGCCTGCATCCTGATCGTCCGCAAGACCAAGCCCGCCGCCCGCAAGGGCAAGGTTCTGTTCGTCAACGGCGTAGAGCAGTTCGTCGAGGGCAAGGCCCAGAACCGCCTGTCGGACGCCAATGTCGCCACTCTTGCGGCGGCGTACCATGGCTTCGCCGACATCGACCGCCTCGCCCGCGTGGTGCCTATGGCGGAAATCGCCGCCAACGACCACAACCTCAACATCAGCCGCTACGTCCACGTCACCGAGGACGAGGAAGACCTCGACGTTGCCGAGGAGGTCGAGAAGCTCCTCGAACTGCGGGAACAGCGGGACGCGGCGGAAGCCAGGATGATGGGGTTCCTGCGGGAACTCGGCTATCTGCCCGAGGGGGCGTGACCATGGCCGAGGGGGAAATCATCCTCTATCGGGCCGATGACGGGTCGGCCCAGTTCCAGCTTACGGAGATGGGCGGCTCGGCCTGGATGAGCCAAGCCGAGATTGCAGAGCTTTACCAGATCAGCCCGCAGGCCGTGACCCAGCATATCCGCTCCGTCTACGCCGAGGGCGAACTGTCGGAGGAGGCAACTTGTAAGCAAGACTTACAAGTTCGATCCGAAGGCAGCAGGCGGGTTTCCCGTGCCATCAAGCTGTACCGCCTGGACATGATCCTGGCCGTCGGCTACCGCGTTCGCTCGCCGCGTGGCGTGCAGTTCCGCCAGTGGGCCACGGCGACCCTAGCAGAGTACCTGCACAAGGGCTTCGTCATGAACGACGACCGCCTGAAGACCCCCGGCGGACTGGACTACTTCGATGAACTGCTCAAACGCATTCGGGACATCCGGGCGTCGGAGAAGCGGTTCTACCAGAAGGTCCGCGAGCTTTTCGCCCTATCCCAGGACTACGGCGACGATGCCGATGTTGCCGCAACCTTCTTCGCTACCGTCCAGAACAAGATGATCTTCGCCGTGACCCGGCAGACGGCGGCGGAACTCATCGTTGCCAGGGCGGACCCCGCCAAGCCCAATATGAACCTGAAAGCCTGGGACGGCGGCCGCGTTCGCAAGGCCGACGTGACCATCGCCAAAAACTATCTGACGGAAGACGAAGTCACCGAACTGAACCGTATCGTCACCATGTTCCTGGACTTCGCCGAAGATCGCGTCGCCCACCGCAAGCACCTCACCTTAGAGGAGTGGCGGAACAACGTGGACCGCTTCATCACTTTCAATGAACGCCCCCTCCTGGACAACGCCGGACGCATCAGCCGGAACGGCATGATGAAGATCGCCCACGAACGGTACGACGCGTTCGACCGCCACCGGAAGCAGGCGGAAGCCATCGCCGCAGATGCCGAGGATATGGAGGAACTCAAAGCCATTGAGGCGGCGGCGAAGGCAGCCAAAAAGGGGCGGGAATGATGCGGGTGCCTAACGGGTGGCGGATGGCCCCGCTGAGTGAATTTCTCCGTGAAAGCCGGGTTCCGGGCGGCGATGGGCGGACAGCCAAGAAGTTGACCGTCAAGCTTTACGGACGCGGTGTGCTTGCCAAGGAAACAGCCACAGCAGGAAGCGAGAACACGAAATACTATAGGCGGTGTGCGGGCCAGTTTATCTACAGCAAGCTTGATTTCCTCAACGGTGCGTTCGGCATCGTCCCGCCTGAGCTTGACGGGCGGGAAAGCACCCTCGACCTACCGGCCTTCGACATTCTTCCCGGCATAGTCCCGGAGTGGCTTGTTTTCTACGTCACGCGGGAGCAATTCTATTCTGCCTACACCGATCTTGCGAGGGGTGGCCGGAAGGCTCGTCGCGTGTCGCCCGAGGAATTTCTTCGCATCGAAGTTCCGCTCCCCCCGCTCTCCGAGCAACGCCGCATCGCCGAAATCCTGTCCAGCGTGGACGAAGCCATCGCCACAACGCAGGCGGTCATCGAGCAGACCCGCACGGTCAAGCAGGGTGTCCTGAAACGCCTGCTGACCAGGGGCATCGGTCACACCCGCTTCAAGCAGACGGAGATCGGGGAGATTCCTGAGGCGTGGGAAGTCCGACCGATTGATGAGCTTTGCCGCCTGACGAATGGGAACGGGTTCCGCCCGCCCGACTGGTCAGATCAGGGGCTGCCGATCATTCGAATCCAGAACCTGAACGGGTCGCGGAAGTTCAATTACTTTGCGGGACTGCCGAAGGAGAAATGGATCGTCGAGCATGGCGATCTTCTTTTCTCATGGGCAGGCGTGCGAGGGGTTTCTTTCGGACCGTGCCTCTGGACAGGACCTCGCGGCGTCCTCAACCAGCACATTTTTAAGGTTCACACGGCGAAAGGCATACGCAAAAAGTGGCTTTTTCATGCGATGGAATTAGTGACGGCCCGCATTGAAGAGAAAGCCCACGGCTTTAAAGCTAGTCTTCTCCACGTCCACAAGTCCGAGATTACGAGCCAATTGATAGGTGTGCCCAACGAAAGTGAGCAGACTGAGATTGTTCGGGCAATGGAATCTCTTAGCCAAGCGGAAGCCCGAGAAGCCACCAAACTTGGCAGTCTCAGGGACGTAAAATCCGCCCTCATGGCCGATCTCCTGACAGGTCGCAAGCAAGTGCCCGATACCATCCTCGCCGCCGCCGAGTGAGCCGACATGACCGATGCCTTCAGCGACTACATCATCTTCGTGGACGAAAGCGGCGACCACAGCCTTGAGGTTGTGAACCCTGCCTATCCGCTGTTCGTGCTCGCTTTCTGCATCGTGCGGAAGGACGACTATGCCGACCGTATCATGCCCGCTGTCCAGAAGCTGAAGTTCGCCACCTTCGGACACGACATGACCGTCCTGCACAGCCGCGACATCCGCAAGGAACACGGGGAGTTCGTCATCCTGCGGAATCCCGAGAAGCGGCAAGCGTTCCTCACGGGCATGTCCACGGTCATTGCCGAAGCCCCGTTCACCCTGACTGTCAGTGCCATCGACAAGCCCCGCCACATCGCCAAGTACAAAACCCCCTTCAACCCCTACTACATATCGCTGCGGTTTTGCCTTGAGCGGGCACACCACTTCCTTGTCGCCAGGGGACAAGCGGGCCGCCAGACCCATGTGGTCGTGGAATCGCGGGGCAAGGTGGAGGACAGGGATTTGGAGTTGGAGTTCCTGCGGATCGTGCAGGACTACGACCACTGGACACACGAGTTCAAGCTGCTCTTTGCACCGAAGTCCTGCAACTCCACCGGGCTTCAGCTTGCCGATCTGGCGGCTCATCCCGTTGGGCGGCATGTCCTTAAACCCGATCAGCCGAACAGGGCCTTCGACATCGTGAAGAGCAAGCTGATGACCGACGGCAAGGCAGGTTTCGCGGCTCTGCGGCGACCGGTAGACCGCAAGAACGGGTATGAGGGGATCGGGTTGAAGGTGTTCCCGTAAAAGCGAAAAGGCCCCGGAAAACTCCAGAGCCCTGACGCCGTTCGAGAAAGCCCGAACCATTTGTACCCAATATGGGGACAGAATCCGGAATGTCAATTTGATATGGCATCCGGCGTTGGCAATAGGGGAAGACGACCATGGGGATGGAATGGCTGCTGGCGGAGAAGCCGACGATCACCTGCCTTGAGGGTATGGGATACGTCTTCGTGCCGCCGTCGGAGCACGCCGCCCTCCGTGACGGCGACAACCAAGTGCTGTTCCGTGCCTACCTCGTAGACGCCCTCAAGCGGATCAACGGCATCGGCGATGCTGATGCCAACGCCGTCTACGCCGACCTCGTGTCCGTCGCCGACAACGAACGGTGGCTGTCCATCCTGCGGGGTGACTTCAGCCGTCCCGTGGAAGGCGAGGCCCGGCACCGCACCATCCGCGTGCTGGACTTCCTGAACCCCGCCAACAACGTCTTCACCGTCACCCACCAGTTCCGCGTGAAGGCGGAGAACACCCGCATCCCCGATGTGGTTGTCCACGTCAACGGCATCCCCCTCGTCGTCATCGAGTGCAAGAGTCCGATCAACGCCAAGGACAAGTCCGGCGAGGCATTCGAGCAGATCAGGCAGTACGAGCGGGACATCCCCCGCCTGTTCCTGTCCAACTGCTTCAACATCGTCACGGACGGGACCAACTGCCTCTATGGGGCGACGGGCAGTCCGTCGAAGTTCTTCGGCTCGTGGCGTGACCCGTGGCCCCGCACGGCGGCAGAGTTTGCCGATGCCCTCTCCCTGGGCCTGTGGAGCCTGCTGGAGCCGTCCCGCCTGCTCGACCTGATTGCCCACTTCATCGTCTTCGAGCGGACGAATGACGGCGGCGGGGCGAAGGTGGTCAAAAAGATGTGCCGCTATCAGCAGTTCCGGGCGGTCAACAAGATCGTGGACCGCGTGGCCGAGGGGAAGCATCGGCGGGGCTTGGTCTGGCACACCCAGGGATCGGGCAAGTCCCTGACCATGGTCTATGCGGCCCTGAAGCTGAAAACTCACCGCACGGTGTCGTCTCCGGACCTCGCCAATCCCAACATCATGGTGCTGACCGACCGCGTGGACCTGCACAACCAAATCAGCGGCACCTTCACCGCCTGCGGCTTGCCCAACCCGCTCGTGGTGGACAGCATCGGCGACCTGCACAAACTCATCCATAGCGGCACGGACGGGCTGACGATCCTTGCGACGATCTTCAAATTTCAAGGATCGGAAAAGCCCATTCCGAACTCTGCGAACTGGATCGTCATGGTGGATGAGTGCCACCGGACGCAGGAAAAGGACCTCGGGGCATTTCTTCGCAAGACCCTGCCCGACGCCCGTTTCTTCGGCTTCACGGGCACGCCGGTCAAGAAGACCGACCGCGACACGTACCGCGAATTCGGCGTGGTCGGCGAGGGCTACCTCGACAAATACGGGATCGACGACGCGGTTGCCGATGGGGCGACGGTGCCAATCTTCTACACGGGGCGGAAGACCGACTGGCATATCGACGAAGCCAAGATCGACATCCTGTTTGACCAGTGGTTCGCCGACCTGCCGGACGACCAGTTGGCGGCTCTGAAGAAGAAGGGCGTGTCGGTCGCCGATCTGGTCAAGCACCCCCGGCGGATCGCCCTGATCGCCTTCGACATCTGGACCCATTTCAAGGCGTATGCCCGCCCCGACGGGTTCAAGGCCCAGGTCGTCGCCATCGACCGGGAGGCCGTCATTCTCTACAAGCGGGCGTTGGACACGGTTATTGCCGAAGACCTGATGCGGGACGGCATGACCGAGGATGACGCCAAGGTGGAAGCCGCCGCCCTGTCCGCTTGCGTCTATTCCGCCTCGCAGGAGGACGGTAAGCCGAGCGAGGACAAGCGGATCGAGGACATCCGAAGCGGCCTGCGGGCTTACTATCTGGACGCGGACGCCGAAACGCAGGTCAAGGACCGCTTCGGCACCAGGGGCGAGAGGCCGGATTTCCTGATCGTCTGCGACAAGCTCCTGACCGGATTTGACGCTCCCATTGAATCCGTTATGTACCTGGACAAGCCGCTCCAGGAACATGGGTTGTTGCAGGCCATCGCCCGCACCAACCGGGTGTCCGACGCCCGCAAGCGGAATGGTTTGATCGTCGATTATATCGGCGTGTCCAACCACCTCGACGATGCCTTGGCGTCCTATCGAGCCGATGACATAAAAAACGCCATGCGGAACATCGACGACCTCCGCAACCAGCTTCGCTCCGCCCATGCCGAGGTCATGCGGATGATGAAGGGGCTGAAACGGTCGGGCACCTTGTTCAAGGATGACCTGAAGGCTGAGTTCGATGCTCTCGTCATCCTGCTGAAAGGCGAGGATCAGTGGTTCATCTTCAAGTCCAAGGTCCGCGAGTTCATCGCCGCCTACGAGGCCGTGAGCCCCGATCCGGCGGTGCTGGAGTTCAAGGACGATCTGAAGTGGTTGGCGACCTTCCTGCGGTACGCCACCCAGGTCTTCGAGAAACGCGAAACCTTTGATCAGGCCGATTATAGCCGCAAGATCAGGGACATGCTCGATCAGCACCTTGACGCCACTGGCCTAAGCGTGACGGTGAAGCTCCGCCACATCACCGACCCGGATTTCTGGGAGGACTTTGACACCGACGGCAAGAGCGAGGCCGACATCAAGGAAGCCGCCATTCGCAAGACGACCGAACTGCGGAGAACGGTGACGGAGAAGATCGGCCAGAACGAGCACCAGTACGGCAAGTTCTCCGACCGCCTGCGGGAGCTTCTGAAGCGGATGGACGCGGCACAGCTATCCTGGGCCGAGGTGCTCAAGGAGGCCGAAGACCTTGCCAAGGACATCCAGGCCGAGGACACCGCTCACGAGGGAACTGGGCTGTCCCAGGGTGCCTATGGCGTGCTCCAGGTGATCGCGTCCTTCGGCGAAGATGCCGATGGGGAGGGCTTGGCCACCGCCATCGCCGATCTCTACGAGAGCGACGACGCCGCACCCCGGCTGTGGCAGGAGAAGGAAGGGCTCAGGAAAAGCCTGCGGCAACAGGTGCGAATGCTCGCCAACGACGCCGGGTTCACGGCTTTGCGTGACCTGCCGGTGCAGGTCGAGGACTTCGCCCTCAAGCACTTCGCGAAGCCATGACCATGCCCATCTTGACCATCGGCGACACCGAGATTCCCTACGACCTCAAGAGGTCGGACGTGGCCACGCGTGCCCGCCTGACTGTGACGCCGGGACGGGTCGAGGTGGTGGTTCCCATGACCGCCTCCGACGACGATATCGCCGCCGTTCTTCACCGCCGTCGCGGTTGGTTGATCGAACAGACCCGCAGGATGAAGGAGCTTTCCGCCAAGACGAACACGGTGCGGCGGTTCGTCAGCGGGGCGAAGGTTCCCTACCGGGGCCGGTTGATGCGGCTCAGGGTCGAGCAAACGGACGGCACGTTGGTCAAGGTGACCTACAAGAACGGCTTCATCATCGGCTGTCCAAGGACCACCTCCGATGAATCCCGCGACGACCTCATCGAGAGTGCGTTCCGGCTATGGCTGCGGAAGCGGCTCCGCGAGGATGTCGCGGAAATGATCCGCCGACACGGGGAGCCCAACGGGCTGAAGCCAAGGCGGATAGAAGTGAAAGACCAGAAGCACATCTGGGGCAGTTGCGGCCAGGACCGCGTGGTGAACCTCAACTGGCACCTGATCTTCGCCCCCAAGACGGTCCTGGAGTACGCCGTGGTCCACGAACTCTGCCACCTGCGGCACCGGAACCATGACACGGGCTTCTGGGGGCTGGTTGGATCGATCCTGCCAGACTGGGAAAGCCGCAAGGCATGGCTGGACCGCAACGAGCATTTCCTGAACCTGCGGCGGGTCGAGCCGGAGTAGAGACTTTTGGGAGTGGGAGACATTGAGCAACTACCTTAAGCCCGAGCGGGTGCTCCTGAAATTACATCGAGAATTCACCGAAAAGTGGGTTCAGGACCGCATCGCTGAAGACCCTGCAATTCTTGGGCTGGGAGACCTTGTTCTTCGTGATCGAGAGAGAATCCAGCCAAGGGCGGGACGACTTGACCTCCTGTTGCAGGACACCGAAACCAAGAGGCGGTATGAGGTAGAGCTTCAGCTTGGGGCGACTGACGAAGCTCACATCATCCGCACAATCGAATACTGGGACATCGAGCGGCAACGGTATCCCCAGTATGACCACTGTGCGGTGCTCGTCGCCGAGGACATTACAAGCCGGTTCCTGAACGTCGTGTCCCTGTTCAACGGGACCGTGCCGCTTATCGCCATTCAGATGCAGGCGTACAAGGTCGGGGAGCACCTGACGCTCGTCTTTACAACAGTCATGGACGAGAGATCACGGGGTCTGGTGGACGAGGACGAGGATGCAGAAGCGGCTCCCACGGATCGAGCCTATTGGGAGCAGAGCAAGGGCACCAAGGAGACCGTCGCCATGGCGGACCACGCCCTTGAGATCGTGCGGGACTTCGACCCGACCTTGGAACTGAAGTACAACAAGTTCTACATCGGCTTAGCCCGCAACGGACAACCGTTCAACTTCGTGACCTTCCGTCCGAAAAAGGTTCACATGGTTCTGGAACTGAAGCTCAAAAAGTCCGAAGAGATCGACGCCATCATCGACGAAGCGGGCCTGGACACGCTCGAATACAACAAGGGGTGGAGCCAGTACCGTCTGCGGCTGGGCAAAGGAGACATCAAAAAGCACGCCGACGCACTGCGGGAGTTGATGAAGCTGGCGTTCGAATATCGGGCGGGCTGACCTATGAGCATCCCCGACTTCCAGACCCTCATGCTTCCCGTCCTGCGAACATCCGCTGACGGCGAAGTCCGCATTGGCGATGTGGTCGAGCGGCTTGCTGACCAGTTCAAGCTGACCGAGGAGGAGCGAGCCGACCTCCTCCCCTCGGGCAAACAGACGACGTTCGCGAACCGCGTCCACTGGGCGAAGAGCTACCTGGGCAAGGCAGGTTTGGTCGAGTTGACCCGCCGTGCCCATTTCAGGATTACTGATGACGGAAGGCAGGTCCTCCAGAGTCCGCCCGACCGGATCACCATTAAGTTCCTTGAGCAGTTCGATGCCTTCAAAGGGTTCCGTGACGGCAACGGCTCCGAAGAGAAGGCGGAGAAACCCGCCGCAATTGAACCTGCTTCACATGACCTGCTGACGCCAGACGAGGTCATGCGGACAGCCCACCGTCAGGTCGATGATGCCCTCGCCGACATCCTGCTCCATCGGGTTCGGTCGGGCACGCCCGCGTTCTTTGAAAAGGTGGTTGTTAACCTGCTGATCGCCATGGGCTACGGCGGCACCACGGCAGACATCGACAAGGCACTGGTGGGCAAGTCGGGCGATGGCGGCGTGGATGGCGTCATCGACCAGGACCCGCTGGGGCTGGACCGCATCTACGTGCAGGCGAAGCGATACGCGGACGGCAACACAGTCGGCTCCGGAGCCATCCGCGACTTCTTCGGGAGCCTCGACCGCTTCAAGGCAGCAAAAGGGCTGTTCGTTACCACCTCGACCTTCACCGCCTCCGCCAAGGAGACCGCCGACATGCTGAGCAAGCGGATCGTCCTGATCGATGGCAAGCAGTTGGCGAAGCTGATGATCCGGCACGAGGTCGGGTGCCGCGTCGTGGAAACGCTGACGCTCAAGAAAGAGGACGAGGACTTCTTCGAGTGATGCGAGGGCATCCCCATGAGGAGGATGCCCTCGCCCACCATCACTTGCTCGGCTTCTCCCGACGGACGCCCTTGAACTTGGTGTCGTCGGCCTTGCCGTCCATGATGCGTCCGGTATTGGTGTCTCGCTTGAACCACGTCCCATTGGGATGCTGGAACTGGGAGCGGTCCTTTACAGCACCATTACGATGACCGTCGCCGGTCGGAGGATTGGTTGCCATGCTCTTGATCCTTCTGTCATGGCTGGTCCGGTCTTCCAACGGTGGCGTGTTGCAGGTATTGTGCATTGTCTACTCACGACACCGCTTGACCGCCCCGGACCATGGCGGTCGGCCGGCTCTTCGAGCGATGGAGGGTACCAGCCTCCATCGCTCGTTTTCGTTCAGACCAACGTCATGACCTTGACCTGACCGCCGACACTGTTTACATGATACGGAAAAAGAGCGGGATGTAAACGGGAGGTCGGCCATGTTCGGAGAGAGACTCCAGATCGCTCGCAAGCAGGCGGGCTTATCGCTCCGTGCCCTCTCGGACCGGCTTGATGGGGCTGTGTCCGCCCAGGCCATCGGCAAATACGAGCGGGGCGAGATGATGCCCTCCTCGGGCATTCTGATCCGGCTCACCAAGACCCTGGGCGTAGGCCTGGACTTCTTTGCCGCACCTGTAGGGGCAAAACTCCGCGAGGTCGATTTCCGCAAACACAGCGGGACCAACGTCCGCGAAAGGGCGATGGTCGAGACCGCCGTGCTCCAGCACGTCGAGCGATATCTCCTGATTGAGGAGATTATCGGTCTCGATAGCTCCCACTGGACCGAGCCCTTCCCCCGCGAGACCATCACGACTATTGAAGAGGGCGAGGCTCTGGCCCGTGGCGTCCGGGCAGAGTGGAACCTCGGCATCGACCCGATCCCCAACCTCACCGAGCTTTTGGAGGAAAAGGGCGTCAAGGTGCTGATGCTGCCTCTTCCTGACCGGGTTTCTGGCCTGACTTGCATGGTTGAGCGGCGAGCAGGCGACGCCGTACCGGTAATCGTGGTGAACCGCAACCACCCCGTGGAGCGGCGGCGGCTCACCCTGGCTCATGAACTCGCTCACCGCGTCCTGAAGGCGGACAGCAAGATCGAGGAGAAGGCCGCTACCCGATTTGCCGGTGCCTTCCTCATGCCTGCGGAACACCTACTCGCTGAGATCGGCCCCAACCGTAGACGCTTCGGCTTTGCGGAACTCATGGTGACCAAGCGGATGTACCGGGTGAGTGCCGCCGCTTTGGTCGTCCGCTGCCGCGACATCGGGATCATATCCTCCGACCAGATGACCCGCGTATTCATGACCATCGGGCGAAGCTGGCGACGGGAAGAGCCGCGTCCTCTGGAAGGCCGGGATCAAGTTTTCGAATGCCCGAGGCGATTTGAACGTCTTTGCTACCGAGCACTGGCGGAAGAGCTTGTCTCCGTGACCAAGGCAGCGGAACTCTTGGGCCGCCCCGTCACCGATGTTGAGGCTGCCATGGACGGGGACGCGGGCGATGGCTCGGATTGTCATCAGTGACAGTTCGGTCCTGATGGACCTCGCCGTGGGGCGGCTGCTGGAGGCAGTGCTCACGCTTCCCTTTGATTTCGTCATCCCAGACGTGATGCTGGAGCAGGAACTCGTCGATCTCGATGGCTACGACCCGGCCATGCTCTGCGAGATGGGCTTCCAGGCTGGGGAACTGGCAAACGTTCAAGCGGCCTTCGACCTGTTCGTAGAGCACCGGAAGGATGTTGGCCTCAACGACTGCTTCGCCCTGGCGATGGCGGAGCAGACACAAGGCATCCTCATGACCGGAGACCAAGGGCTCCGCCGAGTGTCCCGAAATCGCGGCGTCGAAGTTCGGGGCACGTTGTGGGTGACTTCTGAACTCGCGACCCAGGAGAACGTGGATGCGGCCGGCCTGCTTGACGGGCTTGAACGGATCAAACAGCATCCGCGGACACGACTGCCTCGGTAGGAACTGGACCGGCAGATAGCTGCATTGAGACAGCGAACAGGCTGAGTTTGACCGCCTCCCTCACTTGCCGCCTCTCGGCCCCTTTCGCCGCGACGCCCGAATCCTGCTGAGCATGGCGTTCACGGCGTCCATGTCGAGGAACTGGGTGTCGAAGCTGACCTCGCCGTTCCAGGCCACAACGTCTTCGTGAGCTTCATGCTCGGGATCGTTGATCGCTTCGAGGAAATCAGCGTAGCCGGGAGGCCCACCGACATCCTCGGGTGGACATGCCCCCGACCACTCCAGGAGCACCGGATAATCCACGCCCTCTTCGGGGGCCAGGGTTCGCATGACCTGCACGTCATGGGTCCAGTCGTCGCCGAAATCGTAGATGTAGGTGAACGCGGTGACCCCGCGTTCGATCAGCTTTTCGAGCTTGATGTTGCGGTCGTCGTAGGTTCGAATTCCGAAGGAAATTGGGCCATCCAGGTCAGGCACACCGTAGGTCTTGCCGCCGACCTTGAAGTCATGGAGGTGCATGTCGTACCAGCCCATCACGGCCTGGATGACATCGTGAACACGACGCAGTGAATAACCCCCTGGTATCTGAACACGTCGCGTCACCTGGGGTTCAACATCCCGCAGGGTGATTTTGAGTTCCACGATGTCGGCCATCTCGTCATCCCCCCAATCTCAGCATATTTCGTCGTCAATGACCCCACGTGTTGTTCGGGTCAGGTTGCTTTCCACGTCGCCACTTCGTGGCTCCTCGGGGAAATCCGTTTTGTCACCAAAAGGCTATTACTTAAAGGGGTTTCGGTGACATATTTTTCGGTCGATCTGACCGTCAAATGATGGGGCGACGCCGTCTTCTCTTGCCAAGGCCGATGTCCTTGGCAAGACGGCTCCGGGCGTCCGTGTAATTCCTGGCTACCATGGGATAATCTGCGGGTAGTCGCCATTTGTCCCGGTATTGCTGATCGGTCAGCCCATGGGCGGACCTGAGATGGTTCCGAAGGGTCTTCAGCGTTACACCGCATTCCAGACACGTGATCCTGTCATTGCTGATGGACCGCTTGATTGGAAAAGTGACCACGCGGAGGTCGGCGTCGTTGAGCCAGCAGGACATGCCGGGATCGCGGATCTTCATCGCCAGCAACATCGCGGCCCCTCCGGCGAAGGGTTCGCGGTAGTCATCAATCACCAGCGGGCGAGCCGCATGAGGTCGGCGGAGACGCGGGCCTTGCCGCCCGGATAAGGGACTGGTGCATTGGTCATGCCGCTTCTCCCTGCTGCCCGTTCACGCTGAGGTGCGGACGATGCTGCCAATAGGATTCCCAGGGAGCATCCGAAAGCTCGCCAGAACGATCCGAGACGCCTCGGCAGCGAAGCTGAGCGGTGAGCAGAGCCTGGGTGAACGGGCGGTGGTTGCCCCAAATGACAAACGCAAGCCCCTCGGGAAATTGAGTTTTTGCCTGAACCAGTCCTTCGGGCGTCGGCATCCGGAAGCCAATCTTTCCATGCAGGAACAGGACGCGGGCGTGATTGGTGATGTAGTCCTGCCAGTACACGGTGTGCGTCCGGGCCGGGATGAGGGCCACGACGCTTTCACACAGCGGATGCTCTCGCTGAGCCGATTCCTCAGTCGGCGGGTTCCGCATGTTGCGGCACCACGTCGCGTCGGCGGCCTTGCGGATCCAATCGGCGAGGCTGGCATAGGGAGGATTGAGCCAAACACGGCCATGCCAGTCCTGGCTCAGCCCATCATCCTTGCGGGTGAAGTGCTTCTTCGCCCAGACCGGAGCGTCCGGTCCCTTGATCGGCGAGCACGGATCAAGGTCGAACGGCTGGTTGCCCATAGCCTCGTAGAGAGGGTTCAAAATCCAATCCGGCGTGTACCACTCGGTGTTCCGCTGCCCCGGTTCGAGGTTCACGAAGAGGCCATGCTTGCCGCGATCCATGCGGACCTTGGCGACCGGCTGGTAGGGCGACAACGCAGCGATCTTCAAATTCTTACCCTGCGGGGAATTGTCGTTGTCTGCCGGGCGAGCGATGACCTCGCCGATCTGCCCGAGGATCATCGGGTTGGGCGGCGGGTAGTTCATGGCGATAAGTTCGCTGATCTTGCCGTGCCGGGCTATGTTGGCGTTATAAGCTCGGCGGAGGATGGTAAAGCCGGACAGACGCTCGATGTTCTCGGGGCTATCGTCGATGGTCACGAGGATGTTGTGCGGGCTCTGGGCGACCGTCTCGCGGAATTCGTCGAGGTTGATCTCGCCGAATTCATAGATGGTCTTGCCCTTCTTGTGATACGGCGGGTCCGCGAAAACCATCACATCTTCACCGGGCTCGGCGACCACTTCCTTGTAGTCCAGGTTCGTAATTCGGACGCCCTGAAGGAGGTGCGAGGCCCGGCGGATGTTCTGAATGAAATTCGCCTTCACGCCCCGGCTCTCGTCAAGGTAGGTGGGGTTGAAGCCGCCCTTGGCGACCATCCCGGCATAGGCGAGGCGGTTGACAATCCAGAGACCGGCGGCAGCCTCCACGGCGTTCTCGCTCTCCATCATCGTCTTGGCGACCAGGAAGAGTTCTTTGGTGTTGCCGTGCTCGGCCAGGAGCGTGAACAGCAGGTCACAGAGATTATCAGCCTGATCGCGGACGACCGTCCAGAACTGGGCGATCTTGGGGTCGGCGTCGTTGATCCAGTAGGAGGAGGCAACGCCTCGCTCCCGCATCGCGAAGAAAACGCTGCCACCGCCGACGAACGGTTCACGGTACTCCTGGACCATCAAGGCACGGGCGGAAACCAGGGTGGGAGCAAGGAGGTACTTCCCACCGGAATAGCGAAGGACGCACTTCATCACACGGCCTCTTTCTTGGTGTCGTTGTCGTTCGCGGTCGCGGCGGCGTTGGCGGTGGTCATCGCCCGCGAACGGCTGACGACGAGCCCGCTGATCTTCTCCTCGTCGCGGTCGATGATGCGAAGGTCGGAGAGTTCGAAGTCCTCGCCCACGCGAGCGACCAGGAGGACGTAGCCGGGCTGCTGGCCCAGAGCCTCCAGAGTCTTCACGTCCTTGCCGGTGCTGATCGTGAGGACAGTGCCGTCGGCAGTCCTGTTGACGGTACCGAGGCGGGGGAACACCTCGACGGCCTTGGCGATCTTGGCGGTCGCGACAGCCTTCAGGTCACCCGCCTTAGTCTTGCGGTTTTCCTTGTTGAACAGCTTGCAGACGCCATGGACGCCGCCGTTGTCGCCGATCATGCGGGCGGCGAGGTTCGGCTCGATACCCTGCTGGTCCAGCCACCCCAGCACCTTCGCCCAGCCAGCGAACGCAGAGCCCAAACCGTGGTTGGGCTGGGGGCGGAAGACGATTTTCAGGACGATGGTCGCAACGCGGTACGGGGCATCCTTGCGGACCCGAATTTCCTGGCTGACGGCGGCCTCCTCCAGGGCTTCCGGCTCCAAGATCGCCTCGCGATAGCCCCCGTAGGTCATCGCGAGCACCTCCCACAGGGCGGCCTGGGAACGACCGTGGAAGTCGGTGAGCCACTTGTTGGCGGCGGCGTGAGCTTCGTTGAACATCTTCAAGCTTTTCATGATGTCTTCTCCTCCGTGGTTCATGGCCTTGGTCCCTTCTGGGCTGGGCCTGGAACCGCCGGAGGCGGTTCGTCGTCATTGGGCTTGAAGTTGTCGTTGGCAGCCTCGGGAACATTCAGCTTGCTGCTCGACGGACCCTCGACGATCATGCATCCATGGTTGAAAGACATCTCACTACCTCCTTCGGTGCCGCCTTGAAAACAGCTTGCATCCGAAAGGGAGGTTTGTAATTACCCCTTATAGGAAAAATTAAATGGCCCGCTTTTGCACGCGAAACAGAACACTTCGAGCGTTCCGCTATTTTCCGCTATGAGGTTTGTCCTCTACATTCGAGGGCAGTTGGACTGCCGCCCATCGCCGACCGCCGCCAACGAGCAGCGGAAATATCTTCGGGAGTTTGCGGACACCGAGAGGGCCACCGTAGAGGGCACCTTCAGCGACCCGATCCCAGAAGTCGATGGCCACCTGGGGCCTGTGCCCGAGCTACACAAAGCTATCGAGCTATGCCGCGAAACCGACGCGACGCTTGTTTACCTCCCCATGGGGGCGTGGCGACGAAACCCCCTGTTCTTCCAGGCTATCCGCGACTTTAAGGCTGAGGGTGGGAACGTCCTGAGACAACCCTCCAAGACATTCCACGCAGAGTTGGAGAAAGCAAAAAAGGCGTTTTGTATCTACGTTCAGCGAAAGAAGAGCGGGCGGAAGGGTGGCCTGGGGAAACGGCGTCAAAGCACCATCTACATCAAGCAGAACATCATCGACCAGTTGGTTGATCTCCGGGAGCAGGGCCTGACGTTTGCTCGGATCGCAGAGACTCTGAACGCAGAGGCGAAGACGACCTTTTCAGGAAAGCCTTGGACCCAGGATACTGTGCGGAAGGTCTACCGAGCCCAGCAGCGGGCGGCAAAAGCGAAGCGGTAAGTAGGCGGGCTCCGCCTACCTGCGGCCAAGGCATGATGGTGGCCACCTGAAATGGCATCTGGAGAAGACTACAGCCTAAGAGTAACTTCCCTGCCCGTGCCAATGTGGGGGCTCCCAGAAACGGACGCGACCGCTAACGAGATCGACAAATCCCTTGATCTTCAAGAAGGCCGCGTCGTCCGGGCTTTCTATCCAGACCGCTTTATATCCATGAAGCTCTACGAGACTGTAGTGACCACTGAGAAGGCCATCCAAGGTGTGAACCAAAGGACTTTCAGCCGGATTACTGGGCACGCCCTCTTTATGGTCGTGTAGGAGGCGGTGCCAACGCCTGTAATTTACCCTTGGGCAGCGTCGTTGCCGGGCATCATAAATGCTGAGGCGGGACAGTGCCTCTTCCCTTTGCGAGGGCGAGCCTGCTTCAATAGATTCTCTGCATTCAGCGATCCTCTTTCGAAGTCGATGGGCTTCTGAAGCGTCCACATACTTGCCTTCATAGGGATTATGGACGGGATCAGCGGGGGTCTGCCGTGGTGAGTGGCGAGCCATTTTCAGCCACGTCGTCTGACGAGTTCGACGCAGACTGCTCCGGTGGCTATTCATTGGCCTCACCCTCCACCACGTCTGAATAAATTACCCGGAGTATATCATCACCAGCGTCAGCCCGATCCATCGATAAGCCAAGGTAAATAAACGCCTCATGCATCTCCTTAAGTACCGTGGTAGCGTCTTGATCCACATGGTAGATCAAACATCCTGTTGCTGTTGATCCGTCGTTGTAAATTGTATTGTACAGATATTTTCCTTTAGGGTTACGGTTGCCCGACCAAATCGCATATTGGCCAACCACATCTGGGATATAGTCCCAGCGATCAATGGCTGCGTCGATCTCGATCAAAACGACAGAGATGCCCTCAATGCAGAACGGAATATCGACCATCAGTTAATTCTCCACCATCGAGCAATGATCGTGCTCATCATTGGATTAGGAATTGGCAGTAGCGTGCAGCTTCGGTGATGACTGGAGAGCCATCCGGCATCCGACGCTCACACAGTTAGCGTTGTCAGCACTGGAGGCTTGGGGCTGCACCATGAACTGAAGGCGTTGACTGCGGTGCAGCGGGAGTTCAGCGATCCACTCATATTCCGTCTCCTCAGCCCCCCCGCAGGAATCCGGGCGAGAACCAGGGTTCCCGGCCGCCGATCTGGCAGAAGGTGATTTGAGGTCGAGTTATCGGTTGGAGGGTCGTGGCTTTCGACCGCCACAAGGTCGTCATGTGATCGGCCAAGGTGTGACCGGCGAGCCGGTCGAAGGTCAGGGGTTATTCGGCAATCACGCAGGAGGTGACACGGTCGCGAAGGTCACCAAGATCCACCCCGACCTCCTCAAGAAGGTTGAGGTGGTGGAGCCAGTAGGCATGTTCTACCTCGGTCAGGGGTGTTTCCGAGGCAAGGCCCTTACGGATGTCGCCGAGCCAGTCTTCAACCCAAATGTCGCATCCGGCCTTATCCAGCCAAAGTGTGCGACCCGCAGGGTCCGTCGCAATCTGCTCGTAGGTGAAATTGTAGGCAAGCAGCGTAGGAGACCGGCTGCATGTTTCTGCAAGTATCCCTTCAAAAACTTCGCGGAGATTGTACTCTATATCCCAGTGATTGGAGCTTTTTTCAGACGCAGCGTTAACTGCCGCCCTAAGTGGTGTTATTAGATCGTGAACGTCACCACCAGACCACTCATATACGCCTTTCATATACATCGCCATTTCCTCTCTAGGTCGAGTATCTATTACGCGACAGCCTGTGTGCATTCCGTTCAAGCGGTCACACATCACTTCTCTCGTATCTTTCATAGATTCGCAAGTAGGAAATGGCATTAAAAATGAAAAAAGCATTCTCCTTCACCTTACAGATAGTATCGTTACATTCACATGTCTCCAAATTTGATATCATGGTCATCATGATGCGAATTTCATTTGCATCGTAGTGTTTGGTACAACTCACTCAGTCAACGATTTCAAGAATCTCCATCCTGGGCTTCTTGACAAGATCCAGCCCTTGGCGAGTACGTCATACTCACCGCTTCGTTCCTCGGGGAAAAATCGTTTCATCAGATCAATGGCGGCGTCGCGGTCACCGTTCAGAACCCTGATGGTTGCCCAGGTCACCTTGATCCAGGCGTCGCAGCCAGAGCGTCCCTGCTGGGCGATCCTCGTAAGGATGTCACTGATCTCGATCTTCGAATTTCGAGCATCCTGGCGGTCATCACGACCCGCGAACTCCAAAACGGGACAGACATCCAGGAGCCACCACGCAGTGTGATCTTGAGTTTCATTATCAGTCATCTGTTGGCTGTCGTGATCAAACTCAAAACGGACGGTACCGGCTCTTCATCATCAGCATCACGCCGATTTCCCGCCAAAGATTCGGCGACATGACTACATACGTAGGTGTATCGGGAGAATGCCTGTATCCGAGTGTCCGTCCGCAGGTTTGATTGAAGCGGTCGAGGTACCAGAGCTTCGTCATGTCTGAGCGACCGGTGAAAGCGTTCTCGATGAGGAGGTCGGCGTACTGGGGGATGGCGAGGTAGGTGTAGACACTGATCGTCGGCACACCTGAACCTCTGAAGGAATTGCTCCCCTTGGCTTTTTCGTGTGTCGCGACATCGGTACCCTTCGCAAGGTCCGAGATGAATTGGCAGCCTGAATGAGTCTGTCGAAGGTCGTCGAGGAGGTCAGCCAGCTTTTCCTTGCTGGCCCTGGGGTCCAGCTTGAGCCCGACCTCGACCGCCTCAGACGGAAACACTTCAGGCAGGTCGAAATTGAACAACCGGATAGGAGCCGTGGTTCGCCCAGCAGGCACTGGCATCGCCCCGTCTTCGGAAACCATTTCGGCCATATCAGGCTGCTCCCCGACCGGGTGGTTGGCCGTCCTCCTCGCGGCCAGCGATTCAAGGATGGCGAAAATGCGGTGTTCGGTTGTCAGCAGGGTGACCCGTTTATGGCTGGTGAGCCAGTCGCGTGATTTCACAAATGCCTTCTGTCCGGTGACTTTCGCGTATGCATTCTGTGTCCCGCGACCGAATGGCTCGGTTGATGCGTCAGCGACGTACGCTTCTTCAGGCGTGAACCCAGCGTCCAGGATATTCGAGCAGCGTTCAAAACTGATTTCGACCGACAGACCGGTTTGCTGGTCCCGGTAGGCTGCGAGACGCTGTTGGGGTGACGCTTGTCGCCAGCTACCATCGAGACGCTGCTCAACCGAGTGACACCATGCGACTTCCGCCTCGGAAGCCCTGAACAGCAAGTCATCGGCGGAAACCTCGTCATGAATCAGCCACTGGAGGCGGGTCGCCGCTTCAATCTGTTGCCGCAGCATCTCTCGCCGTTCCCCAGTGGCGTTCTGGAAATCCTGGTAATGAGGGTTCAGCCAGAACCGGGTTCCCCCACTGAGGTGCCACTTCTGGGCAACGGAATGAACCGTGAAAAAAATAGGCACCTTTTTGAGGTCGCGGGCCTTGCCTTTGATGGTCTTGGGAGGGAGCCGCAGGGCGTCCCAGAACTCCTTCTTGTGCTGCTCCAACAAGGCTACGGTGCTGGGGTCGCTGTCATAGACATACTGGAGCAAAGAGGACGCACCTGCTTCCGCAGCATCCTGAGAAGTCGCCCTGTGATCCTCCGGGACCAGGGACGAATAGGTGCTGCTGAACGAGCCGAGAACGACACCGACGAAACCTGAATCAGGAAACAACTCGTTGAACTGGTCGCACTTTTCCTCGGCCTGCTCGTAGCTCCTCGCCGCGAACATCATGAAGCCTTCTTCGGGCTCATGGTGCGTCACCATGGCTTGGAGCAGCGATGTGGTCTTGCCCGCTCCCTCGGGGGTCAGGATGGCTGACACGGCGTTACCCAGGGCGACCACTGGTATCGCCTGGGCAATGGCGTTTCGAAGAGCCTCGGGCGTGTCTGGCGACCTCCGGGACGGCTTCCATGCATCGGGGTCGTCGGGACCAAGGACCCTCTGCTCGATCAGATTGCGGGACCGCCGCTGTATGAGGTCGCCGCCCAGATCACCAGTTCGAAGAAACACCTCAACAAGTTCGTTCGCCGATAGCGGCAGAACGTAGGTCCGCCCCCGCACATCGGGGTCGGCACTGTAGATGAGCAATCGGTTGTGATCGCCGCTCATGACCGACGACGGCGTCGTGTCGTGCTGGTTGTTGTAGAAACCAATTTCAAAGCCGTTTGCACCGCTGTGCAGGCTGGCGGGTCGAGGGTGGTCAACCGGACTTCCCCAAGCCCGGTAGCAAAGGTCGGTGAGGACTTCGAGAAAATCGCGTTGCTCATCGGCCGTCAGGTCGTTAGTCGCGGCTCCGATGGAACGGCGAAAACGAGTTTGCGGCTTTTTCGCTGCGACGGTGAAGAAGTCGCTCACGCGGTGAAGACACCGATGCTCTTCGGGGTCTTTCGCATGGTGTCGGAGCATCGAGAACAAGACGGCTTGTGGGATCGGCGTACCTTCGGGAAATCCTAAGACGTTATTCGCCTCCGCTTGCCTGATCCCCCAGGGCAGACGGCGAAAGTTCTCGGGCTGCCGGAGGGCTGGATCGGCTGATAGGCCGAAACCCAAAAATGTCTCTACCTGACGGGCAAGACGGTCCCAGAAATCCTGTAGCCCAGAACGCAGCAATTCGTCCGGGACATCGAGCGTCTCGGCTGACACGAGCTTGTGGTCCCGTTGATCGAACTTCGTCGGGGCAAGATGTCGGATATCAAAGAGAAAATGCAAGTGGAGGGACTTGTTTCCGCTCCACACGGCCTCGACACCACGATAATCAGGGTAGGAGCATAGCTGCTTGTGCAATCTTCCGAGCGTCGTCTCCTCGGGCTTTTTTCCACCGAAGCACCAGCCGATCTGCTTGCCCAATGCAGCCTTGACCTCGTCTGGCGTCCCCTGCGGATCGAACTCCACGGTGTGGACGTACAGGCCGCAATTGGCGATTCGCCGACTGGGCGGAGGATAGAACTCATCGCCCTGTGGCAGGCTGACCGCGTCCGGGACCTTCATGGCATTGGTGAAGAAGGCCATGCCGCGTTCTCCGAGATCAGCAAGTCCAAGACCTTGGCCCAGGTGTCGTTCGATTCCTCTGTGGGACCGGCCACTCACCTTCTTCCGGTCAGCAATGCAGAGGTAGGTCTGTTGCTCGGCATCAAGGACATGCGGCCAGAGCCGCTTCATGAGTTCGTTCTGTGGCTTCTTGAGGCACCGCTCGACGTGGTTCCCAGCCGTCTTCTTCAAAAATCCCAGGAACGGCTTGAGCCCCTCGACGGCATCCCCGCCATCGTCTCGGAGGAAGCTGGGCGTCAGATCATCGGTCATCATGTCGTCCTTGGGCTGGCGGCGGGGCGTGTGGACAAAAATCCCCCCTATCTCGGGGAGCTAATAGTACTCTATTAGAGGACCGAGATAGGGGGGATTTTCCACTATTCACCCTCACATGGACCTCGTCGCAGACGAGGACGCACCCGCCCGCGACAAGACGGAGTGTCGCAGCCCTGTTTCGGGAGTCGCAATATTTGTGATCCGGCCCTGTTCGAAAAACCCCGCCAAAACCGGTCACCTGGAACCCGCAGAACTGCGTGAGCCGGAGACGCCGATTTCGGAGTTCTCAGGACATCCGTTTCTGGGACACATGATCGTTCTGTGAGAGACTTTGGTCATGAAGATCAACCTGACCATCACGGACATGCAGCGTCTCGCCGAGGAAGCCTACTCTGGTTCGAGTGACGTGCTCACCGTCTCGCGGAAGACGAATGAAGACGTTCGAGACCTTAATTGGTGGACGGCAGACAGAGGCAAAAAGCAAGACCGA
>LAEA01000103.1 GCA_000961745.1 Rhodospirillaceae bacterium BRH_c57 | reverse complement strand
CGGCCGAACTGGCTGCGGTCCAGGGTGTACTGGCGGGCGGCGTGCCAGCAGAACTCCGCCGCGCCCAACGCCCCCCAGGCAATGCCGTAGCGCGCCTTGTTGAGGCAGCCGAACGGCCCGCCGAGGCCGGTGGCGCCGGGCAGCAGGGCGTCGTCGGGCACGAAGGCGTCCTCCAGCACGATCTCGCCGGTGACCGAGGCGCGCAAGCTGACCTTGCCCTCGATCTTGGGGGTGGAGAAGCCCTTGGTGCCGCGCTCGACGACGAATCCCTTGATCTTGCCGTCGTGGGCGTCCGACTTGGCCCACACCACGGCGAGGTCGGCGATGGGGCTGTTGGTGATCCACATCTTCTGGCCGTTCAGCACAAAGCCGCCGTCCACTTTCTTCGCGCGGCTTTTCATGCTTCCGGCGTCGGACCCGTGGTCGGGCTCGGTCAGGCCGAAGCAGCCGACCCATTCGCCGGTGACCAGCTTGGGCAGGTACTTCTTCTTCTGCTCGTCGGACCCGTAGGCATGGATGGGGTGCATGACCAGCGACGACTGAACGCTCATGGCCGAGCGATAGCCGCTGTCCACCCGCTCGACCTCGCGGGCGATCAGGCCATAGGCGACGTGGTTGACGGCCGACCCGCCGTATTCCTCGGGGATGGTCGGGCCAAGCAGGCCGAGCGCCCCCATCTCCGTCATGATCTCGCGGTCAAAACGTTCCTCGCGGAAGGCGGTCAGCACGCGCGGCTGAAGCTTTTCCTGGCAGTAGGCGCGGGCGCTGTCGCGCACCATGCGCTCGTCGTCGGTAAGCTGCCGGTCGAGGAGGAAGGGGTCGTCCCACTGAAACATGCTGGTGGTCCTTTAAGGGGTCAGGAGCAAGGCTCTAAGATGGCCGTCTTGGCGTCGGCGGGCAACAGGCTGTCCAGGGTCCGGCAAAGGTCGCCAATGCACACCTGATAGGGGGCGGCGTGCGACGACAGGGGCAGGCTGAGGCGCGGCACGGTCAGGCGGGCCGTCCGGTCGATCCACCACCCGCCGGACAGCACCGCGCCCTCGGGCGGTTCCATGCCGGCGCCACTGCCCTGCACCCGGCTTTCGACCAGCCGCAAACCGTCCGGCACGGGCTGCCAGCGTTCCCGCCATTCGGTGTGTTCGACCGAATGGACCCAGCGCAACTCGAACCCGTCCCCAGGCAGGGGCAGGCTTACCGCAACGCCTGCGGCAATCACGCACAACAGGCTCATGCCACGCGCGCCTGCTTGCGGACCCGCCACAGGTGCCAGCCGATCAGGGTGACGGCCAGGGCGAGGCCGACCTCGTCGGTGATCGGCTGGGCGACCACCAGGCTGAACGCCGCCGCCGTCGCCCACAGGCGTTCGGCCCAGGTCATGCGGATGCTCAGGAACCCGATGGAGGCGGCGCCCCACAGGCCGATGGCGACCACCGCCTTGAAGGTGATGTAGACAATGGCCATCCAACTGTCGGACTGCATCATCAGGGCCGGGGCATAGACCGCCATGAACGGCAGCACGAATCCGGCAATGGCGATGCGCAGGCACCACACACTGATTTCCATGGCTCCGGCCCGCGCGATGGGCGCGGCGGCAAAGGCGGCCAGGGCCACCGGCGGGGTCAGGTTGGCCATGATGCCGAAGTAGAACACGAACATATGGGCGACCACGATGGGCACCCCCAGCTCGACCAGGATCGGCCCGGCGATGGAACTGGTGATGATGTAGTTGGGGATGGACGGGATGCCCATGCCCAGCACGATGCAGGTGAGCATGGTCAGGACCAGCGACAGGAACAGGCTGGTTCGCCCGACGTCTACAATGGCCCCGCCCACGGTGACGGCCAGCCCGGTCAGCGACAGCACCGCAATGATGACGCCGACAACGGCGCAGGCAAGGCCCACGCCGACCGCGTTGCGCGCCCCCTCGGCCATGCTGTCCAGGCACAGGCGGATTGTCGCCCGTCCGCCCGACCGAAAGGCCAGCGCTGCGACCAGGGCGGCAATCAGCACGAACACCGCCACCGGGCCATAGGTGAAAAAGGCCGAGGCGGCGATGCCGATGAACACCCAGAACAGCATCTTGAGCGCCACCGGCCCGGCCTGCGCGGCGGCCGAGGACCCGAGGATTAGCACAATGGTCATCAACAGGCCGATGGTCCCGGCGAACAGCGGCGTGTAGCCGGTGAACAGCAGATAGACCAGGATGACCAGCGGCAGCATCAGGAACCACTTGCGGCGGATGGCGCCCCACGGGCTGGGGCAGTCCTCCTTGGGCAGACCGCGCAGATGCGCCCGCCCGGCTTCCAGGTGGACCATCCACAGCACGGCGGCGAAGTACAGGATGGCCGGAATGGTCGCCGCCTTGACCACCTCCAGGTACGGCACACCCACGGTCTCGGCCATGATGAAGGCCACGGCGCCCATCACCGGCGGCATGATCTGTCCGCCCATGGAGGCCGTCGCCTCGACCGCGCCGGCAAAGGCCGGCTTGTAGCCAAAGCGCTTCATCAGCGGAATGGTGAACATGCCCGTGGTCACCACGTTGGCGATGCCCGACCCGGAAATCGTCCCCATGATGCCCGACGACACCACCGCCACCTTGGCCGGGCCGCCCTTGGTGTGGCCGACCGTGCCCATGGCGATGTCGTTGAACAGGCCGACCATGCCGGCCTGTTGCAGAAACGTGCCGAACAGCACGAACAGGAACAGATAGGTGGCGGACACGAAGATCGGGGTGCCATAGATGCCCTCGGTCCCCAGGAACACCTGCATCAGGAGTTGCCCGGAATCGAACCCCCGATGGTTGAACGGGGCCGGCAGCATCTGCCCGAAGAACCCCCACAGCAGGAACGTCCCGCACACCACGGCCAGCCCCAGGCCCATGGCCCGGCGGGCGCCCTCGAACACCAGGGCGATGGTGATGGTGCCGACGACCATGTCCAGGGTGGTCGGCTCGTAGCGCAGGATGATCTCGTCGGCCAGCACCAGATGATAGAAACCCAGCACGAAGCCGGTGACGGCGAACAGCCAGTCGTACCACGGCGTGTGGCGGTCCTGCTGGGCCGTTGTCGCGCGCAGGGTCAGAAAGGCGACCAGCAGCAGGAACCCGACGTGGATCGACCGCGCGATCAGGCTGGGCAGCGGCGTGAACGACGCGAACCAGATTTGATAGACCGAAAAGGCGATGGCACACACAGTGATGACGCGCGCATTCAGGCTGCCGTCGCGGGTCGGATCGGGCGGCACGGCGGCCGCCTCGACGGACGCCGGATCGGTCGGCGCCACCTTGGGGGGAGTTGGGGTCATGGTCGGATCCTGGCTGTGGCGCTCCGCCTGGACTAAAAAGGAGCGGGCTCTGCCCGCGCCCGCAAGGGGCCGAGCGGCCCCTTGACCCCATGAATTTGGGACCCCATGAGGGGGGTGCGCGCCTTTTCTTGCGCCGCAGGCAATTAGTCTCTCAGCATGTGTTGCACTGCGCGCGGCTTTGCACCGCCCCGTCCCGAGGTCCAGGAGACTGAGTCTCCTGGCGGGTCCGGGCAGAGCCCGGCCTTAAATCAGCGCACGCAACGACCTTACTGCATCGCCATGCCCTTTTCCTTGTAGTAGCGCGCAGCGCCCGGATGCAGCGGCACCGGCATGGCCTTCAGCGCGCCGTCCAGGGTGATCCCCTTGGCGGCGGCGTGGGCGTTGACCAGGGTGTCGCGGCTTTCGTGCAGGTGCTTGGTCATCGCATAGACCAGTTCCTCGGGCAGGTCGGCCGAGGTGATCAGGATGTTGACGATGGCGGCGGTCTGCACGTCCTCGGTCTGGCCGTCATAGGTGTTGGCTGGGATGGTGGCCGCGATGAACGCCGGGCTGCCGACTTTGGCGACCACATCGGCGGGGATTTCCACCACGGTGATGTCCACGGCCGAGGCAAGGTCGCGGATGGACGCGGCGCCCAGGCCGACCGACTGCAAGGTGGCGTCGATCTGGCGGTTCTTGATGAGTTCCACCGATTCGCCGAACGGCAGGTATTCGGTGCGGCCGAAGTCGTCATAGGTGAGCCCGGCCGCGCCCAGCAGGCGGCGGGCGTTGACCTCGGTACCCGAGCGCGGCGCGCCGACCGACACGCGCTTGCCCTTGAGGTCGGCCAGCGTCTTGATGCCGGACTCCTTGGACGCCACGATCTGGATGAAGTTGGGGTAGAGGGCGGACACGCCCCGGATCTTGTCGAGTTTCTTGTCGAAGCCGATCTCGGCATCGCCTTCCCAGGCACCAGCCACCGAGTCGCCCAGGGCCAGGGCCAACTCGCCACGGCCGTTCTGGACGAGGTTGAGGTTCTCGACCGAGGCGCGGGTGGACTGCACCGACGCCCGCACGCCGTCGATCTTCTCGTTGTAGATCTGCGACATCGCAACGCCGAGCGGGTAGTACACGCCGCTGGTGCCGCCGGTCAGGATGTTGACGAACTGTTGCCCTTGGGCCATGGCCCCGGCCGGAATGGCAAGGGCTGCGGCAATGGCGAGGCCAATCATGGACTTGCGCATGTAGGAACGCTCCTCTCCGTTATTTTTTCTGGTTCACGATGCCGCCGCTCTTTGGCGGGGCGGTCATCTTTTTATTTAACGGACAGGATGCCCTGTTGTTCAACCCTTAATTCCGACCTGAATGCAGGGGCTTAGTCCGGATACACATCGGGCGGGCCTGTTTTTGGCAGGCCCGCCCGTGGTCCGTCCCTCGATCAGCGCAAAAATCAGCTCCCCGGTTTGGCCTCCACCGGCAGGGGGTGGCCCGGCAGTTCCGGGGTGATGCCATAGGCGCCCTTGGGCAGCGAATGGGCGACGCCCTTGTGGCAGTCGATGCAGGTCAGGTTCTCGTCCTGGGCGCGCACATGGTTCTCACGGGCGCGCTTGTTCTGCAACGACACGTCCATGGACATGAACTGATGGCAGTTGCGGCATTCGCGGCTGTCGGTGGACTTCATGGTGGCCCACACCTTTTCGGCCATCCGCAGGCGCTGGGCCTCGAACTTCTCGGGGGTGTCCACGGAGCCCAGGGCCTTGTGCCACAGCTCGCGCGAGGCCTCGACCTTGCGGATCATCTTGTGGGTCCATTCCTTGGGAACGTGGCAGTCCGGGCAGGTGGCGCGCACACCGCTGGCGTTGGTGTCGTGGACACTGCCGACGTATTCCACGTACACGTTGTCGCCCATCTCGTGGCAGGAGATGCAGAACGTCTCGTTGTTGGTGGCTTCCATCGCCGTGTTGAAGCCGCCCCAGAACACGACGCCGCCGACGAACCCGGCCAGCAGCAGCAGGCCGAAGGAAATCATTCCGGCCGGCCGCCAGAACCAGCGCCACAATCGTTTGATGATCTTCATGAAACTCCCCTCCTCAGGGACTGGCAGGCTCAGCGGGCCGGGGCAAAGGTGTTGTCGACCAGTTCAGGGGCGTCGGTCTGCGGAACGTGGCACTGGGTGCAGAACCAGCGGGTGCGCGCCACGTCGTCCAGGCGGTTGCCCTCGCGGTCGATGTAGTGGGTTTCCGACACCTTGGGGGCGTTGAACTTGGTGTTGAACGGCCAGTCGTGGCAGCTCATGCACTGGTTGGTCTTGAGGTCGATCTCGTACTTGTCGATGCGGTGCGGAATGAGCGGCGGCTGTTGGCGGTAGTTGCGCGCGAACGGGCGGCCTTCCTCGACGCCGTGGATTTCCGGCCGGACGTCGGTCTCGTCAACGGCGGCACCGCGCAGGGATTGCAGGTCGTTGGCGACGACGGGGGCGCTCAGTCCGACCATGAAGGTCAGGCCGACCATGACCGTCAAAAGGACGGCCCCGGCGACGGCGGCCATGAATTTGGTGAGCTTGCGCATCTCAGGGACTCCCATGAGGGTGAGGGACGGAAGAGCGGTTGAAACGATGGGTGAACGCGAACACGTCGCGGTGACAGACGTCGATGCAGCGTCCGCAGTTGGTGCAGTCGCCCGACAGCACGAGCGGCGTGGATCCTTCGGCGCCCTTCAGCACCGGGGTCAGCACATGCGGCTCCGGGCAGACGTGGTAGCAGGCCTGGCACTGGTCGCAGGCGGCGCGGTTGCGGCCGGAAACCCGCGTCAGGCTGGCCGCCCCGATCAGGCCGTAGGCCGCGCCCATCGGGCACAGGTGGCCGCACCAACCGCGATTGGTGACGAAGGTGTCGAACAGCACCACGCCGATAATCAGCATCCAGGCCACCGACCCGGCCAGGAAGATGCCGAACACCAGTTCGCGGTGCAAAAGGGTGACGGGGTTCAGGGTTTCCCACGCGATCACCCCGGTCAGGGCAGACACGCCCAGCACGGTGCCCAGCAGCCACCACCGGGCGGCGCGCGGGATCGGCAGGCTGCCCTTGATGTCGAGGCCGACGCGGGCGGCGTGGGCGCCGTCTGTCAACAGGTTGACCGGGCAGATCCACGAACAGAACGACCGTCCGCCGACCACCATGTAGACGACGATCAGCAGGCCGACGCCGATCCACGCGCTGGCCGCCAGGGCGTGCCCGGTGACCAGGGATTGCACGAACACCAGCGGGTCGGTGAACGGCACGGTGTCGAACAACGTGCTCGACGCCAGGGTCCCCTTGAGCACCCACAGGCCGAGCAACGGCCCGCTCAGGAACAGGCCGAGCACGCCCAGTTGGGTGGCGCGGCGCAGCAACAGCCACTTGTGGGCGGCCAGCCGGCCCTTGACGGCGACCGCCAGGGCAGCCGGGTGCTTGCGGGAGACGGGGTTGGGCGTGGAGAAGGGGTTGGGCGCGCTCATGGCTTGAACCCCTTCAGTCCGCCGGTTGTGGGATCACGGGTCGGCAACGTCATGGTGTCGGGAATGAGGGACTCGCCGGCCCGGCGTTTCTCCTCCCAGCCCAGGCGGTAATGGTCGGACGACGGGGCGCTGGCGAGGGCGCGCGGAAGCACCTTGATGGCCGCCGCGCCGGGCAGGACGCAGGATTTTTCGCACTTGCCGCAGCCGGTGCAGCGGTCGGCAATGATGAAGGGCTCGAAGATGGCGTGGGCGCCGGTGCGGGTGTTGGGCGTGCTGATCAGGGTTATGGCCTCGTCGATCAGCGGGCAGACCCGGTAACACACGTCGCACCGCAGACCGAGCAGGTTGAGGCAGGTCTCCCGCCCGATGAGCACGGCGACGCCCATGTCGGCCTTGGTGATGTCGGTCAGGGCGTGGTCCAGGGCGCCGGTCGGGCAGGCCACCACGCACGGAATGTCCTCGCACATCTCGCACGGAATAGCGCGGGCGGTGAAATACGGCGTGCCGACCTGGGCCGGGCCGCCCATGCCCGACAGTTTCAGGGTGTCATAGGGGCAGTCGCGGACGCACAGCCCGCACCGCGTGCAGGCGGCCAGGAAGTCCGTTTCGTCGGGCAACGCGCCGGGCGGCCGCAGGGCACTGGCCGCGCGGGTTTCCTTCTGCGCACCCGCCAGGGCACCCAGACCGAGCGCGACCACGCAGGCCGCGCCGCACGCCTTGGCCGCGCCGGTCAATACGGCGCGCCGGCTGGAGGTTTTTGTGTTTGGTTCGTTCATGGCTCCGCTCCCCTCTGGAGAGGGGCGGGCGGCGGGATGGTCCGCCGCCCGTCAGTTGGGCTCAGGCCTTTTCAACCTTGCAGACCGATTTCTTGAAGTCGGTTTCCTTGGAAATCGGGCAGGTGGCGTCCAGGATGAGCTTGTTGACCAACTGGCTTTCGTCGAAGAACGGCATGAACACCATGCCGCGCGGCGGCTTGTTGCGGCCCCGTGTCTCGACGGTGGTCAGCACCTCGCCCCGGCTGTTGGACACCTTGACCGTCTGGCCGCGCCGCAGGTCGCGGTCACGGGCATCGAGCGGGTGCATGAACAGTACGGCGCTGGGGAACGACTTGTGCAGTTCGGGCACGCGGCGGGTCATCGATCCGGTATGCCAGTGTTCCAGCACGCGGCCGGTGACCAGCCACAGGTCGTGGACCTTGTCCGGGCTTTCGGCCGGCGGCTCGTAGGGCAGGGCGAAGATGACCGCCTTCTTGTCCTTGTGGCCGTAGAAGCTGACGCCCTCGCCCGCCTTGACGTAAGGGTCGTACCCTTCGCGGAAGCGCCACAGGGTTTCCTTGTCGTCCACCACCGGCCAGCGCAGGCCACGGGCCTTGTGGTAGTAGTCAAACGGCGCCAGATCGTGCGCCTTGCCCCGGCCGAACGACGCGTATTCCTCGAACAGGCCCTTGTGGACGTAGAAGCCGAAGGCGTGGCTTTCGTCGTTGAGCTGGCCTTCGGACAGGTCGGACAGCGGGTACTTATTGACCTGCCCGTTGCCGTACAGCACGTCGAACAGGGTCTTGCCGCGCAGCTCGGGGGCCTTGGCGAGCAGCTCCTCGGGCCACACTTCCTCGATCTTGAAGCGCTTGGAGAACTCCATGAGCTGCCACAGGTCGGACCGCGCCTCGCCCGGCGGGGCCACCTGCTGGCGCCAGAACTGCGTCCGGCGCTCGGCGTTGCCATAGGCGCCTTCCTTTTCCGCCCACATGGCGGTCGGAAGGATGAGGTCGCCCGACAGCGCGGTGACGGTGGGGTAGGGGTCGGACACGACGATGAAGTTGTCCGGGTTGCGATAGCCCGGATAGGTCTCGTCGTTCATGTTCGGGCCGGCCTGCATGTTGTTGGTGCACTGCACCCAATAGCAGTTCAGTTTGCCGTCCTTGAGCATCCGGTTTTGCAGCACGGCATGGAAGCCGGGCTTGTCGGGGATGGTGCCCTCGGGCAGCTTCCACAGCTTTTCGGACTTGGCGCGGTGGTCGGGGTTCATGACCACCATGTCGGCCGGCAGCCGGTGGGCGAAGGTGCCGACCTCACGCGCCGTGCCACAGGCCGACGGCTGGCCGGTCAGCGAGAACGGGCCGCAGCCGGGCAGGCTGATCTTCCCGGTCAGCAGGTGGATGTTGTAGACGAGGTTGTTGGCCCAGGTGCCCCGCGTATGCTGGTTGAAGCCCATGGTCCAGAAGGACACCACCTTGACCTTGGGATCGGCATAGAGCTTGGCGAGTTCAATGAGCTGTTCGACCGGCACGCCGGAAATCTGGTGGGTCTTTTCCGCCGTGTATTCGGCCACGAACGCCTTGTAGGCGGCAAAGTCGATGTCCTCGGCGGCGCCGGCGTTGGCCGCCACGCCCTGCTCCAGCGCATGTTCGGGGCGCAGGCCGTAGCCGATATTGGTGACGCCCTTCTTGAACTTGGTGTGGGCGGTCACGAAGGATTCGTCCACTGCGCCGTTCTGGATGATGTAGTTGGCGATGAAGTTGAGGATCGCCAGATCGGACTGCGGCGTGAAGATGATCGGCTGGTCGGCCAACTCGAAGCTGCGATGCTCGAAGGTGGACAGCACGGCGACCTTGCAGCCGGCGTGGGTCAGGCGGCGGTCGGTGACGCGCGACCACAGGATGGGGTGCATCTCCGACATGTTGGAGCCCCACAGGACGAAGGCGTCCGCGTGCTCGATGTCGTCATAGCAGCCCATCGGCTCGTCGATGCCGAACGTCCGCATGAACCCGGCGACGGCGGAGGCCATGCAGTGGCGGGCGTTGGGGTCGAGGTTGTTGGACCGGAACCCGGCCTTCATCAGCTTGGCGGCGGCATAGCCTTCCCAGATGGTCCACTGGCCGGACCCGAACATGCCGATGGCGGTCGGACCCTTGGCCTTGAGGGTGGCTTTCCACTTCTCGGCCATGATGTCGAAGGCGGCGTCCCAGGTGATCGGCTGGAAGTCGCCTTCCTTGTCGAACTTGCCGTTGGTCATGCGCAGCATGGGCTGGGTCAGGCGGTCCTTGCCGTACATGATCTTGGACAGGAAATAGCCCTTGATGCAGTTCAGGCCCTTGTTGACCGGGGCGTCGGGGTCGCCCTGCGTGGCGACGACCTTGCCTTCGCGGGTGCCGATCAGCACGCCGCAGCCGGTGCCGCAGAACCGGCACACGCCCTTGTCCCAGGCGATGCCGTCAGTGCCGGGCACGGCGGCATGCGCCACGCCGAGGGGCAGGGACAGACCGGCCACGGCCGCAGTGGCGGCGGCAGCGTTGGCTTTGATGAAAGTGCGGCGGGTGGTCAACATGCCTCGATCTCCCCTTCCAGGGCTGTGGCGTCCTCGAACTGGTGGAAGACGAGAGCGGACGCCGCCACCCCGTCCCAATCGTTGAAGTCCCGCAACCGGTCGAGGGCGGACGCCTCGGCGGTGTCCTCGATGACGACGACGATGCGGCCGTCCGGGCTGTGGGTGTGAACTTCGCAGCCGGTGGTGGCGTTCAGGCGCTCCATCACGGCGGCGCATTTCTCGGGCGTGGAGTAGACCAGCACGCCGCAGATGTTGACTTGGTCGTTCAGCGTTTCCGGGAGTGGCGCGGCGGGGGCCGTGCGGGTGTCGAAGCGGGTGACGCGCATGGTCCGGCCCTCCTCAGGCGGTGGTGATGGTGATGGCTTGCGTGGGGCAGGTGCCGATGCACGCCCCACAGCCGGTGCAGGCGGCAGTGTTCAGGACCGGGCGGGACTTACCGCCGACGACCAGCCGGAACCGGATGGCGGTGACGTCGCACTGCTCGGCGCAGATGCGGCAGACAACGCCTTGGGCGGCCAGGCAACCAGTACCAATGGCCACCGTGTGCCGCCATTCGGGTTGGGCCGTGCGGTCCAAGGCGCGCGGCGCGCAGGCGTCGGCGCACAGACTGCAACTGTTGCAGCCGGCGTGGGCAAAACTGGTTTCGGGATAGCCCGAGGTCAGCGTCAGGATGCTCTGGGGGCAGGCCCGCACGCAGTCGCCGCAGCCGGTGCAGGCAGCGACAAAGGCCGCTTCGCGCAGGCTCCACGGCGGGCGGACAGGATCGGCCTGCCGCGCCCCGCCGAGTGACCGGAAGAGACCACGGCGGGTAAACGTTTCTGGCAGTCCATTGGTATTGGGTAGGGGCATTATGACACCCATTGGCCTGTAATTGGCTAGGCCAAGAGTGCTGTATTCAGCCTTAAATATCAACTGAGTGAAGTTCTAAGGTATAAAAACCCCGCCCTTTCGGGCAGGGTATCAGCAAGATCAGTCCGCACCGTCACCAGTTCGGACTGCGGTTTATTCGCGATGGGATAGGTGACTCGTCTGGTCGGGTAGTGGGCGTCAGCCCCCCGCCACCGGCGGCCAGATGGCCAGGGCATCGCCGTCGCGGACGGGCGTAGACCCCCGCGCGTCCGGCGGCACGAACACGCCGTTCAGCAGGACCAGATGGCAGTGCTGGGGTGGCAGGTTCAGGCTGCCGATCAGGCCGCCGACCGTGGTTGCGGCGTCGATCTGGAGGGGGGCCGTGTTCTTCTCCGCGCCCGGCGGCAGGTGCTGGGCGAGGACGGAGTACAGCTTGATCGTGGCGGTCGGCATGTGGGGGAACTCCTGGCTTATCCGCCGCCGCGCTGAAAGGCGCGGTCAAAGCGGGCGAGGAAGGGGGCGCGGGCCGTTTCGGGCAGCCCGCCAAGGTCAAGGGTCACCAGACAGCGCGGCATGGACAACAACCCGGTCAGGCGGCGCGGCGGCTGGACCGCGCAACGCAGCACCACCGGGCCTTCGGCGGTGTCCACGCTGACCACGTCAACCCCGGCGGCGTCCCGCTCGGCCCGCCACGCGTGGCCGCGCAGGGCGGCCGGCAGGCTGTTGTGGAACTCCGCCGGGGTCAGGGCCATGTCCTTATGGATCAGCATCAGGCCAGGCATCAGGGAAGTTGTGTCGCCCCCACATAGGCCTCGACCACGCGTTCGGGGTTGCGCAGCAGGATATCCTTCCACGGCCCCAGACGGGTCCGCGATTGGATGAGGCCGCGCAGCACGCCGACATGGTTGGTCATGCCGACACACTGGGCGCCGACCAGAACATCGTCCTCGAACTCCAGGCGCAGGTAGCGATAGCCGTGGGCGTCCACCATGCGCGCCTGCTCCCCGCCCTTGCCCTGCCACAGCCCGAAGGATGTGGAGATCAGGCCCAGGGTATCAAGCACGTTCATGTTGATGCTGCCCTGGTAGGGCGTGTCCATGCCGATCATGTTCTGCGCGGCGATGCGGCCATGTTCCGTGGCGGTCGGCTGGATGGCGTGGACGTGGCGCTCCCCGGTGGTCAGGTCGCGGCCTTGGGCGACGTCGCCAGCGGCCCACACGTCGGGGGCCGAGGTGCGCAGATGGTCGTCGATCAGGATGCCCTGGTCGGTGGTGATGCCCGACCCGGCCAGGAACTCGATGTTCGACCGCACGCCGGCCGAGATGACCACCAGATGGGCCGGCAGGACCTTGCCGGTGGACAGGGTGACTTCCAGGGTGTCTTCGCAGTCCCCGGTGGTGCAGCGGGTGATCTTTTCGATGCGCGTCTCGGTCAGGACGTTGACGCCCTTGCCGATGCACCAGCTTTTGAGCATTCCGCCGGCGATGTCGTCCATCATGCGCGGCACCATGCGGTCGCCCATTTCGACGACGGTCAGGTTGACCCCGCGCAGGGCCAGGGCCTCCAGCACGATGGACCCGATGAAGCCGGCCCCCATCAGCACCACATGGGCGCCGTCATGCACCAGATCGGCGATGGCGCGGGCGTCGTTGAGGGTCCAGCAGGTGTGCGCGCCGGGCAGGTCGAGGCCCTCGATGGGCGGCCGCACGGGGCGTGCCCCGGTGGCGATGCACAGCTTGTCATAGGCCACGGTCGAGCCGTCGGCCAGGGTCAGGGTCTTGGTGGCGGTGTCGAGGGTGGACACCTTTTTGCGCACATGGTCGATGCGCAGGTCGGCGAAGTGGGTCGGACTGCGGCGCAGATGGGTGCCGTCCTCCCCGACCTTGCCGATCAGGAAGTAGGGGATGGCCATGCGCGAATAGGGCGTCTCGTTCTCTTCGCCGATCAGGGTGATGGTGGCGGCGGGATCGAGACGGCGCAGCGTCTCGGCGGCGGTCACGCCGGCCGGACCGGCGCCAACGACGACGTGGTGCATGGGGCTGGGCCTCCAAAAAGGAAACCACCGCTCCCGCCTCTGCGGCGCAGGGAGGGAGCGGTGGGAACAGGCCGACTACAGGGCCAGGCGCTCGACGGTCTCGTTGGTCGGGATGCCGTCGGTGGTCCAGCCGCGAAGCTGGTAGTATTCCGGCAGCATCTTGTCCAGCGGGGCCACCATGCCCTTGGCCGGGCCGGTTTTGGCGGCGTCCTTGAGCAGGCGCTTGGGCAGGGTGTCGTCCGCAGCCGTCATCCCGGCGGCCATGTTGAAGCGCCGTTCCAGGTTCCAGATGCGCTCGCCGATTTCGAGCAGGGACTCCGGGGTGTAGGCCTCGCCGGTCGCCGCGGCGATCTGTGGGGCAATATGCTCCAGGGTCCAGGCAAACGTGGTGAACACGCAGATGCCGGCGCTGTCCACGGCCGCCGTGGCGTCCTGGAACGCCTTGACCAGCCCGGCCTTGCCCTCGTGGCTCAGCGGGTCGGTCTTTTCGGGAATGCCGAGGATTTCCGACGACACCGTGTAGCCGCGCAGATGGCAGGCGCCCCGGTTGGACGTCGCGTAGGACAGCCCCATGCCCTGCACGCCGCGCGGGTCATAGGCCGGGAACTCCTGGCTTTTCACCGTCATGGACAGGTCGGGGTGGCCGTACTTTTCGGTCAGGCGACGCGACCCCAGGCCGATCTCGGCCCCAAAGCCCTCGCCCTTGCAGGTCAGTTCGGCCAGGGTGGTCAGCGCCTGCGCGGACCCGAACGGCAGTTCGATGCCGCCGGTGTGCTCGGTGGTGATGACGCCCATTTCATAGAGTTCCATGGCCGCCGCGATGGTGGCGCCCAGGGAAATCGGGTCGATGGCCTGCTCGTTGCACAGGAAGTTGGCGAACGTCAGGGCCTCAAGGTCCTTCACGCCGGTCGCCGCACCCAGGGCCCAGGCCGCTTCGTACTCCAGGCCGCCCGAGGCGCCCCAGTATTCCGGCCGGTTGACAACGGTGTAGTGGCCGCGATCAAGCTGCGACACCCGCCCGCAGGCGATGGTGCAGGCAAAGCACGCCTGGTTGGTCACGAGGTTCGGCTTGCCGTCGGTCTTGCGCGGGGCGACCATGGCCTCGGCCGAGATGTCCGCCGCGCCGTCGAACTGCACGTCGCGGAAGTTGTGGGTCGGCAGGGCGCCGGTCTCGTTGATGACGTTCATCAGCACCTGGGTGCCATAGGCCGGCAGGCCCTGGCCGGTGACGGCGTTGTCGGCCAGCACCTTCTTGGCGTCGGTGGCGGCCTTCATGAAGGTCAGCGGGTCGGCGACCTTGACGCCCCTGGTGCCCCGGATGGCGACGGCCTTGAGGTTCTTGGACCCCATCACAGTGCCGACGCCCGAACGCCCGGCGGCGCGGTGCAGGTCGTTGACGATACAGGCGTACAGCACGCCCTTCTCACCGGCCACGCCGATCGCGGCGATGCGCAGCAGCGGGTCCTGGTGGGCGGTCTTGAGGCCGGCATCGGTGTCCCACACCGACTTGCCCCAATAGCCCGAGGCGTCGCGCAGCTCGGCCTTTTCGTTTTCAACGTAGAGGTACACCGGGGTCGGCGACTGGCCCTCGAAGATGATCATGTCCCAGCCGGCGTTCTTCATCTCGTTGCCGAAATGGCCGCCCGAGTTGGAACACGCCACGCAGCCGGTCAGCGGGCTCTTGGTCACCACCGAATAGCGGCCGGCGGTCGAGGCCATGGTGCCGGTCAGCGGCCCCGTGGTCATGATCATCTTGTTGTCCGGCCCCAGCGCATCGCAGGTCGGATCGATCTCTTCGCTGAGGTACTTGGTGGCCAGCCCGCGCTGACCGAGGTACTGACGGGTCCAGGCCTTGTTGAGCGGTTCGCTCGTGCAGGTTCCGGCGGTCAAGTTGACGCGGAGGACGTTTCCGGTCCAGCTCATGGTTCGTGTCTCCCTCAAGCGGTCGCTGCGGTGGTGCCGGTGGCCGTCTTGGACGCCCACACCTTCATCTTCTCGAAGCCGGTTTGATCGGCATCGACATAGACGATGGCACCCGTCGGGCACGCCTTGGCGCACGCCGGATCACCGCCGCACAGGTCGCACTTGGCGACCTTGCCGGAGTCAGCCACGTAGTTGATCGTCCCGAACGGGCAGGCGATGGTGCAGACCTTGCACCCGACGCAGGTGTTGTCGTTGACCACCTTGGCACCGGTGCCGGCATCGACCGTGATGGCTTCCACCGGGCACGCGCTCATGCACCACGCCTGCGCACACTGGGTGCAGGTGTAAGGGACGAACTTGGCCTCGGTGTGGAAGTCGAACACACGGATGCGGGACTTGGCGGGATTGAAGACGCCTTC
>LAEA01000007.1 GCA_000961745.1 Rhodospirillaceae bacterium BRH_c57 | reverse complement strand
TCCACCACGATGCGCGCCCGCCCGCCCCCGGCTGCGCGCAGGGCGGCAACGGCATCGCCCAGGTGTGGCGTCAGGGCGCCGTTCAGCAGCAGGCCCGGCGCATCGGCAAAGGCCCGGTTGGCGGCCAGCACGGCATCGCCCGCACCGATCAGGGCGCACGGCTCCGGAAATGCCACGATGCTTTCCGGCGCCGCAATGTGGCCCGCGTCCATGGTCACGTCGTTTGTCTCCCCTGTCCCCCACCCGGTGTATCATGATCCGAGGCGGACACGGAAATGTCTTGCGGGTGGCCTGGATTATGCCCTTGCCCCCTCCTGGGGGCGCGGGGCTATGCCAGCGCCCGGCCCTCTGCCTCGCCGAACATCAGCCAGTGTTCCAGGGCGTTGATCCCGGCGGCGCGGACGTCGGGGTTGGCATCCAGATAGGCGCTGGTGTCAAAGGACGGGCCGGGATCGCGGTTTTCCCGCCAGCCGCTGGACCAGTAGTGGGTGATCGGGTTGACTCCGGCCACCGCCACGTCGGGGTTGTTGGTCAGATACCAGGCCATGTCGAACATGCTGTTGGGATTGCGGCCCTCGCCCGACCCGCTGGTTTGGAAGTGGTCGAACGGGTTGATCCCGGCGGCGGCGACATCGGCGTTGGCGTTCAGATAAAAGCTGGTATCGAACCACGCGGTGGGGTCGCGGCCTTCGCGCCAGCCATGGGAAGCGTAATGCGTGACGGCGTCCGCTCCGGCGGCGGCAACGTCGGCATAGCGGCTGAAGTAGAAGGCGTCGTCCACCCCACCGGCCGGGGCCGCGCTGACGGTGATGGCCGTTGTGGAGGCGGTCGGTGCGACCGTGGTCGCGGCGGCGGCGCCATAGCGCAGTACGGCCTGCTCGATATCGGCTGTCGTCAGCGTGCTGACGTTGTTGGCATAGGGGTACATGATGGCGTCGGTCTGCGACAGATGACCGATGCCGATGGCATGGCCGATCTCGTGCACCGCCGTGGAGTAGAAGGACCATGTGTTGGCCGGCGCGGGTCCGCTGCCGGTCCAGGCGGTTGACAGGTCGGCGCTGTCAAAGGCAATGGACGCCTTGTCCAGGCTGTTCGACCCGGTCCACCAATAGGTGGCCTCGCCAAGGGTGCTGTCGATACCGTCGATGGCGTCGATGCCCACGCGGATGTCCGCCATCATGCTGTCCGAGACTTCCTCGAACGTGATGCCGGACACGGCGGCCCAGGCGCCGAAGGCGCTGCGCACCAAGCCATGCTGCGTGTCGTTCAGGCGGTAGTCGAACAACGGGTAATCCGAATAGGTGTAGGACAGGCTGCGGTCGATGCTTGACGACGTCGCCGCGCTCCACTGAACGGGACGGTCGACCCAGCTGAACAACCCCGATGTTGTGTAGGTACTCATCCGCTGCGGCTCCTGCCAGGGAAACGGGCTCCGGTCCAAGACCGTCTCGACGGGAATATGATAGGTTGGGTGGGGATGTCCAGCCAGGACCGAATTGGGGTCCGAACGCGAATTCAGTCAGTTTGGGATGGCCTTCATCGCCCGTGTTGCTGTGCACGGGGCAGACCTGCCTTGCCGTAAAAGGGCGCGCGGCCTGTTCGGCGCAGTGGTATCATTGCCCCATGTGCTGATAAAAAAAATAGCGGGAGGCCACCATGGGCCAGGTGCTCCATGCGACCCCGACGTTCGTGTCGTCCTATCAGTATGGCCACATCGTGGTGGACGGCCAGGACTTTGGGTCTGACGTCATCATAACCCCCGGCCACGTTACCGCACTGTGGTCGGACGGGCGGGGTCATGTGCTGCGGCCGACGGACCTGGGCCGCGTGTGGTGCGAGGCGCCGGCCATCCTGGTGATCGGCACCGGGTTCTATGGCTGCATGGCCGTGCCGGAGGAAACCGTTACCTGCGTGCGCGAGCACGGCGTCGTCCTGCACATCGCCCCGACCAGCGAGGCGGTCAACGCCTACAACTCCTTCGCCGCCCAGAGCGGTCGGCGGGTGGTCGCGGCCTTGCACGTCACCTGCTGAGGACGTCACCTGCTGGAGAGGAACAGGTTATGCGCGCCGATCCGCCCCGCCTGCGGCGCGGCGTTCAGGCAGCGGTGTGTCGCCGTCTTGGAACATACGGCTGAGGGTCTGCAAGGTGCGGTCGATATGCTCGGCCGTGTGGGCGCAGGCGGTGTCGGCGTCGCGGGCCAGCGTGGCGTCGAAGATGGCGCGGTGTTCCTCGTGAACGTTGCGCGGCACCACGCGCCCGGTCAGGGCGATGCGCCGATAGCGTTCCGATTGGTGATACAGAATATCCCGGAAATGGTGCAGCCAGTGGGACTCGCAGGCGCCGATCAAGGCCTCGTGAAAGGCCTTGTTGCGCTCCTCCCACTCGGCCGACAGGCCTTGCGGGTCGTCATAGATGCGTTCCTCGACCTTCGACAGGCGATGCCATGCTGCGACCAGGGTGGCTTCCCACTCGTCGCCGCCGCGTTCAATGGAGCGGCGCAGGGCTTGGGTTTCGAGCATCTTGCGCATTTCGGTGATGTCGCGGATGTCGTCCAGCGAAATGGGTGTGACGCGGAAGCCGCGCTGTCCCTCGGCGGTCACCAGGGCGTCGGCGACCAGCAGCGTCAGGGCCTCGCGCAGGGTCGATGACCCCACATGGTAATGCTCCTTGAGGACCTCCACCCGCAGCTTTTCACCCGGCGCCAAGGCGCCACACAGGATGTCCTGGCGGATGGCGTCATAGGCGAACTCCACCAGGGTGCGCGCCGCGCGCCGCGCTGCCTCCAGATCCTCGGGTGTCCGGTGCGGTGCTGTTGCCGCCATGCTTCCTGTACCCCTGACTGACGTCGCCCACCGCGCCGTTCTAGCATGACTTGCGGAGGGGCGACAGTGGTCCACGAATGAACTCAAGATTATGATGATTTCAATGAAATGCGGCAATAACAAAAAATGTCGAGATTATTGTTGACGGCCGGCAATGGTGTCTGGTTTCATGGTTTCAACAAAAGAGGAGTCCTCCGGTTGGGGCTCACTCGGGCGGAGCCGCTTGAACGGCCCGCACACTTAGGGAAAGCACCGCCAGCGCGTTGCGGCGGTTTGGGAAACGACCAGGACTGGAGGCTCTCCGTGCCCCATCATCCAGACAGTGACGCAGTCACCGAACGTGGCCTCGGCCAAGCCTATGTGCGCGTCATCGGGACCCGGCTCGGCCGTTTCGTCGAGTTCGAGTTCTCGATCAACGATGCGGATCTGACAGTCGAACTGGTCCTGCCTCCCTCAGCCTTCCAGGAATTCTGCGCCACTCACAACGCCTGCATCCTGCCCCCGTCCGATCCGGCGGCAGCGGAGCTTGCGGGTGTGCGCGACGGACGACCGGGCCTTTACCGCCTGCCGTCCGGGTCTTCCGAAAGCGAAATCCGACGCTGATACCGCCAACCCCGGTACCGCCGGGGGCTGGTTTGCAAGGGAGGAGCACTTCCGTGACCATCGACATCAAGACCATGAACGTGGAGCCGCGCCGCCATACCTTCGGGCATGTGGCACGCCGCCTGGGGGCGGACAAGCCGGCCTCGCGGTACGACGAGGCGACGCTGGACCTCCAGCCGACCGACAACTTCCACTACAAGCCGCTGTGGGAGCCGGAATACTGGACCTACGACCCGCGCAAGACGGCGCTGAAGATGGAGGATTGGTACAAGCTGCGCGATCCGCGCCAGTACTACTACGCCACCTACAACATCGCCCGCGCCAACATGCACCAGTCGGTGGAGCGCAACTTCGCCTTCGTGGACAAGCGCGACATGCTCGACCAGATGGACGCCGACTGGCGCGCCACGGTCGCCGACTACCTGCTGCCCATGCGCCATGTGGCGTGGGGCGCCAACATGAACATGACGTCGATCTGTGATCGCGGGTATGGCACGGCCATCACGGCGCCGAGCATCTTTGCCGCCGGGGATCACCTCGGCATGGCCCAGATCCTCAGCCGCATCGGCCTGATGCTGGACAACTCCACGGGCGACAGCCTGGAGGCCGCCAAGGCCACCTGGATGGACTCTGCGCACTGGCAGGGCCTCCGCAAGGCGGTCGAGGACAGTCTGGTGGTGACCGACTGGATGGAGCTTTTCACCGCCCAGACCCTGGCCTTTGACGGCATCCTGCACCGCTTGGTGTTCGACCGCTTTGACGCCGTCGGGCAGAAGCACGGCGCCGCCGGCCTGTCCATGCTGACCGAGTTCATGATCGAGTGGCGGGCCGAGCACGAGAAGTGGACCGACGCCGTGCTCAAGGCCGCCGCTGCCGAAAGCCCCGAGAACGCTTTGATGCTGTCGGGCTGGGCCAAGGCCTGGATCGACACGGTCGCCGAGGCCGCCCGTCCGCTGGCCGCCCGCGTCCTGGGCGAGGCCGCCGATGCCTCCATCACCGAGATCAAGGCGGACATCGCGGCGCGCTGCGCCAAGATCGGCCTGGCCGTCTGAGGGGACCAGACACATGACGCAGTTCGCTTCGATCACCTTGCAGAACACCGACGACGCCCGCCCGATCATCGAGGCCATTCTGGCCGACAACACGGACGTTCAGGTTTTGAACATGCCCGGCGCCGTCAAACTGGACCGTGACCACCGCATCGTGGTCAACCGCGCCTCCGTCGAGGAACGCATCGGCCGAAGCTGGGATCCCCAGGAATTGCACCTGGTGCTGATCTCCATGGCCGGGAACGTCGACGAGGATGACGATTACTTCGCCCTCGAATGGAAAAAGTAAGAAACCAGTTTAGGGAGCGCAAACAATGTCCGCAAAGAAGCTCGGCTTGAAGCAGCGCTATGCGCTGATGACCCGCGGCCTGGACTGGGAAACGTCCTATCAGCCGATGGACAAGGTGTTTCCGTACGACACCTTTGAAGGCATCAAGATCAAGGATTGGTCGGCCTGGGAGGACCCCTTCCGCCTGACCATGGACAACTACTGGAAGTTCCAGGCGGAAAAGGAGCGCAAGCTGTATGCCGTGCTCGACAGCTTCGCCCAGAACAACGGCCAGACCGGCCTGTCCGACGGCCGCTACGTCAACGCCATCAAGCTGTTCCTGACCGGCGTCAGCCCGCTGGAATATCAGGCGCACCGGGGCTTTGCCCATGCCGGCCGCCACCTGCGCGGGGTCGGCCCGCGCATCGCCGCGCAGATGCAGTCGCTTGATGAGCTGCGCCATGCCCAGACGCAGATCCACACCATCAGCCACTACAACAAGTTCTTCGACGGCTTCCACGAGTTCCGCCACATGCATGACCGCGTGTGGTACCTGTCGGTGCCCAAGTCGTTCTTCGACGATGCCCGCTCGGCTGGTCCGTTCGAGTACATGGTGGCCATCGGGTTCGCCTTCGAATACGTGCTGACCAACCTGCTGTTCGTGCCGTTCATGTCGGGCGCGGCCTACAACGGCGACCTTGCCACGGTGACGTTCGGCTTCTCCGCCCAGTCGGACGAAAGCCGCCACATGACCCTGGGCATCGAGGTCATCAAGTTCCTGCTGGAGCAGCACCCCGACAACCTGCCGATCGTTCAGAAGTGGGTGGACAAGTGGTTCTGGCGCGGCCATCGCGTGCTGGGTCTGGTCGCCATGATGATGGACTACATGCTGCCCAAGCGCGTCATGTCGTGGAAGGAAGCGTGGGAGATCTACTTCACCCAGGCCGGCGGCGCCCTGTTCCAGGACCTCGAACGCTATGGCCTGCGCGTGCCCAAGTACGCCGATGTCGCCACCGAGGAAGCCGAGCATATCTCGCACCAGAACTGGGCGATCTTCTACCAGTACACCCATGCGGCCGGCTTCCACACCTGGATGCCCAAGCCCGACGAGATGGACTGGCTGTCCGAGAAGTACCCGAACACCTTCGACAAGTACTATCGTCCGCGCTTCGAAATGTGGGCGGAGATGGAGAAGAAGGGCGAGCGGTTCTACAACATGGGCCTGCCGCAGCTTTGCACCACCTGCCAGATCCCCATGGGCTACACCGAGCCCGGCGATCCGACCACCATCTGCTTCCGCACCAGCGAGTACAAGGGCGACACGTACCACTTCTGCTCGGACGGCTGTAAGGACATCTTCGACGACGAACCGGAGAAGTTCAGCCAGTCCTGGCTGCCGGTGCATCAGATATTCCAGGGCAACTGCGGCGGGGCCACCGTTCCCGACGTGCTGGACTGGTACAAGCTGAACGTCGGGGCCGACAACATGGACTATGCCGGGTCGCCCGACGAAAAAGTCTGGAAAGCCTGGGAGGCGGCCAAAAAGAGCCAGGGCTCGGCCCGCACCGAAGACGCTGGCGCCAAGACCGCGGCCGAGTAAGGGAGGACACACCATGCCTGTCGTCGCCATCACCCCGGATTATGAAAAGCATACCGAAATCCGGGACCGCGTGGAGAACTTCCACGGCAATCAGGTGGTCTACGTGCACTGGGAGCAGCACTTGAGCTTCTGTGCCGCGCTGGCCTTCCCGCTGCCGCCGGGGATGCCCTTCGCCGCCCTGGTCGAAGAGGTCATCAAGCCGCACTACGCCGCCCATCCCGACGCCGCCAAGGCCGACTGGTCGAAGCTCGACTGGATGATCGACGGCAAAAAGGTCACGCCCGACCCGGCCAAGTCCCTGGCCGAAAACGGTATCGGCCACAAGTCGTTGGTGCGGTTCTGGACGCCGGGCCTGAACGGCTACAAGGGCATCGGCACCTGCTAGGGCATCGGCACCTGCTGAAACCCTGAGGCGCGGAGGGAGAGCATATGAGCCACGAACTGACCATCGAGCCCCTGGGCGAAACCATCACCGTCGAGGACGGGCAGACCGTCCTGGATGCCTGCCTGCGGGCCGGGGTGTGGCTGCCGCATGCCTGCGGCCACGGCCTGTGCGGGACGTGCAAGGTGGATGTGGTGGACGGCGAGGTGGATCACGGCTCGGCCTCTCCCTTCGCGCTGATGGATTTCGAGCGGGATGAGGGCAAGGTGCTGGCCTGCACCTGCACCTTGACCTCGGACGTCACCATCGAGGCCGAGATTGACGAGGACCCCGACGCCCGCGTCATCCCGGTGCGTGATTTCGCGGTGACGGTCAGCCGGCTGGTTGACCTGACCCACGACGTCAAGGGCGTGTTCCTGACCATTGAGGGAGACGGCATCGACTTCCAGGCCGGGCAGTTCATCAACCTTCACCTGCCCGGTGTGGAGGGCACCCGCGCCTTCTCGCTCGCCAACCCGCCGTCGCGGGGGACCGGGATCGAGCTTCATGTGCGGCTGGTGCCGGGCGGGGCAGGGACCACCTACATTCACCAGACCCTCAAGGAAGGCGACCGTCTGACCGTATCGGGTCCCTACGGACGGTTCTTCGTGCGCAAGTCGGCCACCGAACCGATGATCTTCCTGGCCGGCGGCACCGGCCTGTCCAGCCCCAAGTCGATGATCCTCGACCTGCTGGAGGACGGCAGGACGGAGCCGATGACCCTCATTCACGGCGTGCGCACCCAGGCTGACCTTTACGACCGTGCGCTGTTTGAGGATCTGGCCGCCCGTCACGAGAACTTTCGCTATGTCCCGGCCCTGTCGAGCGAACCCGAGGACAGCGGCTGGACCGGCGAGCGCGGCTTTGTCCATGACGTCATGAACCGCCTGTTCGACGGGTTCCTCGGCGGTCACAAGGCCTATCTGTGCGGCCCGCCGCCGATGATCGAAGCCTGCATCCGCACCTTGATGCAGGGCCGCCTGTTCGAGAAGCACATCTTCACGGAGAAGTTCATCACCGCCAAGGATGCCTCGGAAGCCCCGCGCAGCCCCGTGTTCAAGCGGATCTGAGGGGGGGGGGGAGCAGGGATGAGCGAACGGGCGCACACCGTCACCATCACCGACACCGACGAAAGCTTCCGCTGCGGCGAAGGCACCGTGGTGCTCAAGGCAATGGTGACGCTGGGCTACAGGGGTGTCACCTCGGGCTGCCACGGCGGCGGCTGCGGGGTGTGCAAAGTGCGCGTGGACGAGGGTTCGTATGACGCGGCGGTGATGAGCCGCGCCCACGTCAGCGAAGCCGAGGAGCGCGACCGCGTGGTGCTCGCCTGCCGTATCAAGCCCCGCAGCGACCTCCGCCTTTCGGTGGTTGGCGGGATCGGCAAGGTGATCGCCCGGCAGCAGAAAAAGTTCGGTTTGGTTTGAAAGAAACGGTCGCGCAGCAAGCCGGCCAACAACACTGGAGGAATACGACCATGGGTGTCATGCGTATCGGGCACATCAATATCAGGGTCCTGGACATGGACGCCGCCCTGGCCCACTACGAAGGCGTGCTCGGTCTCACCCGCACCGCCAAGGACGATGCCGGCAACGTCTATCTCAAGGGCTGGGACGAGTGGGACAAGTACTCGCTCATCCTGACGCAGTCGGACAAGGCGGGCATGATCAACATCGCCTACAAGGTTGAGAACGACGCCGATCTCGACGCCTTGGGCAAACGTATCCGCGACTACGGCATCACAGTGGATGACCTGCCCGAGGGCGCCGTCCCCTTCTGTGGCCGGGCCATCAGGTTCAACCTGCCCTCCGGGCACGAAATGGTCCTGTATGCCCAAAAGGAAATGCTCGGCAAGGCGGTCGGCGTCACCAATCCGGAGCCGTGGCCCGATGGGCTCAAGGGCGCTGGCGTGCACTGGCTGGACCATGCCCTGTTGATGTGCGAACTCGACCCCGAGAAGGGCATCAACAAGGTCGCCGAGAACACCACGTTCATGCGCGAATGCCTGGACTTCTACCTGTCCGAGCAGGTCCTGGTCGGCCCGGATGGTGATATCCAGGCCGCGACGTGGATGTTCCGCACCTCCACGCCGCACGACATCGCCTTTGTCGGCGGGCCGGTGATGGGGCTGCACCACCTGGCGTTCTACCTGGATGACTGGTCTGCGGTGCTCAAGGCCGCCGACGTCATGGCCAAGCGCCAGGTCAAGGTGGACGTCACCCCGCAGCGCCACGGCATCACCCGTGGCAGCACCATCTACTTCTTCGATCCCTCGGGCAACCGGAACGAGACCTTCGCCGGCCTGGGATACCTGGCCCAGCCCGACATGCCGCCGATCACCTGGACCGAGGAAAACCTGTGGCGGGGCATTTTCTATCACACCGGTGAGGAAGCCGGAAAGTTCACCACCGTCTACACCTGATCGCCACTGGCGACGGATCTTGAAGGGAAGGAAGGCCATGAAACTGATCGTACCCGCGCACAGCATCTCGGACGAGGCCGCCCATACCGCCGTTGCGGCGGCGGTGGCTCGTGGCCGGGAACTGGGGTGCGCCATGAACGCCGCCGTGGTTGATCACGGCGGCAATCTGGTGGCGTTCCTGCGGGCATCGGGGGCCTTCCTTCCCTCCATCGCCATTGCCCAGGACAAGGCCTATACGGCCGCCGCGTTCGGGATGTCCACCGACACCCTGTGCCGCGGCGTGTCTGAGCCCGCCGTGCTGCGCGACGGCATCGCCGCGCGGCCCGGCGTGGTGCTGTTCGGCGGCGGGTTTCCCATCGTCGTCGAGGGGCAGGTGGTCGGCGGCATCGGGTGTTCCGGCGGGTCGGAGGACCATGACCGGGCCTGCGCCCAGGCCGGGATCACCGCCATCGGGGCCTCTCCCGGCGACTGACCCGGTTTTCGATATTTGTTTGACCATTTTTCAGTGGCGGCGCCCCCATCCCTTCCGGGATATGCCGCCGAATAACACAAGGAGTGTCATGCCATGACGGCGCAGCCCGCACAGTCGGCGCGACAGGCGGTTCAGACGGCATCCCGCGATGCCCTGCATTTCATCAACGGCGCCTTTACCGCCGGAACCACCGGGCAAAGCTGGGTCAACCACTGCCCGCTCGACAACAGCGTGATCGGTTTGGTGCATGAAGGCGGCAAGGCCGAGATCGACGCCGCCGTGCGCGCCGCCCGCACCGCCCTGGATGGCGAGTGGGGCCGCATGACGGTCGACCAGCGCACCACCATGCTGGGCGCCGTGGCCGACGAGATCAACCGCCGTTTCGACGAGTTCCTTGAGGCCGAGTGCCTGGATACCGGCAAGCCGATGAGCCTTGCCCGGCACATCGACATTCCGCGTGGGGCGGCCAATTTCAAGATGTTCACCGACGTCATCAAGACGGTGAGCACCGAGTTCTTCCCCACCCCCACGCCCGACGGCGCCGGGGCCATCAACTACGCCCTGCGCAAGCCCAAAGGCGTGATCGCGGTCATCTCGCCGTGGAACCTGCCGCTGTTGCTGATGACCTGGAAGGTCGGCCCGGCGCTGGCCTGCGGCAACACCGTGGTGGTCAAGCCATCCGAGGAAACCCCCCTGACCGCGACCCTCTTGGGCGAGGTCATGAACAAGGTCGGCGTGCCCAAGGGCGTCTATAACGTGGTTCACGGCCTCGGCCCCAATTCGGCCGGCGAGTTCCTGACCCAGCACCCGATGGTTGACGCCATCACCTTTACCGGCGAGACGCGCACCGGCGAGGCGATCATGAAGCAGGCCGCCGTGGGCGTCCGCGATGTGTCGTTCGAGCTGGGCGGCAAGAACCCGGCCCTGGTGTTCGCCGACGCCGACATGGACAAGGCCATCGAGGGCACCTTGCGCTCGGTGTTCGCCAACTGCGGCCAGGTGTGCCTCGGCACCGAGCGGGTGTTCGTCGAACGCCCGATCTTTGACGAGTTCGTCCGCCGCCTGAAGGCCGGGGCCGAGGCCCTGACGCTTGGACGGCCCGAGGACGCCACCGTCAACCTCGGCCCGCTCATCAGCCAGGAACACCGTGACAAGGTGCTGTCCTACTACCGCAAGGCGGTGGAGGAGGGCGCCACGGTGGTGACCGGCGGCGGCGTGCCCGACATGTCCGACGACCTCAAGGACGGTGCCTGGGTGCAGCCGACCATCTGGACCGGCCTGCCCGACGATGCCGCCTGCGTGACCGAGGAAATCTTCGGCCCGTGCTGCCACATCCGGCCCTTTGACACCGAGGAGGAGGCCATCGCGCTCGCCAACGGCACGCCCTATGGCCTCGCCTGCGCGGTGTGGACCGAAAACGTCAGCCGGGCGCACCGGGTGGCGGCGCGCATGGATGTCGGCCTGTGCTGGGTGAACTCGTGGTTCCTGAGGGATTTGCGCACGCCGTTCGGCGGCTCCAAGGCGTCGGGCATCGGCCGCGAGGGCGGGGTGCACAGCCTGGAGTTCTACACCGAAATGACCAACGTCTGCCTGAAACTGTAGGCAGGAAGATTATCAACCACAGAGGACGCAGAGAACACAGAGAAGGAAGAGGTACCGAAGATGAGGCGCCGCAGGCGGAAAAATACCCCGTATCCGGTTGTTTGCGCTGCGCGCGGCATGTTCGGTCTCTCTGCGCCCTCTGTGTTCTCTGTGGTTCAAAATTTTGGTTAAGGACCAAATCCCAATGACCACACTGAAGGATTCCATCGCCCAGGCCGCCGACCTGTTGTGGGCCGCGAGCCAGTCGGGCACCCCCTGCGATCCCGTTCGCACCCTGCTGGCCGATGGCGACCTTGATGCCGCTTACGCGGTGCAGGAGATCAACACCAAGCGCAGCCTGGACGCCGGGCGGCGGCTGGTTGGCCGCAAGATCGGCCTGACCTCCAAGGCGGTGCAGGCCCAGCTTGGCGTGGGGCAGCCCGACTATGGCATGTTGTTCGCCGACATGGCCGTGGCCGAGGGCGAGGACATCGCCCTGTCCGCCGTCCTCCAGCCCAAGGTGGAGGCCGAGATCGCCTTCATCCTGGGCGACGACCTGGACGACGAACACCTCACCCCGGCCGACGTGATGAACGCCATCGACTATGCCGTGGCGGCCATCGAGGTGGTCGGCTCGCGGGTTGCCAAGTGGGATATCCGCATCCTCGACACCATCGCCGACAACGCGTCGTCCGGCCTCTACGTCCTCGGCAGCGAGCCGCGCACCCTGGGTGAGTTCGACCCGCGCCTGTGCGGCATGGTCATGGAGAAGAAGGGCGAGCCGGTTTCCGTTGGTGCCGGCGCGGCGTGCCTGGGTAACCCGCTGACCGCCGCCCTGTGGCTGGCCAAGACCATGGTCCGGGTCGGCCGTCCGCTGCGGGCTGGCGACACCATCCTGTCCGGTGCCCTCGGCCCCATGGCCCCGGCCGCGCCGGGCGATGTTTTTGAAGCGCGCATCAACGGGCTGGGGTCGGTCCGCGCGTCGTTTGGCAGGGAGTAGGTTCCATGAGCAAGGTGAAGTGCGCCATCATCGGTCCCGGCAACATCGGCACCGACCTGATGATCAAGGTCATGCGGACCGCCAAGCACCTGGAAATGGGCGCCATGGTCGGCATCGACCCGACCTCGGACGGTCTCGCCCGTGCCGCCCGCCTGGGCGTGGCGACCACGCACGAGGGCATCGAGGGCCTGCGCAAGCTGCCCAATTACGCCGACATCAAAATTGTGTTCGACGCCACCTCGGCCGGGGCGCATGTGCGCAACAACGCCGTCCTCCAGGCTGACGGCAAGCAGGTCATCGACCTGACCCCGGCGGCCATCGGGCCTTATACCGTGCCGGTGGTCAACCTGGACGCCAACCTCGACCAGCCCAACGTCAACATGGTGACGTGCGGCGGGCAGGCGACCATTCCCATCGTCTACGCCGTCAAGCGGGCCACCCGCCGCCTGATCTGGGGCGAGATTGTCGCCTCCATCTCGTCCAAGTCGGCCGGGCCGGGCACGCGTGCCAACATCGACGAGTTCACCGAAACCACGTCCAAGGCCATCGAGATGGTCGGCGGCGCGGAGCGCGGCAAGGCGGTCATCATCCTCAACCCGGCGGAACCGCCGATGATGATGCGTGACACCGTGTTCACCCTGTCCCAGGGCGGCGATCAGGACGCCATCGAAAAGTCGATCAACGACATTGTGGCCGAGGTGCAGAAATACGTGCCGGGCTACCGCCTCAAGCAGAAGGTGCAGTTCGAGCACATCGGCGACAACGCCCCGGTCAACATCCCCGGCATCGGCCTGTGCGCGGGCCTCAAGACCACGGTGTTCCTGGAGGTCGAGGGCGCGGCTCACTACCTGCCCGCCTACGCCGGCAACCTCGACATCATGACGTCGGCCGCGCTCGCCACCGCCGAACGTTGGGTCGCCAAGACCATGAAGAAGGAGGCCGCGTAACATGGCCCGCGTGAACCAGAACAAGCTGTACGTCCAGGACGTCACCCTGCGCGACGGGATGCACGCTACCCGCCACCACTATCACCTGGAGACGGTCAAGGAGATCGCCCGCGCGCTGGACCGCGCCAAGGTGGACGCCATCGAGATCTGCCACGGCGACGGCCTGACCGGGGCGACCTTCAACTATGGCTTCGGCAGCCATTCCGACACCGAATGGATCTCGGCGGTGGCCGAGGAGCTGTCCCATGCCCGCGTCACCGTCCTGCTGCTGCCGGGCATTGGGACCGTCCATGACCTCAAGGAAGCCCACGCCGCCGGGGCGCGGTCGGTGCGCGTCGCCACCCACTGCACCGAGGCCGACGTTTCCAAGCAGCACATCGAGGCCGCCCGCGCGCTGGGCATGGACACCATCGGGTTTTTGATGATGTCGCACATGATCCCGACCGCCCAGTTGGTCGAGCAGGCCAAGCTGATGGAAAGCTACGGCGCCGAGTGCGTCTATGTGGTCGATAGCGCCGGCGCCCTGCTGCCCGACGACGTGACCGAACGGGTCCGCGCCTTCCGCCAGGAACTCAAGGCCGAAACCGAGATCGGCATCCACTGCCACCACAACCTGTCCATGGGCGTCGCCAACTCGGTCGCCGCCATCAAGGAAGGTGCGGTGCGGGTCGATGCCTCGCTCGCCGGCATGGGGGCCGGGGCGGGCAATGCGCCGCTGGAGGTGCTGATCGCCGTGCTCGACCGCATGGGCATCGACACCGGGTGCGATCTGCATGTGCTGATGGACGCCGCCGACGATCTGGTGCGGCCGTTGCAGGACCGCCCCGTCCGTGTGGACCGTGAAAGCCTGTCGCTGGGCTATGCCGGGGTGTACTCCAGCTTCCTGCGCCACGCCGAGAACGCCGCCAAGACCTATGGCATCGACACCCGCGACATCCTGGTCGAACTGGGCAAGCGCCGCATGGTCGGCGGCCAGGAAGACATGATCGTCGATGTTGCCCTCGATCTTCTCAAGCACCGGAGCGCCGCCCAATGATGAGCCTTCAGACTCTGGCCGACCGGGTGGACACCGCCGCCCACACCGCCAACGCCATCGCCCAGCTCACCGACGAGGTCCCCGGCCTGACGGTGGAGGACGCCTACGCCATCCAGGCGCTGTCCATGAAGCGGCGCTATGCGCGGGGCGAGGCCCGCATCGGCGTGAAGATGGGCCTGACCAGCCGCGCCAAGATGATCCAGGTCGGCGTGGATGAAGTGATCTGGGGCCGCCTGACGGACGGGATGCGCCTGGAGGAAGGCGCAACCCTGTCGCGCGCCAACTATGTCCACCCGCGCGCCGAACCGGAAATCGCCTTCCTGCTTAAGGCGCCGCTGGCCGGTGAGGTCACTGCGGCCGAGGCCATGGCAGCGGTCGAGGCCATCGCCCCGGCCATCGAGATCATCGACAGCCGTTATCAGGACTTCAAGTTCACGCTGCCCGACGTGGTGGCCGATAACTCGTCGTCCTCGGGCTTCATCCTCGGCACCTGGTTCGCCCCGGACACGCCCATCGACAACCTGGGCATCCTGCTGGAGGCCGATGGCCGGGCCGTTCAGGTCGGCTCCACGGCGGCCATCCTGGGTCATCCGGTGCGGTCGCTGGTGGCGGCGGCCCGCATGGTCGCCCGCGCCGGCGAAGCCCTGAAGCCTGGCGACATCATCCTGGCCGGCGGCGCCACGGCGGCCCACCCGCTGAGCGTCGGAATGCACATGCGCGCCGTGTTCCAGAACCTGGGCTCGGTCGGTATCACGGTCACGGAGTAGACGCCATGCCCATCGTGGAAATCACCCTTCTGGAGGGCCGCAGCCCCCAGAAGAAAGTCGCCCTGATGCGCAAGGTCACCGACGCGGTGGTCGAGGCCATCGACGCGCCCCGTGACTCCGTCCGCGTCATCCTGCGCGAAATCCCGCCGGAGCACTTCGCGGCCGGCGGGGAGCCCAAAAAGATGCCGGACGGCGTGGAGTAGGGCGGTCTTATCGGAAAGGTTCATGCCGCCGGGCAGGGTTGCAGCCCGATCGCCCGGCGACACCGTTTCCACCGCTCCGGCCCATGCGCGCGCCGACGCGGCGGGAACGTCCCGGCCACGGCCTCGGCAAAGGACGTGATCGGGTAATCCGGGAGCGCCGAGGGGGCGCCCCGACAGGGAGGGAGTCAAGTCAACCATGCGCACTTCATTCAAGCAAGCCGCGGCCGGTCTGGTCGCCGCGGCAACCCTGGTCTATGCCGGAACGGCAGCCCAGGCGGTCGAGGGCGCGGTGCAGTATCCGCACGGCGCCGAAGGGTTCTACGCCGGGGCACTGCCGCCGCCGGGGACCTATTTCCTGGGCTATGGCATCCGCTACGACGGCACGTTGCAGAACGCTTCGGGCAATGACGTGGTCACGCCGGGCGGCACGGTTGACCTGGAGGTCAACGCCATCGCCGCCCGCGTTGTCCATATGACCGACAAGACGCTGTTCGGCGGCCAGTACGGCGTGCACGCTATCGTGCCGGTGTTTCGCAACACGGTGAGCATCGGCGGGGCCAGCAACACCAACACGGGCCTCGGCGACATCACGGTCAACCCGTTCATCCTGGCGTGGCACCGCCCCGATTTGCACACAGCCGTCGGCCTGGACATCAACATTCCGACCGGCAAGTATTCCACCACCCGGCCGCTCGGCAACAACATCGGGGCCAACTACTGGAGCTTCGAGCCGCTGCTGGCCGTGACGTGGCTGCCCGGCGATGGGTGGGAAGTGAACGGCAAGTTCATGTACAACACCAAGCTCGAAAACCCCGACACCAACGTCCGGTCGGGCGACGAGATCCACGTCGATTACACCATCGGCAAGACGGTGGCCGAGAACCTGACCCTGGGCGTCGGCGGCTATTGGGTCCATCAGGTCACCGACGATGAACTGAACGGCGTTTCCCTCAACAACAAGGCCCGCGTGTTCGCCATCGGTCCGCAGGTCAAGTATCAGGCCGGGGCCACCAGCCTGATCGCCAAGTGGCACCACGAGGTGGAAAGCAAAAGCGCCTTCCAGGGCGACCGCGTGATCCTGAAAGTGGTCACGCCGTTCTAAGGCGGCTGCGGATCTGGCGGCGCGGTCATCGTCAGGCCGCGCCGTCGGTCCCCGTCTTGACGGCCCCCGGCTGGCCGATCATGCCGCTGAACAGGCTCATGGGCAGGGGGAAGACGATGGTGGTCGCCTGATCGCCGGAGATATCGGACAGCGCGGCGAAGGTGCGGAGTTGCATGGCGTTGGGGTTGCGGGCCAGGATGGCGCCGGCCTCGACCAGCTTTTCGGCGGCCTGCTGTTCGCCCTCGGCATTGATGATGCGGGCGCGGCGGAGGCGTTCGGCCTCGGCCTGCTTGGCGATGGCGCGGATCATGCTTTCGTCGATATCGACGTGCTTGATCTCCACGTTGGCGACCTTGATGCCCCAGGAATCTGTCTGTGCATCAAGGATTTCCTGAATGTCGGCGTTGAGTTTGTCGCGCTCGGCCAGCATTTCGTCGAGTTCGTGCTTGCCCAGCACCGACCGCAGGGTGGTCTGGGCCAACTGGCTGGTTGCGGCGATGTAGTTTTCCACCTGGATGATGGCGCGCTCGGGTTCGACGATGCGGAAGTAGATCACCGCGTTGACCTTGACCGAGACGTTGTCGCGCGAAATCACATCCTGGCTCGGCACGTCCAGAACCACGGTGCGCAGGTCGGTGCGGACCATCTGCTGAATGACCGGAATGACCAGGATGAGGCCCGGCCCGGTCACGCGGGTGAAGCGGCCGAGGGTGAACAGGACGCCGCGCTCGTATTCCCGCAGGACGCGGATGGAGGCGGCCAGAAGCGCGCCGAATGCGATGACCACCAATATGATGATCGTGAAGTCCAAGGGCATGGTCAGGGTGCCTCCGCGCTGTCGTCCAGGGGTTCAACCGTCAGGATCAGGCCGTCCAGCGCGATGACCCTGGCGGTGCCGCCGGGGACCAGCGGGCTGTCCGCGCGGGCCTTCCAGCGCTCGCCATGCAGCCAGACGTGGCCATTGGTGCCGCTCCAGTCCAGGACCTTGGCCGCGTGGCCGACCATGTCGTCGCGGCCGGTGTGGACCGGCTTTTTGTGGACGCGCCATGCATGGCCGAGGACCAGCAGGGCAAAGCCCCCGGTCACCACGGTCGCGCCGATCAGCACCGACCACGATATCTGAAATTCGGGCACGTCGGTGTCGATCAACATGCCGCCGCCGATCAGGAAGGCGACCGCCCCGCCGATGCCGAGGACTCCGAACGTCGGGGTGAACGCCTCGGCGATCATCAGGACGATGCCGAGCAGCAGCAGGACCAGCCCGGCGGTGTTCAGCGGCAACTGGTTGAGCGCGTAGAGCCCGAGGATCAGGCAGATGGCGCCGACCACGCCCGGCCCGACGATGCCGGGGCTGGCGAATTCAAAGAGCAGGCCGTAGACGCCGACCATCATCAGGATGAGGGCGAGGTTGGGGTTGGCCAGCACGGCCAGCACCTTGGTCAGGGTGTCGGGCTCGACGGTTTCCAACGCGCGCCCGGCGGTTTCCAGGGTGCGGTTTACGTTGCCGGTCGTGACCGTGCGGCCGTCGAGGGCGGTGAGCAGGGCGCCGGTGTCGGCGGCAACGATGTCGATGACCTTGAGGTCAAGTGCCTGGGTGGCGGTCAGGGTGGCGGCCTCGCGCACCGCTTTTTCGGCCCATTCGACGTTGCGGCCATGCACTTCGGCAAGGCTGCGGATGAAGGACACGGCGTCGTTCATCGCCTTGTTCTCCATCGTCGAGGGCTTTTTCTCCCCGTCCTTCTCGTCTTCCCCACCGGGCAGGCCGCCGCCGCCGATGCTGACCGGGCTGGCCGCGCCGATGTTAGTGCCGGGCGCCATGGCGGCGATGTGGGTGGCGTAGAGAATGAACGTCCCGGCGCTGGCCGCATGGCTGCCCGACGGTGCCACCCAGCCGACCACCGGAACAGGCGAGGCGAGGATGCTTGAGACGATGTCGCGCGTGCTGGTGACCAGCCCGCCCGGCGTGTTCAGGCGCAAGATGACCGCTTCGGCCCGTTGCTCGCGGGCCTCGGCCAGGACATTTTCAATGTGGCGGGTGGCGGCTGGTCCGATGGGGCCTTCGACGGCGGCCAGCAGGACCGGCCCCCGGCCCTCGGGCACGGCCATGGGCTGGGCGTGCAGTCCCAGGGCGAGGCCCCACAGGCCAACGGCGGCGAGCAGCGCAGCTATGGCAAAGCGACGTATCCGCACATAAACCTCCACCCGTGAGATTGGCACAGGCGGGGGCAGATGCAACTCATCAGGTGAATTAGATCACACTCGCGAACATGCGCAGGCTGGTCGCCAACAGGAACACGGCGAACGCCTTGCGCAACAGGGACGGGCTGATGGCGTGGGCGATGCGGGCGCCGAGCGGGGCGGTCAGCATGGTCGCCGGGACGATCAGGGCGAACCCGATCAGGTTGACGTAGCCCAGGCTGCCCGGCGGTCGGTCGGGCACGTCCAGCCCGGCGATGATGAAGCCGATGGTGCCCGGCACGGCGATCACGAAGCCCAAGGCCGCCGCCGTCCCCACGGCGCGGCGGATGGGGTAACTGAAGGCGGTCAGGATGGGCACCGACAGGGTGCCGCCGCCGATGCCCATGACGACCGAGAACCCGCCGACGACCAGCCCCAGGACATGGCGCACCCAGCCGATGGGCAGGGAGGCGGCCAGGGTCATGGACTCGCTGCGCAGGGCCATGTTGGCGGCAACCAGCAGGGCGACCACGGCAAAGATCGCGGTCAATATCTCGCCACGCGCCCCGGCACCCAGGACGGTGCCCGCCACCACGCCGACGAACACGGCAGGCCCCCAGGACCGCAGGAGGTCGCGGTCGATGCTGCCGCGTCGGTCATGGGCGCGGGCCGACATGATCGAGGTCGGAATGATGGTCGCCAGCGACGTGCCGACCGCGAGGTGCATGCGCACGGCCTCGTCGATGCCCAGGAACGGGAACAGGTTGAACAACACCGGCACGATGACGATGCCGCCCCCGACTCCCAGCAATCCGGCCAGCACGCCGGCCACGGCCCCGGTCAGCACCAGGACCCCGGCGAACAGGGCCAGGAACTGCGGGTCGGCAAGCAGGGCGGTGGTCATGTCCGGGTGGTCATGGGTGGGGGGAATCGGCTGTGGGCGGGCCGCCAGCTTACTCGGAAGCCGCAGGCAATGGATAGACCGTGCGTGTCGGCGGCAGGCGGTGAATGAGCACCGCCGTCACCACCAGGAACACGCTGCCGGCGATGACCGACCCCAGGAAGACGTCGGCCGCAGGGGCGCCCAGGAAGACCACCAGGGGATCGGCCCCGGCCGGCGGATGGGTCAGGCGCAGGGCGGCGGTGATGGCGATCACCAGCCCCACGGCCACGCCAGCGGCCCACCATGTGTGCGGCAGCAGGGAGGCCAGGACCAGGCTCATCAAGGCCGCCACGATGTGCCCGCCGATGACGTTGGCCGGCTGCGACAGGGGGCTGTCGGGCAGTGCGAACAGCAGCACGCTGGAGGCGCCGAAGGGGGCCAGCAGCAGTGGCATGGCGGTCAGGTCGCCCAGCAATCCGATGCCGGCGATCCCCACGGCACCGCCCAGCCCAGCCTTGATCCACGTCCAGCGCGTGGCGGCCCGTGGTTGATGACGGTGGATGAAGCGGCGCGGCATGGCCTCTGTCTCCCGGAGTATTATGTTTTTCTAAACTATGGTCGCTGGTATTGCATGCCTTCGTCAATAGCATCCTTTTGGACTGTACCAAAGGGCAGTTCCGTCCGTGATTGGCCGAACCGCGCCGATCCGCTATGGTCTGCATCCGAACGCCCGCCCTTTTGTGCCAAAGAGGACCCCCGATGCAGCCCCAAACGGAAACCCACACCCTGGGCGACTACGATGTTACGGTGGTGGTCACCGCGCCGCCGTACTACGAAAACTGCATGGTGGTCCGCCATCGGCCCAGCGGCGCCAAGGTGATCGTCGATCCCGGTGCCGGGGCGGCGGGGATCCTGGCGGCGGCCCAAAAGATGCCGGGTGACGTGGTGGCCGTCCTGCTGACCCACGGCCACCCCGATCACATCGCTTCGCTGGCAGAGGTCGCGGCCGTGACCGGCGCGCCGGTGTTCGCCCACCGGGCCGAGCAGGTGGTTCTGGACGCCGCCGATGAGTGGGGCCAAGCCCTGCTGGGGCGGCCGGTGCCAGTGCCCGAGGTGAAATACTTCGACGACGAGCCGACCCTGGACATGATGGGCGGCATCCGCGTCGTGACCACGCCCGGCCACACGCCGGGCGGGGTGTGCTTTGTGTTCGACGGTTTTGCGATGACCGGGGACACCCTGTTCATGCAGGGCATCGGACGCACCGACTTCCCTGGTGGGGACAGCCGGCAATTGGCCGCTTCGATCCGCCGGTTCCTCGATTCGGTTCCCGGAGACACCGTGCTGTTTTCGGGCCACGGCCCCGAATGGGCGGCCGCAGATGCGCAAAAGTGGTGGCAGGCCATGGGGCCGATGATGGCGTGATGGTGCCGCTGGTAAAGGCCAAGCTTTCTTGTAGGATATAAAACGGTTGCGCGCATGTGGTCCAATTCCACGCTGCACGTGCGCGGCCCAATTCTACAGGGAGGAACACCAATGAAGCGTTTCCTGCGTCACGGCGCCCTTGCGCTGAGCCTTGCCGTCCCCTTCGTCCTGATGGGGGCACCGTCCGTTTCCGCCGCCGAGCAGGTGGCCGCCGCCGCCGCCGTTCACAAGTTGGCCATTCACGTGGATGACAGCGATCCCGCGCGCATGAACATGGCGCTCAACAACGCCCAGAATGCCCGCAACCACTACGCCGCCAAGGGCGAGGAGATCCGCATCGAGATCGTCACCTACGGTCCCGGCCTCGCCATGCTGCGCAAGGACACCTCGCCGGTGGCCGACCGCATCAGCGTGATGGCGCTGGAGGACCCCACCATGGTCTTTACCGCCTGCGGCAACACCCATGCCGCCATGAGCAAAAAGGCCGGCGCCCCGGTCGAACTGATCTCCGAAGCCACCCTCGCCCCGTCCGGCGTCGTCCGTCTGATGGAGCTTCAGCAGGAGGGTTACGCGTACTTGCGGCCGTAAGGTGATGCCTCACGCCTTCCGGGCCGTCCGTCGTTCGGCGGCGGCCAGGAAGGCCCTGAGCAGGCGTTCGTCGGCCTTCAGGCCGCGGCGTCGTCCTCGTCGGTGAGGAGGGGGTAGACGCCGTTTTCATCGTGGTCTTCCTTGCCGGTGATCGGCGGGTTGAACACGCAGATGAGGCGCAGTTCCTTGGTGGCGCGCAGCCAGTGCTTTTCGTGGCCGTTCAGGGCGTACATGGTGCCATCCTTGATCTGCCACTTCTCGCCGGTCTCGCAGACCTCAAGTTCGCCTTCGCCCGAAACGCAGTACACGGCTTCCAGGTGGTTGGCGTAGTGGATGAGGGTCTCGGTCCCGGCGTGGATCAGGGTGTCGTGGAACGAAAAGCCCATGCCGTCCTTGCGCAGCAACATGCGGCGGCTGGTCCAGGTTCCGGTGGTGGCCTTGACCTCGGCATCGGTGCCGATCAACTCGTCCAGGGTGCGCACGATCATGCGGAAAGTCTCCTTTTTTGGAAAATTCCCCGCCGCACGTCGGGGCGTGGGCGGGGAAGATTAAGTGAAGTGAAGGGGTTAACCACAGAGGTCACAGAGACACAGAGATTTCGGTAAAGGTGGTCGCGCGCAGCGCATTAAAACCCTAATGGGGATTTAGTGCCTGTGGCGCAGGTTCACCGCACTCTCTGTGCCTTCTCTGTGTCCTCTGTGTTTCCCACTTCCCTTTAGGCGGCGGACTTGGACGCGCCCTTGAGGTCCTTGGCGACCTTGGCGAAGGCCTTGGTCAGGATATCGAGGCCAGCGGTCAGATCCGCGTCGCTGATGGTCAGCGGGGCGAGGATTTTGACCACTTCGCCGTCCGGTCCCGAGGTTTCCATCAATACGCCGTTGGCGAACGCCTCGCCGCAGATGGCGCCGGCGGTGTCGCCGGAGTTCAGGGCGATGCCCTGCATGAAGCCCCGGCCACGCGGCTCGGGCTCGAACTGCGGATAGGCGGCGGCCAGCGTCTCGAACGTCGCGCGGATCATCGCGGCCTTGCGGGCGACGTCCTTGCTGAGGTCGTCGTTCTCCCAGAAGCGCAGGGCCTCGGCGGCGGTGACGAAGGCCATGTTGTTGCCCCGGAAGGTGCCGTTGTGCTCGCCGGCGGCAAACACGTCGAACTCCGGCTTGATGAGCACCACCGACAGCGGCAGGCCATAGCCCGACAGCGACTTGGACAGGCACACCAGATCGGGCGAGATGCCGGCCGGCTCGAAGCTGAAGAACGTGCCGGTGCGGCCGCAACCGGCCTGGATGTCGTCAACGATCAGCAGCATGTCCCAGCGGCGGCACATCTCCTCCAGGCGCTTGAGCCAGGTGGGGGAACTGACGTTGATGCCGCCTTCGCCCTGGACCGTCTCGACGATCACGGCGGCGGGAAGGTCGATGCCCGACCCGCCATCCTCAAGCGTGCGCTCGAAGTAGTCCAGGCTTTCCAGGCCGTCCATGTAGCCGCAGTACGGCATGAACGTGGTGTTGTCCAACGGCAGCCCGGCGCCCGACCGCTTGAACGCGTTGCCGGTCACGGCCAGCGACCCCAGGGTCATGCCGTGGAAGGCGTTGGTGAAGCTGACGATGCCGTCGCGGCCCTTGACCTTGCGGGCCAGCTTCAGGGCGCTTTCCACCGCGTTGGTCCCGGTCGGTCCGGGGAACATCATCTTGTAGTTCATCTTGCGCGGGCCGAGGATCACCTCGTTGAAGCGCAGGAGGAAGTTCTCCTTGGCGGCGGTGGCCATGTCGAGGCTGTGGGCGATGCCGTCGGACATGACGTAGTCCAGCAGCTTCTGCTTCATGCCTTCGTCGTTGTGGCCGTAGTTCAGCGCACCGGCACCGGCAAAGAAGTCGATGTATTCGCGGCCCGAACGGCCGGTCAGGCGCGAGCCCTTGGCCGAAACGAACACTTCCGGGAAATTCCGGATGTAGCTGCGAACGTTGGATTCGTATTTTTCAAAGGCGTCCACGTGGTTTCTCCCATTAGCCGTGGCGTCAATCGGACCGATGCGGAACCGGCGCTCTGGCTCGTGTCCTTCACCGGGAAAGGCGTCGGCGGCGAACAGGTCGGTGACCCGGACAGCCGTGCCGAACGTGCGGGCCGCAGCCTTGAACAGCGCTTCCGAGGCGGCATTCGACGGGGTGACCGTCGCCTCTAGGAAATTCACGCCAGGCGGCGCCCATTCGACGAATTGCTTGATGAGCAGCTTGCCCAGGCCTCGCCCGCGCTGGCGGTGATCGACCCCGACCTGCCAGACGAAGATGGTGTCGGGCTGGGTCGGCGGAACGAAGCCCATCACGAAGCCGGCCAGTCGCCGGGCCCCGCCGTGGAGGTGTTCCTCGGCCAGCACACAGGTGCCGGTGAACCATTCGCCCATCATCAGGTAGGCATAGGCGGAGTTTTCATCCAGCGCGCCGCTGTCCTTGACGAGCCGCCACATGGCGGCGCCATCGCGGTGGGTCGGGCGGCGGAAGGTGAGGGGACCCCTGGCAGCCGTTGGCACGGACTCGGGGCGGGTGCCGGGGTGGATGGGGGGCGGCGAGGTATTCGTGATGGAGTGCAGAGTCATTTGACCAATGTCTGTCGTTTCCATTCCAGCGACGGCGAAGTATCTCCTTCGCCCCCGACAGGCGCCACGTGATGCGCGGACCGCTTGTCAGGTGGAGCGCGCTGTCCCTGTGCCCCAGCGGTGGGATGCCAACGGTGGGGCAGGGCATAAGCTATATGTGTTTCGATGCACGCTCGCCGTAAGAAAATACGGGTTCTGCCGAGAATGTCAACCCTGGGTCCTGTATTATAAAAACGGCAGCGAAGCTTCTTTGGATAGTGTAGTAGTCCCAAGACTGGCGATGTTAACTCAAATAAGCATCTTCAGAGTGTAAGTTTTACTGATGTAATGGTTACATAGACCGTCGAGGGGTTGAATTTCATTCGTGATGTGGTAGGGTCTGTCCCGTCGCCGCTGTGCCGGCCCCCGTCGGGTCTGTGGAACGTGGTGATAAGGACCTCACTTTACCGAGGGCTTCGGCGTGGTCCGCCGAGATTGAATCGTTGAAGCCGAACTGTGGACGAATATTTCCCATGCGTGGATATATTGCGGTCGTTAACAGACATGGTGCAGACAGCTACCGTGCAGAAGTCGTTGGTGTTCCGGGCTGTGAGTGCCGGGCCAGCACGGTCGAGGAGGCGCTTCACGGCGCCAAGCAAACCCTCCGCCGCTATGCCGAGTCGGGCCGGGACCTGCCCGAACCGCGTCCATCCCACGAGATGATCGCTGAAGTGTCCCGCCGTTCTGCGGTGGCTGGTGCCTGCTTGCGTGGTGCGCGCGCCGCCTGACGTGACGTTCGGGAAGACCAGTCCCTCACGGCCAGTCCCTTACGGCCAGTTGGGGAAGGACTGTGGAAGCGCCGGCCGACCGGAACCTTTTGGGTCCGGCCGCCCGGCGCTTTCTCTTGTGTGCCGGATAATCTGCCTTAGGTTTAGGGAGGACCCGTGTGCCCTGGAGGACCCGTGAACACCGATGGCGCCTACCCACCGCACTTTGACGGCGAACGCTACTTCAATCCTGGATATGGGGAACACCCGTCGCTGTGGGATTTCCTGCGCTGGCGGATGAAGCGCGGGCGGCGCTACCCGTGGCCGCGCAACGTGCTCAACCCGCCGCCCGATCTGCCCCCTGAACGGGTGGACGGTGCGGCGTTGAGGGTGTCCTACGTCGGCCACGTCACGGCGCTGTTGCAGACCTGCGGCGTCAACGTGCTGACTGACCCGGTGTGGTCAAAGCGGGCCAGTCCGGTGCCGTTCGCCGGGCCTCGGCGGTGCCGCAAGCCGGGCCTGACCCTGGATGCCCTGCCGCCGCTTGATGCCATCCTGGTCAGTCACAACCACTATGACCACCTGGACCGGGCCACCCTGGCGCGGCTGGCCGTCAAGCGGCCCGCCCCGGTGTTCACGCCGCTGGGCAATGCCCGCCTGATCGCCAAGGCGGCGCCGCATCTGACCGTGCATGAAATGGACTGGGGCGATGTGGCCGACCTTGGCAACGGGGTCCGGCTGCACCTGGAACCCATGCTCCACTGGTCGGCCCGTGGTGTGCGCGACCGCAACATCGCGCTGTGGGGCGCCTTCGTGCTGGAGACTCCGCACGGCAACGTGCTGTTCATCGGCGATACGGCGTATGGCGCCGGCGAGACGTTCCGGCATCACCGCAGCAAGTTCGGGGGATTCCGTCTGGCCCTGCTGCCCATCGGCGCCTATCTGCCGCGCTGGTTCATGAAGTTCAGCCACATGGACCCCGAAGAGGCCGTGCGGGCGATGAAGGACCTGAACGCGGTCAACGCCCTGGCCACCCACTACGAGGTGTTCCCGCTGGCCGACGACCGGTTCGATGCGCCCCGTCGCGCCCTGGAAGCCGCGCGGGAACGCCATCAGGTCGCGCCGGAACGGTTCCCGACCCTGGAGCCGGGGGCCGCGTGGTGGGTGCCCGAACTGTCGCCCGAAGTGGCGCCCGAACAGGCCCCCCAGCGAACCGGTTTTTCTACCGATGTCGCTCGTTTCGGGACGCCTGAGGGTCAGGCGCCCCGGCTGTCACGGCCTGGCAGGCCAGGCGTCAAGTCCGGCGTCAGGCCAGGCCGATCAGGCTGAGGACGGCGATAATCACGACGATGACACCGATAATGTAGAAAATGCTCTGCATGATGTTTCCTTTCCGTAGTCGTCAGGCTCAGGACGGGATCGTCCGGGGCCTATGGCCGGGAGGGGGAGGGCGGCGGCGTTCTGCCGCTGGCGGAGGCGGATGGGGATGGCCCCATCGGCCGGGCGGATGACATCGAACTTGGCGCCGTCTGGGTTCCCGGAGTGGCGGCCGAACTGGGTGACGTTGGCGAGGCTGACGATCCGCTACGGTCGCCACTCGTCTTGCTCTCCGTTCCGCTGCCGGACTTGGCGCCGGAGGAGAGGCTTTCCTGCCAGTCCCTCTGGCTTTCCGGGTGGACCGCCGCGTTGAGGGCGGCGCGGCCACGCTCGGTCGCCTCATCGGCCAGTCTGCCGGCCTGGGCGCGTCCTTGCTCCATGGTCCGTTCGCGCAATGGGCCGAGGGTTTCGTCTTCGGTCCGGGTGCGCGGCAGGAAGGCGGCCAGGGCGGCCCCGGCGGCCACGGCCATGACGCCGACAGCCAGGGGGTTTTCCTCGAAGAAACCGGCCATGGATCGCCCGGCGGAGCGGGTGCCCTCGCCGACACCCGCCACCATGTCACGGCCACGGTGCATGGCCGACTCGGCGCCGGTGCGGGCCGAGTCCCAGCCGTGGCGGGCGGACTCGGACATCTTGTGGGCGGCCTGGGAGGTGCCGTGGACGGCGGCCTCCTGCTGGTCACGGACGGACTGTCCCATGCCGCGCAGGCGGTCACCGGCCGATGGGCCATGGCTTTCCCGCTCGCTGGCCGGCACCAATGCGCCGTAGCGGCCGGAGGGATTGGTGCTGCCGTTGCGGCCGGATATCATCATCCAGCCCAGGCCGACCGTCATCAGGGTTGCCGGCACCGGATTGTCGCGCACGGTTTCCACGAAGTTGCGCCCAAAGGCGCTGCCGTCGCGGCGTATGTAGTCCAAGGCGTCCTCGAACATTGCGCCTGGGCTCATGCGGCTTTGGATCGCATCGAGCGTGGTGTCGAGGTGGCGGCGGGTGTCCGCCAGATCACGCTCGATCTCGTCGAGGCTGCGGGAGTCGTGGGCCATCAGACATGCTCCTTCACGACATTGGCGTCACGCTGTAGGTTGCGCGCCGTCCGGTTGGGGGCGAGGTTGCTGGCCTGTAGCTTGCTCTGCCCGGCCTTGGCCAGGATGAAGCCGACAATCGCCGCGCCGATGCCGACGATGACCGATGCCAGCCACGGTTCCATGACCTGGGCCAGGGCGCCGACCAGCGCTTGCAGCAGGATGATGAGCGCGGCAAGGGCAAAGGCCAGACCGCTGGCGAGGGTTATCAACGCCATGATGATGGAATTGACCGACTCGCCGGCCTCGGCGCGGGCAAGCTGGACCTCGTCGCTCATCAGGCGTGACAGGTCGCGGCCGAGGTCACCGATGAGACTGCCGAACCCGCGGTTGCGCGTGGAGCCCCGGTGGGTGGTCGGCCGGTCGGTGCGCTCATAGTCGCTGGGGCCGTGGGCGTGAGTGGTGTGATCCATGAGTTTTGTCTCCGTTCCTTATCCCTAAAGGGTATCCCTGGGGGGTATCCCTGGGGGGGCGCCTCATTCGTCGGGCGTCAGGCCCGTGCTGCTGCCGCGTGCCTGCGGGCGGGCGCCGGGCGGTTGCTGGCC
>LAEA01000008.1 GCA_000961745.1 Rhodospirillaceae bacterium BRH_c57 | reverse complement strand
GCGCCCAAGGGCGAGGCGGTGGTGGTGATCGGGCCGCCCGGCTCCGGCGGGACGGAACAGGCCGAGCCCGACCTCGACGCCCTGTTGCGCGCCGCCCTCAAGCACCAGACGGTGCGCGACGCCGCCGCCACCGTGGCCGCCGCCACGGGCCTCAAGAAGCGCGAGGTCTATGCGCGGGCGTTGGAGCTGAGCGATGACCAGTGATGCTGCTGACCGCCGCGCCGCCGAACAACGCGGACGCCGGGCGGAAACCGTCGCCGCGCTGTATCTGCGCTTTTTGGGCTGGGCCATTCTCGGCCGGCGGTTCACCAGCGGGCGGGGCAGCGGCGCCGGAGAGGTGGACCTGATCGCCCGCCGTGGCGACCTGATCGCCTTTATCGAGGTCAAGGCCCGCCCGACCACGGCCGAGGCCCTGGAGTCCATCACCCCGGCCCAGCGCGTGCGCATCGCCCGTGGCGCCGAAGCGTGGTTGCAGATGAACCCACGTCACGCCGAGCGGTCCCTGCGCTTTGACGTCATCGCCGTACCGGGTATCGGGCGCCCCCTGCATCTGGCCGATGCGTGGCGGCCCGACGCTTAGGTCTGGAAACAGCCGGCGAAGGCGTTATGGTGAGGTGCATGAGACGAGACAGACACATCGCAGCAGCCTTGACCCTGGCCTGCGCCGCCCCGCTGGTGGTGGCCTGCTCGCCCTTGGGCGCCGCCACCACGGCCGGCGCCATGGCCGTGACGGCGGCCCAGGAGGAACGCGGCCTGGACGGGGCGACCCGAGACACCCTCATCAGGGCCGCTATTGCCTCGGCGTGGCTGCAACACGATACGCGGCTGCTGACCGGGACCAACCTGACGGTTCATGAGCGCCGGGTCCTGTTGACCGGGGCGCTTGAGGAGGCGGCCTTGGTGGATGCGGCGGTGCGATTGGCGTGGCAGGCCGAGGGCGTGGTCGAGGTCATCAACGAACTGCGCGTCAATCCCGACCGGGGCATGGGGGATCGTACCCGCGACGCCCTGATCGCCAGCGAGATTTCCCGCAACCTTCTGTTCGACTCCGAAATCCAGTCGATCAACTATGCCGTGGACGTGGTCGAACGGACGGTCTATGTCATGGGCGTTGCCCAGAACCAAACGGAGCTGGACCGCGTGCTGTCTTGGGCCCGCAATACCGATTACGTGCGCCGCGTGGTGAACCACGTCCGGCTGAAGACTGATCCGGCGCGGGTTGGACCGCGCAGGGAGGGTGTGTGAGCGCTGCAATTGCCTCTACCCTGTCGGGAACCCTGCGCCGGGCGCTGGCCGATCTGGCTGACCGGCCCGAAGACGACATCGACCTCGCCGACGCCGCGTTGGTGCTGGCCGCCTGCGGTCATCCCGGCAAATCCATCGACCCCTACCGCGACCACCTGTGCGCCCTGCGCGACAGCCTGAGCGAAGCCGCATCCACCGGGGAGCGTTCCGACAGCGCTGATGGCCGGGCCGCCCTGCTGCACGCCACCCTGGCCGAGCACTGGCACTACACCGGCGACGCCGAAACCTATGAGGACCCGCAGAACGCCGACATGATGCGGGTGATCGACCGCCGTCGCGGCCTGCCGGTCAGCCTCGGGATTCTGTACCTGTACGCCGCACGCAGCCAGGGCTGGTCGGCCGAGGGGCTGAACTTTCCCGGCCATTTCCTGATCCGCCTGGACGCCGACGGCGGCGAACGGGTCATCATCGACCCGTTCCATGACGGGCAGGTGCTGGGTGTCGCCGACCTGCGGGCCTTGCTCAAGGCGATCTCCGGCCCGGCGGCCGAACTGACCCCGGAGTTCTACACCGCGGTCGGCAACCGCGAGATCCTGGTGCGGCTGCACAACAACGTGAAGCTCCGCCATCTGGAGGCCGGGCGCTTTGACCGCGCCCTGGAAACCGTCGAGCAGATGTTGTTGATGGCCCCGGCCGATCACCGTCTGTGGCGCGAGGCCGGGCTGATGCACATGCGCCTGGGCGATTTGGACCGGGCGCTCGACCACCTGGACACCTATCTGACACTGGCCCCTCCGGGCACGGACCGCGACCGTATCGAGGACGTGCTGCACGAGTTGCGGCACCGGCTGAACTAAAGGAGAGCCCAAGCATGAGCCTCGACGTCGCCATCCAGATGGACCCCATCGAAACGGTGGACATCACCGCCGACAGCACCTTCGCCCTGGCCGTCGAAGCCCAGGCGCGCGGCCACCGGCTGTGGCATTACCTGCCCCGCCACCTGTCGTTCCGCGACGGCGTGGTGTCGGCCAAGGCCCGCCCGCTGACCGTCAAGCGCGAGAAGGGCGCCCACTTCACCCTCGGTGCCTGGGAAGACATTGATCTGGTCAACGTGGACGTGGTGCTGATGCGGCAGGATCCGCCGTTCGACATGGCCTATATCACGGCGACCCACATCCTCGACCACATCCACCCCAAGACGCTGGTGGTGAACAACCCGACCGAGGTGCGCAACGCACCCGAAAAGCTGTTCGTCACCCACTTCGAAGGGGTCATGCCGCCCACCCTGATCTCGTCGGACATGGCGCTGATCAAGGCGTTCCGGGCCGAGCACCAGGACATCATCGTCAAGCCGCTGTTCGGCAACGGCGGGGCCGGGGTGTTCCACATCAAGCCCGGCGACGAGAACCTCGGCGCGCTGCTTGAAATGTTCACCGAACGCTCGCGCGAACCCCTGATCGTGCAACGCTACCTGCCCGAGGTCCGCCTGGGCGACAAGCGCATCATCCTGATCGACGGCGAACCAGCCGGCGCCATCAACCGCGTCCCGGCCGAGGGCGAAGCACGGTCCAACATGCACGTCGGCGGGCGGCCGGAGAAATCCATCCTGACCGACCGCGACCGCGAAATCTGCGCCGCCATCGGCCCGGAACTGAAGCGCCGGGGGTTGATCTTTGTCGGCATCGACGTGATCGGCGACTACCTGACCGAAATCAACGTCACCAGCCCCACGGGTCTCCAGGAAATCGGCCGCTTCGACGGGTCCAGCCTGGAAGCTGGCATCTGGGACGCCATTGAGGACAAGGTGCGAAAGTAGTCCGCATTAAGGAAGTGAAGCGGGAAACCACAGAGGACACAGAGGAAGGCACAGAGAAGGCACAGAGAGTGCGGAGTAAGGTGGCGCCGCAGGCGGATAACCCCGAATTTCACTGCGCTACGCGCGTTCCGAAACCCTCCCTCTCCTTCACTTCTCTGTGATCTCTGTGTCCTCTGTGGTAAATCCCTTCCATTCACTTCACTTCAATTGCTCTCCGGCATGTCAAAGCTCGCGGTGGTGTCGCCCTTGGGGCGGCCCCGACCGAGACGTTTGCCGGTGGCGATGAAGTGGGTGACCTCGGCCACCGTGGTGGCGTGGTCGCCGATGCGCTCCAGGTTCTTGGCCACGAACAGCAGATGGCTGCACGGCGCGATGTTGCGCGGGTCTTCCATCATGTAGGTCAGCAGTTCACGGAACAGGCTGGAATACAGGGCGTCCACCTCCTCGTCCCGTTCCCACACCCGGATGGCCCGTTCGGTGTCGCGGTTGGAGTAGCCGTCAAGGCTGTCCTTGAGCAGTTCCAGGACCAGCGCACCCAGGCGCCCGACCGACTTCACGGCCGGGACCGGGGCATGGTGCTTGAGGGTGTGCACCCGGTGGGCGATGCCGGCGGCATGGTCGGCGACGCGCTCCAGGGCGCCGGCCACCTTCAGCGACGACATGACGACGCGCAGGTCGTCGGCCATGGGCTGGCGCAGGGCCAGCATCCGCACGACCATCTCGTTCACCGAGTCCTCGGTGGTATCAACCGCATCGTCGCCCTTGATGACCTGATCGGCCAGCGCCAGATCGGCGGTGACCAGGGCCTGGACGGCGTCCCCCAGTTGCGTCTCGGCCATGCCGCCCATGCGGGCGATCTTCTGGTTGAGCGCATCCAGTTCGGCGTCGAAGGCGCGGACGGTATGGGGGGTGCCGATGGGTGGCATGGCAGCCAGTCTCCGTTGGTGTCAGGGTGGTGGTGTCAGGGTGGTGGTGTCAGGGTGGTGGTGTCAGGGTGGTGGTGTCAGGGTGTTTCTTATGTGACGTTGGTGTGACTTTGGCGCCCTGTGGCCGGGACGCAAGAAAAATCGCCTATTCGTCCTGCAACGACCCCTTCAATGGCCCCGGCGCGGGCGGCAGGTACACCGAAAAGGTGCTGCCCTGCCCGACCGTGCTGTCGATGGTCAGCGCGCCGCGATGGCGGTTGACGATGTGCTTGACGATGGCCAGACCCAGCCCTGTACCGCCCAGTTCCCGCGACCGCGCGGTGTCCACCCGATAGAACCGTTCGGTCAGACGGGGCAGGTGTTCCTTGGCGATGCCGTCGCCGCCGTCCTGGACGTGAACGACCACGGCGTCGATCCGCGTGGCGTGGGGCATGGCGGCCGGGCCACGCCCGACCCGTTCGACCGACACCGTCACGGCGGTGTCGCGGCGGCCGTACTTGATGGCGTTGGACATCAGGTTCTGGAACACCTGGGTCAGTTCGTCGGCGTCGCCGATGACCGCTGGCAGCTTGACCGGGATGTCCAAAACGACATGCACCCCCTTGTCCTCGGCCTGGATCTGCAAGCCCTCGGCCACCTGGGACAGGATGCGCCGCAGGTCGGCCCGCCCGGTCGGCGGGGTATGCTCGCGCAGCTCGATGCGCGACAGGCTGAGCAGATCCTCGATCAACCGCTTCATGCGGGTGGCCTGCTGAAACATGATGGCAAGGAATCGGTCGTGGGCGTCCTGGTCGTCGCGGGCCGGGCCGCGCAGCGTCTCGATGAAGCCCAGAACGCTGGTCAGCGGGGTGCGCAACTCGTGGCTGGCGTTGGCGACGAAGTCGGCGCGCATCTGTTCGGTGCGGACCAGGGCGGTGATGTCGTGCAACTGGACCAGCACGCGGGCGCCGTCGGCCAAGGCGGCATTGGTGAGCGGTTCCACCAGGACCTCGAAGTTGCGCTCGATCGGGCCGGACAGGATGATCTGCAACTCGCTGTGCTTGCCATCGTCAAGGGCGGCATCGACCGCCGCCAGGACCTGGGGATCGCGCAGGACCGAGGCCAGCGGCCGGTCGGTCACGGCGCGACCCAACAGGGTTTCTGCGGCCGGGTTGCTGCGCACCACCTGACGGGTCTGGTCAATCAGCAGCAGCGGGCCGGGCAGGCAGTCGAGCAGGGCGGCATGGGACTCGGCCCGCGCCTCGGCCGCCGTAACCCGCAAGCCGGCGCGCTGGCGCAGAAAGGTCGCCGCCGAGGCGACATCGCGGGCGGTTTCGGAATAGCGCGCCTCCGGCGGCGTGCGGTCCTCGTCCAGGTCGGCCCGCAGGTAAGTGGCGGCGTCGAGCAGGTCCGCGACAATGGGCCGCACCATCGCCCCGGTGAGGAGAATGATGGAGAGCCCCGCCGCCACCGCCGCGACAATCCCCAGGTGGCCGAGCAGCACCAGGGCGATCAGCACCGCCACGGCCGGCGCGGCCAGCAGCAGGGCCAGCCCGAGAAGCCGCCCGGTGGGGACGGAGGAGCGCCGTTGTTCGGCCATGGCTGCGGCGCTCCTGTTCCCGGCCCCGTCCAACCGCCTCAGCGCTGCTTGATGGCGTCATGGGCGGCCAGCACCGCCATGGTCACCAGATCGGACACGTTGGCGTCCAGGTGGACGATCTGCACCGGGGCCGACACGCCGATCAGCATGGGGCCGATGACCTGCGCGCCACCCAGCTTCTGCATAATCTTGTAGCTGATGTTGGCGGAATGCTGGCCGGGCATGATCAGCACGTTGGCCGGGCCGGACAGCCGCGAGAACGGATAGACCTTGAGGAATTCGGCGTCCAGGGCGACGTTGGCGCCCATTTCGCCTTCGTATTCAAAGTCCACCTTGCGCTCGTCAAGGATCTTGACGGCGCCGCGCGACCGCTGGGCGTCGCTGCCTTCGGGGCTGCCAAAGGTCGAATAGCTGAGGAAGGCGAGGCGCGGTTCGTGGCCCATCTGGCGGACCTTTTTGGCCGCCCCGATGGCGATGTCGGCCAGTTCTTCGCTGGTCGGCAGTTCGTGCACGGTGGTGTCGGCGATGAACACGGTGCGGCCACGGGCCAGCAGCATGGTCATGCCGAAGATGCGTTCGCCCGGATTGGGGTCGATGACCTTGCGCAGTTCGGTGACCGCCACGGCGTGGGTGCGGGTCAGGCCGGTGACCATGGCATCGGCGTCACCCAGGGCGACCATGCAGGCGCCGAAAATGTTGCGGTCCTGGTTCACCAGACGCTGACAGTCGCGGTACAGGTGCCCCTTGCGGGACAGCCGTTTGTAGATGAAGTCGGTGTATTCCTTGTTGTGGTACGACTTCGCGGCGTTGTGGATCTCGATACCGTCCAGGCTGCCCAGGCCCATGGACTTCATGGTCTGTTCGATGCGGTCCTCGCGGCCGACCAGGATGGGCTGCCCATAGCCGGAGTTGCGGAACGACACGGCGGCGCGGATGGCCTTTTCCTCTTCGCCCTCGGCGAAGACCACGCGCTGCGGGTTGGACATCACCTCGGCCGAAATGGCCTGCATGGAGGCTGCCATGGGGTCCAGGCGGGCCGACAGTTCATGGCGGTAGGCGTCCATGTCGATGATCGGCTTCTGGGCCACGCCGGAATCCATGGCGGCCTGGGCCACGGCCACCGGAATGGCGGCGATCAGGCGCGGGTCGAAGGGCACCGGAATGATGTATTCGGGACCATAGCGCAGGCGCCGGCCGGCATAGGCGGCGGCCACCTCGTCGGGCACGTCCTCGCGCGCCAGGGCGGCGATGGCGTGGGCGGCGGCGACCTTCATGTCCTCGTTGATGGTGCGCGCCCGGACGTCCAGGGCCCCGCGGAAGATGTAGGGAAAGCCCAGCACATTGTTGATCTGGTTGGGATAGTCAGATCGCCCGGTGGCCATGATGGCATCCTTGCGGATGGCGCGGACTTCTTCCGGGGTGATCTCGGGATCGGGGTTGGCCATGGCGAAGATGATCGGGTTGGGGGCCATGGCGGCGACCATTTCCGGGGTCACCGCGCCCTTGGCCGACAGACCGAGGAAAACATCGGCGCCGGTCATGGCATCGTGCAGGGTGCGGGCGTCGGTATCAGCCGCGTGGGCGGACTTCCACTGGTTCATGCCGGCCTCGCGGCCCTTGTAGATGGCGCCCTTGGTGTCGCACAGGATGGCGTTGTCGTGCTTGACGCCCAACGCCTTGATGAGTTCCAGGCAGGCGATGCCCGCCGCCCCGGCGCCGTTGACCACGATGCGGATATCGGCCAAATCGCGGCCGGTCAGGTTGCAGGCGTTGATAAGACCGGCGGCGGCGATGATGGCCGTGCCGTGCTGGTCATCATGGAACACCGGAATGTCCATCATCTCGCGCAGTTGCTGCTCGATGATGAAGCACTCGGGGGCCTTGATGTCCTCAAGGTTGATGCCGCCGAACGACGGACCCAGGTAACGCACGGCGTTGATGAACTGCTCGACGTCGCGGGTGTCCACCTCAAGGTCGATGGCGTCCACGTCGGCGAACTTCTTGAACAGGACGGCCTTGCCCTCCATCACCGGCTTGGACGCCAGCGCGCCCAGGTCACCCAGGCCCAGGACGGCGGTGCCGTTGGAGATCACGGCCACCAGATTGCCCTTGGCGGTGTAGTCGTAAGCCAGCGACGGGTCGCGCGCGATTTCCTTGCACGGGGCGGCGACGCCGGGGCTGTAGGCCAACGACAGGTCGCGCTGCGTGGTCAGCGGCTTGGTCGGCACGATCTCGATCTTGCCGGGACGCCCGCTGGCGTGCATCAGGAGGGATTCGTGCTCGACATTGATCTTGGGGGTATCGTCCATCGGTTTGCTGGCCTGCGTGCGAGAATAGGGGGGGGCGGGATAGCGCAACGCCCCCGGTCGGGGGCGCAGGCAGGGTTCAGGCGTCGGCGTCCGGCTGCCCGGCCGGGTCGCGTTCGACAATGTGGATGTTGCGCGCCCCGTGGCGGTCGAGGACCGGGCGGGCGCGGCCTTCGGCGGCGGCGTCGGGGGCGC
>LAEA01000271.1 GCA_000961745.1 Rhodospirillaceae bacterium BRH_c57 | reverse complement strand
GCGGGAAGCCGCCGCGCGCGCCGCCTGGGCCATCGTGGCCGACGAGGTCGAGGCGTTCCTGCGTACGCGGGCCGAACGCTCTGCCGTGCCGGTGATCGCCGCCCTCCATCGGCATTTCGAGGCCGAACGGGCGCGCGCCCTGGCCGAGGCTGGGGGTGACGCGGAACGGGCGACGCGCCTTCTGGTCGGGCGGCTTTTGCATGATCCGGCGCTGGCCCTCAGGGGACTGGCGGCTGACGACAATGACGAGGACTTCAAGACGGCCGAGGCGCTGGTGCGGCGACTGTTCGGGCTGGAAAATGAGGAGAAAACAGGGTGAGCCTGGACGAAAAGCTGAACCGCGTCGTGGCGCGGCACGACGAACTGAGCGACCTGCTGGCCCATGACTCCAAGGTGGATATCGCCAAGCTGTCCAAGGAACTGTCGGACCTGGGGCCGGTGGTCGAACGCATCCTGGAACTCAACAAGGCCCGCGCCGACTTGGTCGAGGCCGAGGCTATGATGGCCGATCCTGAAATGCGCGCCCTGGCCGAGGACGAGGTGTATTCCCTACGCGACCGCATTCCCGAACTGGAACGCGAGGTCCGCCTGTCCCTGCTGCCCAAGGACGAGGCTGACGAGCGCAACGCCATCCTCGAAGTCCGCGCCGGCACCGGCGGCGACGAGGCCGCCCTGTTCGCGGCCGAGCTGTTCCGCATGTACGAACGCTACGCCGCCCTGCACGGCTGGCGGTTCGAGGTGCTGGAGGTCAACGACACCCCCATCGGCGGGTACAAGGAAGCCTCGGCCACCATCACCGGCCGCAACGTGTTCGGCCGCCTCAAGTACGAGTCCGGCGTTCACCGCGTGCAGCGCGTCCCCGAAACCGAGTCCGGCGGGCGCATCCACACCTCGGCCGCCACCGTCGCGGTGCTGCCCGAGGCCCAGGAGGTCGATGTGCAGATCGAGGAGAAGGACCTGCGCATCGACACCTACCGCTCGCAGGGGGCCGGCGGCCAGCACGTCAACACCACGGACTCGGCGGTGCGCATCACGCATATTCCGACCGGCGTGGTGGCGGCCTGCCAGGAGGAAAAAAGCCAGCACAAGAACAAGGCCAAGGCCCTGACCATGCTGCGCGCCAAGATCTATGACGAGCAGCGCCGCGCGCTGGACTCCGAACGGGCGGCGGCGCGCAAGAGCCAGGTGGGGTCGGGCGACCGGTCCGAACGCATCCGGACCTACAACTTCCCGCAAGGCCGGGTGACCGACCACCGCATCAACATGACCTCCTACACCATCGAAAAGGTCATGCAGGGCGAAGGCCTGGACGACTTCGTGGACGCTCTGACCGCCGAGGATCAGGCCGCCCTGCTGTCCGAGCTGGATTGATGGGGACCGCAGGACGGGCCACGGATGCCTTGACCCGGCGGTTTGCAGCCGCCGGGATCGACACGCCGCGTCTTGACGCCCGCATGTTGGTGGCCCATATCCTTAACATCCGACCCCAGGACATTGTGATACGCTCCGACATGCCGCTGACCGCCGATCAGGCCGATGCGCTGGAGGACATGGCGCTCCGCCGCGAGGCCCGCGAGCCGGTATCCCGAATCCTGGGACGGCGTGGGTTCTGGTCCATCGACCTGGCGGTTTCCGCCGACACGCTGGACCCCCGCGCCGACACCGAAACCCTCGTTGAGGCCGTTCTGGAGGCTATGCCTGATCATACGGCACCGCTCCGCATCCTTGATTTGGGCACTGGAACCGGCTGCATCCTTCTGGCCCTGCTGAGCGAGTTTCCCGCCGCCACCGGCGTCGGGATTGATATCGCCGAAGGGGCGGTTTCGACCGCGCAGGCCAATGCCCAGGACCTCGGGCTGGCTGATCGGGCGGAGTTCCATATCGGAGACTGGACGGCGGGCCTGGAGATCGGCGGCGACTTTGACATCGTGGTGTCCAACCCGCCCTATATCCCCGATGGCGTGATCGCCGGACTGGAGCCTGAAGTCCGGGCCTTTGACCCGATGCGCGCCCTGGCCGGAGGCAGCGATGGGCTCGACGCCTACCGGGTTCTCGCGCCGCTGGTCGCGGGCCGTGTGCGAAGCGGCGGTTTGGTCGCCTTCGAGGTCGGAATTGGGCAGGCAGATGATGTTTCCGCGTTGCTTGGCGGGGCCGGGCTCGAAATCGTTTGGAACCGGGCCGATCTTGGCGGCGTTGACCGTTGTGTATGTGCCCGCCGGGCAGACATCCCTCAGGGGCCCAGAAAATAGGGAAAACGCCAAAAAAGGGTTTGAACCAAGGCCTCAGGCCGCATAGGGTTGAACCAGACAGGGCGCTGACGCGCCGGGGTGATGAAACGCCCGGTCGGTTCCACGGAGAATACGTCTCCGGAACCGCCACCACCCCAGGCTAGACGCAGACCCCAGGCTAGACGCACAGAGACCCAGATAATGATTTCGCGCTACTTGGTCGGTCCGTAGAGACGGGCATGACCGCAGCGCGCGGAGTGCAGGGTGCCGCAAGGCTCCCGACGCTCCGGTTGCCACCCATATCGCCAACAGCATTGTATCGACGGAGTCATGAAGCCAGGCTCGAATGGAAAAGGGCGCCCTCGTGGCCGAAGTCAGGTCAACAAGGGCAGCAGAGGCGGTCCCAGCCGTAACCACAACCACACCTTTGACAGCAACGGCCCCGGCCTTCGTGTCCGTGGCAATGCCCATCAGGTGGTGGAGAAGTATCAGGCCATGGCCCGCGACGCTGCGGTTCAGGGCGACCGGGTGCTGTGCGAGAACTACTTGCAGCACGCGGAGCATTACTTTCGCATCATCCTGACGCAGAACGCCAACAACCCCCAGAGGGCGATACAGCGTCTGGATCAGAGCCATGCCCTGATGGATGGTCCCGAGGACTATGCGGATGGGGACGACTCCGACGACGGCGATGTGAGCTACAACGGGTCGCAGGGCTACCCGACCCAGAACTATCCCACCCAGGGCTACCAGTCTCAGGACGGTGACGAGGGCGAGGAGCGCAGCAGCGACCGCAACGGTAACCGGGGCGACAATCGCGGTGACAACCGGTCCGACAACCGAAACGACTCTCGGGGTGATGGGGGCGGCCAGCGCAACCAGCGCCGGGACGGCGGCCAGCGGGACGGCGGCCAGCGGGACGGGGGCCAGCGTGATGGTGGTCAACGGGATAGCAGTCAGCGTGACGGTGGTCAAAGAGACGGCGGCCAAAGAGACGGTGGCCAACGCGATGCCGTGGCCCGCGATGCTGGCGGACGTGAGTCTGGTGGCTCGGAGTCTGGCGACGAGGAGGGCAAGCCCCGCCGTCGTCGCAGCCGCTCCACCCGTGCCCGCGAAGCCGGGGACGCCGAACGCCGCAGCCCCGAACAGGGTGTGGCGCAACCGGCCGAGGCAAATGCCGGTGATGTGAAGCCGGTTGAGCAGAAGCCCGTTGAGCAGAAGCCTGTCGAAGCAACGCCCGTTGAAGCGAAGCCTGTTGAGGCCCCGCCCGCCGAAGCCAAGCCCGCTGAGGCCAAGGCCGTTGACGTCAAGCCGGTTGCGGCCAAGGCCAAGCCCGCCAAGGCTGCTCCGGCCCCTGCCGCCGAGCCGGTCGAAGGCGGTGTCGTGGACCTCGGTGAGGAGGCCCCCAAAAAGGCCCCCCGCCGCCGCCGCACCACCAAGGCCACCGGCGACGAACCGGCCAAGGAAGTCGCCAACGGCTGATCCCCTTTCGGATCAGGCTCGGCCCGTCAAAAAGAACCGCCCGTGCAGCCTCTGCCGGGCGGTTTTTTCGTCGGCTCCACCTGGGGACAGAGCCTGTCCGCACTCAGCCCTATGCCTGCGGCACCACAACAGCATCCCCCACCGCAACCCGCCCGCCGTCGATCACGCGGGCGCTAACGCCGAAGGTGGTGCGGCCGAGGCCGCCGGTCAGCATGCGGGGCAGAACGATGTCGATCTGGCCGGTGTCGGGGTTGACGTTCAGTGCCGGTGTGCCGCCGCGCGTGATCTCCCCGACCACTTGCAGTCGGGCGCCGCCGACCGTGATGTCCTGGCCGACCCAGGTGGCTTCCTGCCATGGGGCCTCGCCGTCGACGACCACGTTGGCGCGGAAGCGGCGGACGTCCAGGGGCCGCCCGGCCACCCGTTCCAGGTCGTGGAGCGAGGCCTGGGAGATGATCGACACCAGCGGTTCGGGCTGATCCATGAAGGCGACGGTCTGGCCATCGACCACACGCAGGGTCAGGCCCTTTTCCTTGAGGAACGCGGAAAAGAACTCTTCGAGCATCGCCCGGCCGAGGGCCGTGGTCGGGTTGCCACGGGCCACTTGGCGGCCCTTGCGCTCGACCGTCAGGGTGTTGGCGACGGGGATCCAGCGCGTGGTCAGTTCGGCCAGGCGCGGGTGGTTGCTGAGGGTGAGGAACGCGGTTCCCGGCAACCACGAGGGTTGCAGCGCGTCGAACGGAGCGCTGCCGTGCAGGATGGCAAAGCGCCGGTCGCCGGGCACGCCTGCGCCGGGCTCCAGGACCGTGTGGTCCAGGGGCTCGGGGCTCAAACCCTTGACGGGATGGCAGTATAGGGCGGAGACGGAAATACTCATAGTCTGCACCTTCCCTCGGGCCCGGCGGCCTGTCAATCTCCCCCTATGGGTGGGGCTGCCCGGTGGGGAGAGATATCTTGCCAAAACGTGCCTCGCCTCCCTAGATATCCGGATGGATTGAGCGGATATCCTGCCGCCATGTGCAGGGGCAGGGTTCCGGTGTCGCTCGCAGAGGACAGAAAACATGAACATGGAAAACTTCACCGACCGGTCTAAAGGCTTCATTCAGGCGGCCCAGACCATCGCGCTGCGCGAAACCCACCAGCAGGTAACGCCGCAGCACATGCTCAAGGCGCTGCTCGATGACAAGGAAGGCTTGGCCTCCAACCTGCTGCGCTCGGCCGGGGCGGACGCCGCCAAGGCCAAGGCCGACGTCGATGCCGCCGTCGCCAAGCTGCCCAAGGTGCAGGGTGGCGGGGCGCAGATGTACTACGCGCAGGACTTGTCGCGGGTGTTCGTGCAGGCCCAGGAAATGGCCGAGAAGGCCGGGGACAGCTTCGTCACCGCCGAATACCTGCTGCTGGCGCTGGCCGCCTTCCCCAATACCGAGGCGCACAAGATCCTGGCCGCCGCCGGGGCCACGCCGCAGAAGCTCAACGGCGCCATCAACGCCCTGCGCAAGGGCCGCAAGGCCGACAGCGCCGGGGCCGAGGAACAGTATGACGCGCTGAAGAAGTACGCCCGCGACCTGACCCAGGCGGCGCGGGATGGCAAGCTTGATCCGGTGATCGGCCGCGACGAGGAAATCCGCCGCACCATCCAGGTGCTGTCCCGCCGGACCAAGAACAACCCGGTGCTGATCGGCGAACCCGGCGTCGGCAAGACCGCCATCATCGAGGGGCTGGCCCTGCGCATCGTGGACGGCGACGTGCCCGAGGGCCTGAAGGGCAAGAGCCTGCTGGTTCTCGACCTCGGCTCTCTGGTGGCCGGTGCCAAGTATCGCGGCGAGTTTGAGGAACGCCTGAAGGCCGTCCTCAACGAAGTGACCTCGGCCGAGGGCCAGATCGTGCTGTTCATCGACGAGATGCACACCCTGGTCGGGGCGGGCGCGGCCGAAGGGTCGATGGACGCCTCCAATCTGCTCAAGCCGGCCCTGGCGCGCGGCGAACTGCACTGCGTCGGCGCGACCACCCTGAACGAATACCGCAAGCATGTGGAAAAGGACGCCGCCCTGGCGCGGCGTTTCCAGCCGGTGTTTGTGGACGAACCCTCGGTCGAGGACAGCGTGTCCATCCTGCGCGGCATCAAGGAAAAGTACGAGTTGCACCATGGCGTGCGCATCGCGGACTCGGCCCTTGTCGCCGCCGCCACCTTGTCGCACCGCTACATCACCGACCGCTTCCTGCCTGACAAGGCCATTGACCTGATGGACGAGGCGGCGTCGCGCCTGCGGATGCAGGTCGACAGCAAGCCCGAGGAACTGGACGAACTGGACCGCCGTGTCATCCAGCTCAAGATCGAGCGCGAGGCGCTGAAGAAGGAAACCGACGTCGCCTCCCGCGACCGCCTGGGGCGTCTGGAGGAGGAACTGGCCGACCTGGAGGAGGAATCGCGCGAGTTCACCGCCCGCTGGCAGGCGGAAAAGGACACCTTGGCCGGCGCCACCAAGATCAAGGAGGCGCTCGATCAGGCGCGTATCGAATTGGATCAGGCAAAGCGCCTGGGGCGGCTCGAAAAGGCCGGTGAACTTCAGTACGGCGTCATCCCCGACCTGGAACGCAAGCTGGCCGAGGCCGAGCATAGTGAACAGGAAGCCGGGCAGGGCGGTTCCCTGCTGACCGAAACCGTCAGCGCCGAGCATGTGGCCCAGGTGGTGTCGCGGTGGACCGGCATCCCGGTCGATAAGATGCTCGAAGGTGAACGCGACAAGCTGCTGCGCATGGAAGAGGCCCTGCAAAAGCGGGTCATCGGCCAGCGCGAGGCGGTGGTTGCTGTGTCCAACGCCGTGCGCCGCTCGCGCGCCGGGTTGCAGGACCAGAACCGGCCGATCGGCTCGTTCCTGTTCCTCGGCCCGACTGGCGTCGGCAAGACCGAACTGACCAAGGCCCTGGCCGAATTCCTGTTTGACGACGAATCGGCCATGGTCCGCATCGACATGTCCGAGTACATGGAAAAGCACTCGGTGGCCCGCCTGATCGGTGCCCCTCCGGGCTATGTCGGGTACGAGGAAGGCGGCCGTCTGACCGAGGCGGTGCGCCGTCGGCCCTATCAGGTCATCCTGTTCGACGAGGTCGAAAAGGCCCACCCGGACGTCTTCAACGTGCTTTTGCAGGTGCTGGACGACGGGCGGCTGACCGACGGCCACGGGCGCACCGTGGATTTCCGCAATACGCTCATCATCCTGACCTCCAACCTGGGCGCCGAGTACCTCGCCAACCAGATCGAGGGCCAGGACAGCAGTGCCGTGCGGGCCGAGGTCATGGAGGCCGTGCGGGCCACCTTCCGGCCCGAGTTCATCAACCGCCTGGACGAGGTGCTGCTGTTCCACCGTCTGTTCGAGCGCCACATGGCCAGCATCGTCACCATCCAGTTGGGCCGCCTGCGCAAGCGCCTGGAAGACCGCAAGATGGCCCTGGAGGTCAACGACGCCGGTCTCGCTTGGCTGGCCGAGGCTGGGTATGATCCGGTGTACGGCGCGCGGCCGCTGAAGCGGGTGATCCAGCGCAATCTGGAAAACCCCCTGGCCATGATGCTGCTCGATGGGCGGATCAAGGACGGCGACACGATCACCGTCGGCGCCGAGGGCGGCACCCTGACCATCAACGGCAGCCCGGCCCTCCTCGACCTCGACACAATGGCCGAGCCGCCGGTGGTGCATTGAGGCTTTGACGAAGTGAAGCGGGGGAGCACAGAGGACACAGAGAGTACGGAGTGGCGCCGCAGGCAGTGTTTGCTTGGTTTTATTTTATGCGTTGCGCGCGGCTATTTGCACCGAGATCTCTGTGCCTTCCTCTGTGTCCTCTGTGTCAAATTACTTCAACTCTCCGCCCAGGACCCAGCAAAAAGGGCCGCTCCCACAGAGCGGCCCTTTGGCATTCCGGCCAGTTGCCGGTATCTAATTTTTCGCTTTGGTCGTTTCGGCCTGGGCCATCGTGCTGGCCTTGGGCAGGCTGGCATACAGGCGTTCGGTTTCCTGGCGGGCGGCGGCGAAACGCTTGAGTTCCTTGCCGTCCAGTTCGCGGCCCGAGGGGAACTTCACGGCCAGCGGGTTGACCTGGGCGCCCTTCTTGAGGATTTCGTAGTGCAGGTGCGGCCCGGTGGACCGGCCGGTGGAGCCGATGTAGCCGATCACGTCGCCCTGGCGCACGCGCTTGCCGGCCTTCATGTCCTTGCCAAAGCGTGACATGTGGGCATAGGCGGTGTGGAACGAGGTGTTGTGGCGGAGGAGAACGTAGTTGCCGTACCCGCCATTGACACCGGCCTTTTCGATCACCCCGTCGCCCGCGGCGAAGATTGGCGTGCCGGTTGGCGCGGCAAAGTCCACGCCGCGGTGCATCTTGCTGTAGCCGAGAATCGGATGCTTGCGCTTGCCGAAGCCGGACGACAGGCGGGCGCCGTTGACCGGGGTGCGCAGCAGCGCCTTGCGGACGCTGTGGCCTTCCTGGTCGTAGTAGTCAATGTCGCCGGCGCTGTCCTCGTAGCGGAAGATGGCCAGTTTCTTGCCCGACAGGGTCAGCGAGGCATAGGTCACCACCGGCTCGCCGACGCGCTGGCCGTTGGGCGCCACCTTGCGGTCGAGCATGATTGCGAAATGGTCGCCCGGATGGATGTCGCGCTGGAAGTCCACGTCGTAGGAGAACGCCTTGATGATGGTTGCCAGGGCGGTCGGAGACACGCCCTCGGCCGTGGCGGCCATATATAGGCTCGAGTCGATGGGGCCTTCGAAGCGGAGGGTCTGGTCGCTCAGCTTGGCCTTGACCTCGGTGGCCGAGAATTCGCCGGTATCATCGCGCGAGGCCAGGACCCGGCGTGCCGGGTCGGGCTCCAGCGACAGGCCGTGGAAGACTTCCCCGTCGTCGTGGTCCAGGGTGAACGTCACGGAAATCTGGTCGCCGGGGCGCAGGCTGCGCGGATCCCACACGTCGCGAAGCGACTCGATGGAGGCGTGGGCCTCGCCCCGTTCGACGCCGGCGTTGACCAGCATCTTCATCAGGGTGTCGCCGCGTGACACGGTCAGAACCTCGCGCCGGTTGGCGCCGGGAATCGGGCCGCTGCCCAACACACTGCCCCGGCCTGCATGGGCCAGGGTAAGAACGCCGTTCTCGGACGACGCGCTAGGCTGCGGCTTGGGGGACGGCACCGTGGAGGCGCCTGTCGCCGAAGCCGTGCCCTGCGATCCGCCCTGGGGGGTGCTGAACCGCCCGGCGCTACGGGGGCCGGTCACCATGGCAGAGGTCCGGTTTTGTGTCGCAGCCGGGGCGGCGGCATCAGACAGGGAAGCCAGGGGCAGGAACAAGGCCACGGCAGTTACTGCGGCGGCGCCGACGAATAGGCCGGCCGTGATGAAAACAGCGGGTTTGCGGTGCCGCATGACGTTCGGAACTCCCCTGGGCAGCAGTAGGCTGGTGTCCGTCCGGTTGCGAAAAATCAACCGGGCCGGGTAGTCTTTTCGTTGCATCGGCAGAATGAAAGACCAGCCGGGCGAAGTCAACAGCTTCCTGTGGCGATTTCTGGCGTCAAATCATTGCATTCGCGCGGTCGCTTTCCATAACAGGACCAAAACAGCGTGTAATGTGCCGGATTCATTCGCTTTATGGGCCGTTGGTGCGCCTGTGTTCCGGATACGCGCGCGCGTTATCTACTAAAATAAAAACAGAACGGCGCTGCTGTCGTCGTTGGGGGGCATTCGCGGTGCTGAAACCGTTATTGCAGCGCAAAAAGGCGTTGACAGTTTTGTGATGGTCCCCTACAAACCCCCTCGTTGGCGCCGGAGCGTTCCGGAGGCCGACAAGTCTGCTTTCATCCTTCATGCCAGGGTGTCCCGCGAAGCCGGAATGGTTGGCTTTGGTGGGGATGCTTCCCTTCGGGGTCGGGTCCTTTGGGGTTCGGGTGGTGAAGAAAGGGGATGAAAAAAGAGGTTGACGGCCTGGGCGGGCC
>LAEA01000014.1 GCA_000961745.1 Rhodospirillaceae bacterium BRH_c57 | reverse complement strand
CGGCGGCGGCCACCCGCCCGCCGGAAGGGGCGGGCAGGCCCAGCAGGGGGGCAAGATGGGCCGCCGCAAGCCCCAGGACCAGCCCGGCAGCCGCGCCCAGAACCGGGCGCCCGGCGCTTTGGCCGACAGCCATGGCGGTAAAGCCGATGGCGGCCACGATCAGGGTGACGGCCAGGGACGCCCCCGTATCGGCCGAGGCGAACAGCGGGCCAATCTGGGCGACGGCGATCAACACGGCGGTGCCGGTGAGGATGCCGGCCACCATGGGCTGCGGGATGAAATTGATGATGCGGCCGATGCGCAACATGGCGAACAGGAATAATGCCACCCCGCACACCAGGCTGGCCCCGATCACCCCGGCCATGGCCTGGGGAACGGTGGCGCCATCGGCCTGAAAGCGGGTCAGCAGGTCGGCCAGGATCATGGCGATAGGGGCGCTGGGGGCGGCCAACAGCACGCTCGACCGGCCCACGGCGATCAGCGCCAGAGTGCCCAGCGCCGCCGACAGCATGGTCGCCTGCACCGCCCCCCCGCTCAGCAGGGCGCCCAAGGGGGCAAAGGCGATGAGGCCAAAGGCGATGTTGCCGGGCAGCCCGGCCAGGGCCGCGAACACGCCGCCGCCGACGTCGGCCATGGATGCCGACCGTCCGTTACCCATTGTCTATCGTCCCCCGCCCCCGGCGCTGATCCGTGGCGTGGCGCCGAGAGAGGGTTACTTGCCCCGCAGTATGCGCCGTGCCTCGATCAACTGGATCATGTGGGAGTGATGATCCACCAAACCGGCATCGGGATGCAAGAGCGCCGCCATGGCCTTGAACCGGGCCCCCACCGTTTCGGGATCGGGTTTGGCGCCGGGCGGGAAGCGCAGCACATGCAGGGCCTCGGCATAGGTCTTCACGCCCGACTCCAGGGGCTCGAATGCCAGCAGGGCCATGCCCTTGCGCAGGCGCTCCACGGTTTCGGTCTGGCGGGTGGCGCGCTGTTCAAGCTCGCGCACGCCGTGGCGTGGCAGGATCAGGTGGCCGCCACTGCGCAGCCCGACCATGAGGCCCAGCGCCTTGCGAATCTCGACGGCGGTCAGCCCCTGCTGCACCCGCAGGCGCAGCACCGGGGTCTCCAGGCGCCGCCCGACCCGCCAGCCATCGGCCGGCAGGGGGGCGCCCGGATCGACCAGATCGGCCAGATGCTCGGGCGTCAGCATGGCCAGGGTGGAGCGCGCCATCTGGCTGAGCGGCGTCCCGGCCCGCGCGGCAGCGGCACGGCAGGCGTCATGCAGATCCGTGCGGCACCGCACCTGATACGAGCGCAAGCCGGGCGCGGCCCCGTCGTTGGCCGCCATCGGGCGGTCCAGCGGGCCTTCGTCCCGCAGGTTTTCCAGGCCCAGCCCCGGCAGGGTATACTGCCGCCACACCGCAGGCGGGTAGGAAACCGCCGGACCGTGGGGCATCAAGGCTAACATGCGTGGCAACTCCCGGCTCGGAACACTATTTCAGGAATCCTCGTACAACAACCGCGACTCGGCGTAAAGCCTTCAGCGACTCGGCGGGCCAAGCCTACGTCTAAAGATCACTGCGGCCCATTGAACCGCAGCGCCAACGCGGTCAGGTCATGGGCCTGCGGCCGCCCGCCGGTGAAGGCCCCAACCGCTTCCACCACCCCGGTCGTCACCACGTCCACGGCCAGATCGTCCAGGCCGCGCAGGGTGGCAAGCAGGCCGACCTGCGAGAATTCTCCGCCCGCCGCATTGGTCGCCTGCACCAACCCGGTCGAGCAGGCGATGACCGAGGACCGCGGCGGGATGGTCAGTTCACGCGTCTCGAACGTCGCACCGTGGGTCAGGCCCAGCAACGGCGCCGGAACCAGCGGCACGGCCGACACCTCGCCCACCCGGCGCATCAGGAACACCTGGGGCGTGCCGGCGGTGGAGAAGGAGATCCGGCCGTTGGTCACATCCAGGATGCCCAGCACCATGTGGGCCGACAGATCCTCGGCCCCGCCTTCACCGACCAGCAGGTCGTTGACCCGTTGCAAGCACTCCGACGGGGACAGGTCGAACAGGGCGACCGACCGGATCAGGCTGCGGGTGGTCAGGGTGAAGAACGCGGCGGGCAGGCCGCTGCCCACCACCTCGGCCACCACCACGGCCATGCGGCCCTCGCCGATGGGGAAGTAGTCATAGAACGTGCCGCCGAATTCGCGGGCCTGAATCAGGCGCCCGGCAACCTCAATGTCGGAGCGCGGCGGCAGCGGATCGGGCAGCATGGTCATCTGCATCCGTCCGGCCACCTCCACCTGCTGTTGCAGGTTGGCGAGTTCGTTCTTGGCCTCCAGGGCGGCGCGCAGTTCGGTGACCAGGGAATCCAGGCGGCCGTGCTGGTCGCTGACCCGCTGGACCATGACGTCAAAGGCCACGGCAATATCGCCCAGCGCCTCGCCCTGACGGGGTACCTCCCCGGTGGCGGGCGGCTTCTTGCCCGGCGTTTCCTTGCCCGCCTTTTCGATGCGCTCCAGGTCGCGCAGAACCTCGGCCTGGGCGTTGGGGTCCAGGGTTTCCGCCAGACTGAGCATCTTGCGTCGGATGTGGCGCTGCTGGCGGGCGCCCTGGCGGGCCCGCGAGTCGGCTTGGCGCCGATAGGCCCGCTGCTGATCCCGGAACACCCGCACGGCCTGGGCCACGCGGCCGACCTCGTCCTCCTGCGCCCGGCCCTCGACCTCGACCGAAAGATCACCACGCGACAGGGCATTGAGCCCGGCAATGGCGGTGCTGAGGGGACGGAAGGCGCGGGCCAGATAGGTTGACAACAGGGCCAGGATGCCCAGCCCAAAGACCACGGCGGCCAGCGCCGTCAGTTTGTGGACCAGGGACAGGTGGCTGGCTGTCTCGGTGATATCCTCGACCGTGATCTGATAGCCCAGGCGCGCCCCGGCCGAGTTGGAAATGGTCCGCATCACGGCGTTGTAGACATGGCCGCCCGCTTCCAGGTCCACCACAGCGCCGGTAGCCGCGCGAACCAGTTCCGGTTCCAGTTGCGCCCACAGGCGGGGATTGGTGCCTTGCACTACGCCATAGCGCAGATCGGTGACATAGACCTCCACCCCGGCGTCGGCCTTGATGTTTTCCAGCGCCGCATCGACCGGCCGCCCCAAAACCAGGACGCCGGCCACACCCTCGCCCCCGGCCACGCCTTCGCCTAGCGTTACCGGATGCATGAGAACGACCAGAAGGCGGCCGTCGTGATCGCGGGCCACGGTGGAACTGCCCTTGCCAAAGTCGGCCACGCGGGTGATCGCCCCGGCGTCGGCCACCGCCCGTTCCTCCAGCCCGGCGCCGGCCGAGGAGGTGTAGAGCAACTGGCCCTCGGCGCTGAACACCTCGACCAAGGCCACGCCGTCCTGGCGCAGCCCTGAAACCACAGGCTGGATGAGCAGCGACAAAGCCGCCGCGTCGCGCCCCGCGATCAGGCGCGGCAGGTCCGGCAGGCTGGCAATGGTCTCCAGCGGGGCATCCATGGACTGTGCCAAAGTGCCCGAGACATGGCGCCACAGGGCTTGCTGCGAGCGCACCTTGGTTTCGGCGAACCGCTCGACCAGCATGGCCTCGCGCACCAGCCCGGCATAGGAAACACCGACAACCAGCACCACGAAGCACAGGCTGACGAACAGCATGATACGGCTGCGCAGGGTCATGACCGGCCCCCCACCGGAGCTTCGTCCGTTTGAATGCGCTTGGCTTGCGGCAGCAGCAGGACGACCGCCGCCAGGGTGCCGATCAGCACCACCAGGGCCGAGGTCTCCACCAGCGCCATGCCGGCGCCATGGGCATCCCCGACCATCCCCGCAAGCATCAGGGCGGCCACCATGGACAGGGTTTCAAAGAACGACACCACGCGTTCATACCGGCCATGGCCGATGCCGTGGCCGCTGATAATCGCCGCCTCGCGCGCCGCCCTCTGGCGCACGTTGGCCGCAGCCCCTCCGGCCAGCAGCAGCACGGCCAGGCTGAGCAGCGCCAGGACCGGCCGGTCGGGCGTGACCAGCGGGGCGAGCATCCCCGACACCAGGGCGACGCCCCCCATCACCATGTAGGGCGGCCGCCCGCCACGCACCCACCCGGCGGCCTTCCAGCCAAGCACCAGACAGGTCGGCAGCAGCATGGACACCCAGGCCAGATCGACCATGTTGTTGTCCATGCCCAACAGAACGCTGGGCAGCAGCACCACGACCACCAGCATCATCAGGATACGCACCGGCACCGCCACCATGAGGGTCAGCAGGGCAAGCTGCCACCGCCCGGCCACGGCGGCGATTTCCTGCGGGTTCGGCCATGCCGCCTCGCTGACGCTGGAGCGCGGCGGTGGGGAATACCACAGCAGCACGGCGCCCAGGGCCGACAGCATCATCAGACCGGCCAGACTGTTGACCGGCGGCTCGGGCACCAGGGACATCAGGATGGCGCCCAGGCCGGTGCCGACCAGAAGGCCGGAAATCATCCCGAGCGCCGTCTGCTGGCCCACTTCCTCGTGGGTGCGGCCTTCACCGATGCAGGCCAGCCGCAGGGGCTGCATGAGGAACCCCAGCCCGACGCCCAGGATCAGGCCATTGATCGGGGCGGCCACGGCCCAGGGCACGATCAGGCCCTGAAGCGCCACCTCCACCATGATCATGCCGATCGAGGCCAGCAGACGGCCGGGAACCACCGCAAGCCCGCTGTACCGACTGAGCAGCACCGCCGGAAGCAACGTCGCCGCCCCGGACCACATCCAGGCCGAGGGCGGCGCGGGAGACGACAGGCCATCCAGCAGGACCAACAGCGGCAGGGCCAAGGCCAAGCCGACGCAGAACATCACAAAGCGGGTCAACGGCATCTGACGCAGGCCGGGGGCCGGAACGGCTTCCTCGGGCGCCAGTTTCAGCCCGGCCACGCTGTTGGTGGCAATGTCACGCACGGTCTGGGCATCCTCGGCCGGCACCACGCGGGCGACGTCCTGGGCCAGGGCCTGAAGTTCCTCGCTGCGATAGTTGACCAAGCGGGTCAGGCGGGTGACCTCGCCCCCCAGGCGCCCCAGGACGTCTTGCCCGGCCACCGGAATGGCCCCGGTCAGGTCGCCCTTGAGGATGCGGCGCACGAAGCGATCCACGGCCAGGGCCGACGCCTCCACCCCAACGCCCCACAGGGCGCGCGAAATCTCCCACGCGGCAACCAGTCCGGCCATCAAAACCACGGTCATGGCGGCCAGGCTGCGCGCCATGACCGTCGCCTCGCCGGCCACGGACCAGCGCAGGACAAGCTGCCCGGCCTCGACGTCGTGGGCCTTCAGGGGCAGGACCACGGCATTGGGGTCGCCCGACAGGCTGGCACCGACAGGGGGCGCGGCGGCGTCTCCCACCGCCCCGGCGGCCCCGGCCACATGCACCACCGTGCCGGAGGTGTTGACGATGGCGATCCAGGCAACCTCGGGGTTGTGCACGAACATCTCGCCGAAGAAGGCCTCGACGCCGTTCAGGTCGGCCAGGGGGATGCCCAGCGACAAGGCGTGGTCAATGCTCTGCACGGCCCCGCGCCCGACCGTCTCCACCCGGCGTTCGACCTCGGGGGCGAGCACGGTGCGGCCCGCCTCCAGGGTGCCCACGGCCATCGCCAGCCACGGCAGCAGCACCGCCAGCCCAACGAGAATGACCAGGACAATCTGAGATCTATTGAGCAGCAGGACCGAACCCTCCCCCAAAAGCGCCACCCGGTCACCGACCTGGGGGACGCTCGAAACACTATGCGCTTTCGTCGATCTGGCGGATGCGCCGTTCCGCCGCGTCCATTTCAGACAGCACCACCCGCAGGCGATGCCCGGCCATGTCAACCGCCGACCGCTCGCCCGGCCCGGCTGCCGGATCCGCGCCCAGGGGCGCGGCCAGTCGGCGCACCGACCCGTCAATCCGGCGCTCCCAGTCGCCCAGGAACAGGCGGGCCGCCCACAGGGCCGCGAGCAATCCCAGAATGAGCAGCAGCAACCCCGGCACGGCCACGGCCAGCAGAATGGCCCCCATGCCATCGACCACGCCGCTGCTGGTGACCACCACGGCGACCCCGCCGATGGCCCGGTTGAAGCTGTTCATGATCGGCACGCCGACCTCGAAATCCTGGCTGCGCCGGGTGACCCACGGCTTGCTGGCCGGCTGGCTGGGGCCGCTCATCCAGCTTGGATCGACCGGCTCGCCGATGGCGGCGCGCTCGGTGCTGTACAGGGTCATGCCGCGTGGGCCGAACAGGTCGATGCGGCTGATGCCCGGTGTCGCCACCTTCTCGCGCTCAATCAGCCGCTGGGCGTCTTCTAGGAAGTCCAGCGGCAAGCCCAGGTCAACACGGCTTTCAATGGCTGTGGCGATGCCCGTCGCAACAATACGCATCCGCTCAACGGCAAGGCCCCGCTCGGTATGTTGCAAGGCCAGGGCGGCGACCACCACGAACAAGGTGAACGCCACGGCGGCGCCCGTGGCGACACAGGCGGTCAACCGGCCATGCAGCGGCCAGTCACCGGGCAGGAGTCGCCACAGCCGGTTCATGCCGTCACCTTGGGGCGGTCTGCAGGGAGGGGGGCGGCGGGGGCGTGCTCGTGTCCATGATCCTGATGGGCATGACCGCAGCCGCAGGCGTGCAAGGGCTTGGACAGCGCCGCTCCGGTGCGCCGGGCGGTAATCAGGTGCGTGGAATAGGTCATGGTGGAGCGATCGTGCAGGCGCACCCGCCACGGATGGTTCAAGTCCTCGGCCGCCAGTTCCATGCCGTTGACCGAACGGGGATGCGCCCCCGGCACCAGCAGACTGCGGACCAGCGGTTCAGCCGCCCCGGCATGGTCGCCGTACACGCTTTTGCCGCCCAGCCAGTGCTCGGCCGGGGTGGCGTGGGCCGCCCAATCATAAGGGCAGGCCAGCACCGCGCCGCCGCCGGGCATGAGCAGGCGTTCGACCTCGGTCAGCAGCATCGGCGGGTCGGGCATGCAGTCGAGCACGTTCAGCGCCGCCACCCCGGCAAAGGTCCCGGCCGCAAAGGGGGCGGCCATGGCGTCGCACAGCCAGAAATCCACCCGCCCGCCCTCGGCCGGGGCATGGGCGAAGGTACGGCGGTCATAGACCATGCCGATGCGGCGGCGGGCATAACTGACCACCCCGTTGCGCAGCACCTTCTGGGCCACCCGCAGCGGCACGAACGAGGTGTCCATGCCGATCACCAGCCGGTCGGGATCGGCATCGGCCAGAGCGAACGTGGCCCCGCCCGTGGCACAGCCGATTTCCAGCAACGGCCCATCGGGCAGGCTGCCGAGCATGTCCAGGCCGCGACGCATGCAGGCCGCGGCGGAACCATGCTCGTGGCCCGGTTGGGGGACGGCTTCGGCCGGGTCGTGCATGGCGTAGTGATCCCAGGCATAGGAACTGGTCAACTGCCGCATCGAATCAATCAGGCTGCCCGGCCCGGCCGCCTCGGCCAGCATATTTTCCACCGTCGGCGACAGGTCGTCGCGCGACACCAGATAGGCCAGATGGCCGATCACCAGGACCTTCATGTCCGGCATCAGGATCGGCATCCCGTCGAGGATGGGATAGGACTGCCCGCAGTCGTCGTCGTCGCAGTGCAGGCGACCTTCAATGATGTTGTCCCCTTCACGCCGGGTGATCTCGGCCAGGGTCAGGCGGTTTTCCGCCCGCATGAGGAACAGGCAGCGCGGGCAGACGGGCTTGAAGGCCTCGAAATGGGACAGGCGCATGTCTCAGCCTCCAATCATCACGGTGGGACACCCCGGTGGCAGGATCTTGCCGGTCGGGGACGGAATGGGCGCGACGCAGGAGGCGTGCATGGTCATGTCGTTGATGCGGGCGGCCGGAAGCTTGCCGATCAGCACCGTGGCCGAGGCCTTCATCACCATGCCCGGCCCGCCGGGAACGCATCCCGGCAACAGGCAGGGGGTGGTGTTGCTGGTCATGGTGGCGGCGGGCATCTTGCCGATCAGCACCGTAGCCTCGCCCTTGATGATGGTCAGGGGCAGGGCCGGATGGGGCACCGGGGCCGGAACCGGGGCGGGCGGATGGATCGGCGCATGGCAGTGCGGCGCATCCTGGAGCACCATGTCGGTCATGCGGGCGGCTGGACTTCCCATGATATGTTCCCCCCTTAACCCTTTGGCTTCGTGGTTTTTTTTGGCACTGGCGAGGCCCCGGTCTGCTTGCCTGCGGGATCATAGGAGACCACCGGCTCGATGGGTTTTCCCGCGCGGTACACGCCGCGTTGCAGGATCTTTCCGTCTTCGTAGAAGCGCAGCATCTCGCCTTCAAGCTTGCCATTGATATAAAAAGACTTTTCCGCAACGGCGCCACTTGGATGATAGCCCATGACCTGGCCGTGCGTCTTGCCGTTCAGGTAAGGCACCCGGCGCAGCACCGGGCCGTCGGAGCTGTACATCAGGGTTTCGCCGTTAAGCTTTCCCCCGACGTAGGTCTGGCGGGTGGAGACGTTCCCGGCCTCGTCATAGAACACCGCGATCCCTTCCTGAAGGCCGTCCACGAACGGCACCCGCGCCACCACGTCACCCGACCGATAGGTCACCATTTCGCCATGGCAGACGTTGTTGCGAAAGGGCACGATCTGGGCGAGCGTGCCGTCTTCGGCATAGACCCGCACCTCCCCTTCAAGCTGACCATTGGCATAGGTCATCTTACGCACCACGCCGCCATCGGGGCGGTAGAGGACCGCCTCGCCGTGCATCATGCCGCCAACCCATGTGGTCGAACTGACCACGACGCCGTCGTCGTCGGTTTCCTTGATGACACCGTCGCGCGGCGGCGGCGGGGAAGGTGTATCCTCCCCCGGCTCTGGCGCGTCAGTGGCGTTGCTCGGCTCGGCCATCGTGTTAGCGATCCCCGCGTTTTTGTCTGCTGGTCACCATCAGTTGATCATCACCACGCCGCCCTTGACCGTCATCATGCCGCCGCCATTGGTTTCGCAGCTTGCGCTGCCCTTCACCGTGGTCTGCAACCCTTCGACGGCGACGGAAGTCTGGCCCTTGATCTTGATGGACATGCCTTCGATGGTGACCGACCCGGTGGCCTTGAGGGTCAGGTTGCCGGTTACCTTGAGGGTGTAGTTGCCGCCCACATCCTCATCCAGATTGGCCGTGTAAGAGGCCTTTCCGGCCCCGGTGACCTTTTTGGTCTCCTTGCCGGAATAGGTCTGCGTCACGTCCTTGGCGACCTTGGTGGTCAGCTTGCCCTTGTATGTCTCGGTGACGTCCTTGGCCACCTCGGTGGTTTTGGCGCCGTTAACGGTATAAGTGGCGTCCTTTTCCACCGTGTCGGTTTCCTCGCCCGCCACGGTGCGGGTGACGTTGCCGTTGACGGTGCGGGTGACGTCCTTTTCGACGGTCGAGGTCTCGTTGCCGTCGATGTTCACGGTGACGTCGTTCTTGACCAGGCTTTTGAAGTCCTTCTCGGCCTGAACGTACATCTCCTCCGAGCCCATCTTGTCCTCGAAGCGGATCTCGTTGAAGGTGCCGGTCCCGCCCCCGGTGGTGGAGCGCGACTTGATGGTGCTCTTGGTCTTTTCATCAGGCAGGTACGGCGGCAGGTTCTCGCCGTTGTAGACCGCCCCGGTGATCAGCGGCCGGTCGGGGTCGCCATCGAGGAAACTCACCACCACCTCCTGGCCGATGCGCGGAATGAACAGCACGCCCCATCCCTTGCCGGCCCAGCCCTGAGCCACCCGGATCCAGCAGGAGTCCACATCCGCCCCGGCCCAATGGAAACTGACCAGCACGCGGCCATACTTGTCGGTATGGATTTCCTCGCCGTCCGGCCCGGTCACGATGGCGGTCTGAGCCGAGTGGATCACCGGCTTGTGGGTGACCATGGGCGGCCGGAACGCCACCGCCGCCGGAAAGGCGGTGAAGCGCACGGAATAATCATCGGACTCGGCCCGGATATAGGTGTCCTGCACCACCCAGGTGCCGTTGACGTCATCGCGGACATGCTCGGCCACCTCGACCTTGTAGCCCGGCATGATGGCGCGCAGCATCCCCTCGCCGGTAATCAGGCGTTCGGGCAGTTCCAGGGCCTCCAGGCGGGTCTTGGCGAACTGGGTGCCGACGCTGCCCTTGCCATAGCGGCCAGGGAAGTCATTCATGGAGGTATCGGACAGGGCGTAGGTGGTCTTGGACTTGCGGCTGCTGGTGCTGGTCTGGGCCAGACTGGTGTCGGGCGTCTCAAAGTTGTAGTCGTCCAGGCCATAGCTGCGCGGCACCACGGCGTGTTCAAACCGGATCTCGTTGATGATGTCGTCTTCAACATCGCGGCGCTTCACCGACCGGAAGCGCAGCTTGTGCAGGACCGGGCAGTTCTTGTGGGTGCCCGCATCGTCGGCGATGATCATCTTGTGTTCGTCTTCGGTATGCTCGAACCAATAGAAGATGCCTTCCTCTTCCATCAGGCGGCAGACGAAGTTGAAATCCGTTTCGCGGTACTGCACGCAGTATTCGCGTTTCTCATAGGTCCGGGTCAGGCTGAGTTTGTAGGCGCTGGTGAAGCCAGAGCCCTTCAGCACATCGTCGATGATTTCCTTGACGCTCTTTTTCTCAAAGATGCGGAAGCTGCCCCGGTAGTTGAGCAGCCAGAACCACGGACGGATTTCCGCCTCGTAAATGGCGGTGTCGTCCTTGGGATCGCTGCGCACCAGGGTGAACCGGCTGACCACGCCGTTGATGTAGCGCGCCTTGCCGTCGTCCAGGTTGACGGTCAGGGTGACTTTCTTGCCGACCAGCTTGGCGAGGTCGATGGCACGGTCGGCCGAATACAGATCGACCGTAAAGTGGAACGGGTCGGAGATCCCCTCCGATCCGCTGAAGCGGTCAACCAGCAGCTTGTCCTTGCCCAGCGGCGTGGTGATGGTCAGGCTGCGGTTGTCCTGGGTCCAGTTGGGGGCGGTCATCGTCCGGGCCTCTGTGCCAGATCAAAGTCGTAGTGCAGGCTGCCGTCCTCGCCCATCCCGACATGGATGCGCTCGAACTGCTCGCCGCGCGCCATGTGATTGAGAATGCGGGCCGACAGTTCCGGCAGCAGGGTGTGGCTAACGATGTGCTCCACCGCCCGCGCGCCGCTGTCCATTTCCAGGCAGCGGGCGGCCAGGGCGCCGCCCAGGCCCTCCTCCAGCACCAATTCGGCGCGGTGGCGGTCCTTCAGGCGGGCCGCGACGTGGGCCAGCTTGAGACGGACGATCTCGCGGATCAGTTCGTCGTTGAGCGGGAAGTAAGGCACCACGGTCAGACGGCCGAGGAACGCCGGGGCGAACCGCTTGACCAGCACCGGGCGGATCATCTCGACGGCCTGTTCGGACTCCGGGCGCCCATTGCGGCAGGCGTCCATCAACACCTGATCGCCAAGGTTCGAGGTCAGCAGGATGAGGCAGTTGCGGAAGCTGACTTCCACCCCCTCGCCGTCTTCCATCACGCCCTTGTCGAACACCTGATAGAACAGGTCCATGACGTCGGGATGGGCCTTTTCCACTTCGTCGAGCAACAGCACGCAATAGGGATTGCGCCGTACCGCCTCGGTCAGCACGCCGCCACTGCCAAAGCCGACGTAGCCCGGAGGCGCGCCCTTGAGTTTGGCGACGGTGTGTGGCTCCTGGTACTCCGACATGTTGATCGTGACCATGTTGCGTTCGCCGCCATACAGCAGGTCGGCCAGGGTCAGGGCGGTCTCGGTCTTGCCGACGCCCGACGGGCCGAGCAGCAGGAACACGCCCACGGGCTTTTGCGGCTCGCCCATGTCGGCGCGGTAGATGCGGATGCGTTCTGCAATGGCGGCCAGGGCCTGGGGCTGGCCGACCAGCCGCTGGCCCATGTCGCGCTCCAGGTTCAGCACGGTGACCATTTCGTCCCGCAACATGCGGCCGAGCGGGATGCCGGTCCAGCCCGACACCACTTCGCCGATCACCTTGGCATCAACGCACACCGGCACCATGGGCTCGTCGCCCTGATGGCTGTTGAGGGCGGCCTGTTCGCGGCGCAAGTCATCAAGCGCGGCGGCACCGTCCAGGGTGGACGCGGCCGGACCTTCCTGAAGCGAGTCGATCATCTCGTGGATGCGGCCGACCATGCCAAGCTCGTCCTGCCAGCGCTGTTCCTGGTCGGCCAGATCCGCGATGATCGCCGCGCAGGCGGTTTCCAGGTCGGCGATGCGGGTGCCGTGGTCAAGCCCGGTGGCTTCCTCGCGCTGGAGCAGCGCTTGCTCATCGCGCAGCAGGTGCAGGCGATGACGGGCCGCTTCCACGACCACCGGCACCGCCGTCTGGGCCATGGCCACGCGGGCGCAGGCGGTGTCGATCAGGCTGATCGCCTTGTCGGGAAGCTGGCGGCCGGACAGGTAGCGGGCCGACAGACGCACCGCCGCCTCCACCGCGCTTTCCTGGATACGCACGGCGTGGTGCTTTTCCAGCTTGGGGACCAGACCGCGCACCATGACCATGGCCACGTCCTCGGGCGGTTCGGCCACGCGGACGACCTGGAAGCGCCGCGCCAGGGCGGGGTCCTTTTCGATGTAGCGCTTGTATTCGGCCCAGGTGGTGGCCGCGATGGTGCGCATTTCGCCGCGCGCCAGGGCCGGCTTGAGCAGGTTGGCGGCATCGCCCTGCCCGGCCGCGCCACCCGCCCCGATGATGGTGTGGGCCTCGTCGATGAACAGGATGATCGGCTTGGGCGAGGAGGTCACCTCGGCAATCACCGACTTCAGGCGTTCCTCGAACTCGCCGCGCATCCCGGCCCCGGCCTGCAACAGGCCGATGTCGAGCACGCGGATGGACACGTCGCGCAGGGCCGGCGGCACCGCGCCCTCGGCAATGCGCTGGGCCAGTCCCTCGACCACCGCCGTCTTGCCGACCCCGGCCTCGCCGGTCAGGATCGGGTTGTTCTGGCGCCGGCGCATGAGAATATCGGCCATCTGGCGGATTTCGTCGTCGCGGCCGTGGATGGGGTCCAGGCTGCCGGAGCGCGCGGCCTCGGTCAGGTCGATGGTGAAGCGGTCGAGCGCCGAGCCCTTTTCCTTGGCACCCTCTTCGGCCTGCGACGGCGGCGGGGCTGCGGACTTGCGGGCGGTGGCGCCGCGCGCCGTCTCCAGCA
>LAEA01000143.1 GCA_000961745.1 Rhodospirillaceae bacterium BRH_c57 | reverse complement strand
CTGGTCCAGGAAGTGCAGCCCGACGAGATCTACAACCTCGCCGCCCAAAGCCACGTCCAGGTATCGTTCGAGACGCCCGAGTACACCGCCAACAGCGACGCCATGGGAACGCTTCGCCTGCTGGAGGCCATCCGGATCCTCAAGATGGGGGATACGGTGCGGTTTTATCAGGCGTCCACGTCCGAACTCTACGGCAAGGTCCAGGAAACCCCACAGAGCGAGACGACGCCATTCTACCCCCGCAGCCCCTATGCGGCGGCCAAGCTGTACGCCTACTGGATCACGGTGAACTACCGCGAGGCCTATGGGATGCACGCCTCCAACGGCATCCTGTTCAACCATGAAAGCCCAATCCGGGGCGAAACCTTTGTCACCCGCAAGATCACCCGCGCCGTGGCGGCCATGGAACTGGGCCTTCAGGACACGTTGTACCTCGGCAATCTCGACGCCAAGCGCGACTGGGGCCACGCCAAAGACTACGTCGAGGGCATGTGGCGCATCGTCCAGCAGGACACCCCCGACGACTTCGTGCTGGCCACCGGCGAGACCCATTCCGTGCGCGAGTTCGTGGAACTGGCCTTTGCCGAGATCGGCCGGACCATCGAATGGCGCGGCCAGGGCATTGACGAAGAAGGCGTGGACGCCGCCACCGGCAAGGCCGTGGTCCGCATCGATCCACGCTTCTTCCGCCCGACCGAGGTGGACCTGTTGCTCGGCGACCCGTCCAAGGCCAAACGGGTGCTCGGCTGGAGCCACACAACACCGTTCCGCCAGTTGGTATCCGAGATGGTCGCCAGCGACCGGGCGGCCGTACGCGGAGAGCGAGAGCGGCATGACCGCGGCGAATAACCCTTACGGTCTGGCCGGCAAGCGGATCTGGGTCGCCGGGCACCGGGGTATGGTCGGTGCCGCCGTGGTGCGACGCCTGGAGCGCGAGGACTGCACCGTCCTGACCTGCGACCGCGACAGCGTCGATCTGACCCGCCAAGCCACTGTCGAGGACTGGTTGACCAAACACCGGCCGCAAGTGGTGGTGCTGGCTGCTGCGCGGGTCGGCGGCATCCATGCCAACGCCACCTATCCGGCCGAGTTCCTCCACGACAACCTGACCATCGAAGCCAATGTCATCCACAGCGCCCATGCCGTGGACGTCGAGAAACTTTTGTTCCTCGGCTCAAGCTGTATCTACCCCCGCGAGGCCGCCCAGCCGATCACCGAGGACGCCCTGTTGACCGGCCCCCTGGAACCAACCAACGAGTGGTACGCCATCGCCAAGATCGCCGGCATCAAGCTGTGCCAGGCATACCGCAAGCAGTACGGCCGCGACTTCATCAGCCTCCAGCCGACCAATTTGTTCGGGCCGGGCGACAACTTCCACCCGTCCGACAGCCATGTGCCCGCCGCCCTTTTGCGCCGCTTCCACGAGGCAAAGGTCGCGGGTGCCGACAGCGTGACGGTGTGGGGCACCGGGCGACCGCTGCGGGAATTCCTGTGGGTCGAGGATCTGGCCGACGCCTGTATCTTCCTGCTCAAGCGGTATTCCGACGCGACGCCGATCAATGTCGGGACCGGCCGCGAAATCTCCATTGCCGAGTTCGCGACAGCAATCGCCCGCACCGTGGGCTTTGGGGGAGACCTGAAGTTCGACACCTCCCGTCCCGACGGCATGATGCGCAAGGGACTCGACGTGTCCCGACTGACCTCCCTCGGCTGGACCGCCCCCACGACCCTGGAGGACGGCCTGCACCGCTACTACGCCTGGTTCCTGGACAACATCGAACGGCTGCGCGGCTGAGGGTTGAAGGACGGGCCCCGCCCGCACCCGCAAGGGGCCGAGCGGCCCCTTGACCCCATTGATTTGCTACTTCAGCTTCTTGCGCCGCAGGCGAACGGCCTTGAACCTTATGCGCTACACGGCTTTTCTGCACCGTCTCCCGAGGTCCAGGAGGCCGCGCCTTCTGGCGGGTGCGGGCAGAGCCCGCTCTTCATCTTATGGAATTTTCCCAACACTCACGAACGACCGAAACTATCGGCCAGCCGGACAATGTCGTCCTCGCCGAGATAGGCCCCCGATTGCACCTCGATCAGGCTGAGGGGCAGGCGGCCGGGGTTTTCCAGGCGGTGGACTGTGCCTGGCGGAATGTAGGTGGACTCGTTTTCGGCCAGCAGGAAGGTTTCCTCCCCCCTGGTGACGCGGGCGGTGCCCTCCACCACGACCCAATGTTCGGCCCGGTGATAGTGCAGTTGCAGGCTGATCGAGGCGCCTGGCGCCACCGTGATGTGCTTGACCTGGAACCGCCCGCCGCGATCAATGCAGCGGAAGCTGCCCCACGGGCGGTGTTCGGTTGGGTGGCTGCGATGCTCGCTACGGCCGTCGCGCTTGAGGCGCTCCACCACCGCCTTCACGTCCTGGACCCGGTCGCGGGCCGACACCAGAACGGCGTCGGCGCTGACCACGACCACGATGTCCTCCGCGCCGACCACCGCCGCAAGCATGCCATCGTCGCTGCGCACATAACAGTTCCTGGCGTCGTGCAGCATGACGTCGCCGCGTGCCACGTTGCCGTCAGGGTCCTTGTCGCCCAGGGTCCACAGGGCCGACCACGCGCCGACGTCGCTCCATCCCATGCTGACCGGCACGACCACGGCACGGGCGGTATGCTCCATGACGGCGGTATCGACCGACCCGGCGGGGCAGGCCGCAAAAGCCTCCGCATCCAGGCGCAGAAAGTCGTTGTCCGCCTGTGCACCGGCCAGGGCGGCACGGGCGGCGCTCACCATATCGGGGCGCAACCGCTCCAGTTCGGCCACATAGGCGGCGGCCTTGAACAGGAACAGGCCGCTGTTCCAGGAATACCCGCCTTCGGCAAGGTAGGTTTCGGCCGTCGCCCGGTCGGGCTTTTCAACGAACTTATCGACTGCCGCGCAGCCCTCCACATGGGGGTGCGGCGCCCCGGCGCGGATGTAGCCATAGCCGGTTTCCGGCCCCTCCGGCGCGATGCCGAACGTGACCAGGGACCCGTCTGCCGCCGCCCGCGCCGCCGTGTCCACCGCCGCCGCGAAGGCCTGAGAATCAGTCACGACATGGTCGGACGGCATGACCAGCAGCACAGCCTCGGCATCATCGGCCAGCACGTCGAGCGCGGCGACGCACACCGCCGGAGCCGTCCCCCGCCCAACAGGCTCAAGGACGATGGCGCGCAGGGGCAAGGCGGCGACGCGCATCTGCTCGGCGACAATGAAGCGATGGTCCTCGTTGGCAAGCAGCAGTGGCGGCGCGAAGCCCTCGCCGGTCACCCGGCCAGCCGTTTCCTGCAGCATCGTGCAGTCACCGGCAAGGGGAAGGAACTGCTTGGGAAACATCTCCCGCGACAGCGGCCACAGGCGGCTGCCGGTGCCGCCGCACAGAATGACAGGGTAGATGGTCATCGTCGCTTCCCTCGATCAAGGCTCCCTCACGCCCTACTTTCATAGCGCGGACGGGGTTCCAATTCCATGGCGCCGGTTGGGTCGTGGCGAACCCGACCTTCGCCCACCGCGTTGATCCTGTGCGCCATCCGCCATTTTCAACCACTTTGGGGGCCGCCCGTGGAACTGGGACTCAATCCCGAAAAAGCCTGCTTCATCGTCGTCAAGGCCCGCGAGTGGTCGGCCCAGACCGGCCTGGGCGCACCAACCGAGGCCTCGAACCCGACCGATGACGGGGTGGGCGTGGAACTGTCCGGCGCCTATCACCCCGAGGACGAAATCCGCGCCATCCTGGCGACCCTCAACGAGGCCGAGGAACTCGTCCTCATGGCCCTGGTGCTGGTCGGCCGGGGCACCCACGACAAGGAAAACTGGGCCGATGCCCTGCGCGACGCCCGCCAGGTACAACGCGACGGGGCGGTGGCCGACCGCCTGCTCGACATGCCCCTACTGGGTGACTACCTGGAGGAAGGCCTGGCCGCCTTTGGGAAGTCCTGCGACGACTACGGCCCCCGATCTGACTGAGGACCCCATGGCCCTGTGGAAGCTGATTCCATCGACCCACGAAACCGACCCGCGCTGGCAGGACCGGCCGATCTATGCCGAAGTGGTGGTGCGTGCCGACACTGCCGGGCGGGCTCGCCTGCTGGCAGGGCGTCATGAACTGGGTGTGCATCCCGACGACACGGGACGGGCGGTTGGCAACAGTTCGGAACCCCTGGGCAGCGCCCTTGAGGACGAAAAGCTCTATCAGATGCTCCATGTCGATGATCCGAAGGCGGCCGACGGGCCGGAAGGCGTGCTCAGCGCCGTGCCTGGGTATCCCCCATCGAATCCCCCGTCAACGTGAGGCAACCGGTGCGGGAGCGGGGCGTTTGAAGCAGACACGCCCGCCAGCTACCGCCCCCGCTGACTCCCGAGGTGCCCCATGACCATGGTCCCCCGCGTTTTTGCAGTTGCCCTCCTGCTTGGCGGCGCCTCGACCGCCCTGGCCAAGCCGCTTGACGTTCCCTTCGTGCCGACCCCGCAGCCGTTGGTGGATCGCATGTTGGAGATGGCCGAGGTCGGGCCGGACGACTACCTCATCGACCTGGGGTCGGGCGACGGCCGCATCCCCATCACCGCCGCCCGCGAGCATGGCACGCGCGGCCTGGGCGTGGACCTCAACCCTGAGCGCGTCGAGGAAGCCCAGGCTGCCGCCCGTGAGGCCGGGGTCGAGGGTACCGTCGAGTTCCGGGAGGAGGACCTGTTCGACACCGACATCAGCCAAGCGACAGTCCTGACCATGTACCTGCTGCCGCGCGTCAATCTGCAACTGCGGCCGCGCATCCTGGAGGAACTGGCCCCCGGCACCCGCGTCGTGTCGCACGCCTTCGACATGGACGATTGGGAGCCCGACGCCCGCGACCGGGTCAACGGCCAGCGAGCCTACCTGTGGATCGTGCCGGCCAAAGTCGCCGGGCAATGGCAGATGGGCGGCGGGCCGCACGGTCCCGTCACCCTGGCCCTGGCGCAGAAGTACCAGCACATCGAGGGCGAGGCGATGACCGAGGACGGCACCACCCTGCCTCTCCAGAACGCCACCCTGCGCGGCGCCGAGATCCGCTTCACCCTCGCCTCCCCCGACGGCATGTCCCAGGAATACGCGGGCCGCGTCGAGGGCGATACCATCGAGCCCCTGGAGGACGGGGCCGGCTGGCAGGCCCGCCGCACCGCCACCGCCGAGGCCTTTCCCGACGAGGCCGCACGGTAGGGCCGCCGCGCCATGAAACCGCCCGCCCGGCCCCAGGCCAGCCTGTCCGTCGTCGAAGGCATCGCGGTCATCGTCGCGGTGGTCATCGGCATCGGCATCTTCCGCACGCCGTCGCTGGTCGCCGCCAACGTGGGCAGCGAAGCCGCCTTCATGGCAGTGTGGGTGGTCGGCGGATTGATTACCTTGATCGGCGCCCTGTGCTACGCAGAACTGGGCTCGACCTATCCCAGTACCGGCGGGGAGTATCGGTTCGTGACGCGTGCCTTCGGCACCACCACCGGCCTGTTCTTCGCGTGGGCGCGGGTGTCGGTCATCCAGACCGGGGCCATTGCCACCTTGGCCTTTGTGTATGGCGACTATGCCCAGCATCTGGTGGGGCTGGGACCGCACGGCCCGGCGCTGCACGCGGCCCTTGCCGTGGTGGTGTTCACGGCCCTGAACGTCGGCGGCAAGACGCCCTCCAAGATCCTGCAAAAAGTGTTTTCCGGGCTGGCCCTGCTGGCTGTGGCGGTAGTCGCCCTGGCCGGATTCACCAGCCCTGCCGTCGCCGCCGAAGTGCCCCGCGCCACGCTTCCGGCCGGGGCGGCGTTGGGCATGGCGATGGTGTTCGTGCTGCTGACCTACGGCGGCTGGAACGAGGCGGCATATCTGTCCGGCGAGATGCGTAATGCCCGCCGCACCATGGCGCGCACCCTGGTGGTCGGCGTGGTGGTCATCATGGCGGCCTATCTGGTGGTCAACGTGGCCTATCTGAATACCCTGGGGCTGGCCGGGCTGCGGGCGTCCGACGCCGTGGGGGCCGATCTCATGGCCCTGGCGGTGGGGGATGGCGGCGCGATGATGTTGAGCCTCGTGGTGTGCGTCGCAGCGCTGAGTTCCATCAACGGCACCATCCTGACCGGCGGGCGGGCCTACTACGCGCTCGGCCAGGATGTTCCCGTGCTGCGCGGTCTGGGCACCTGGGACGCCCGCGGCGACACGCCGACCAACGGCCTGCTGACCCAAGGCGCCGTCACCCTGGCGCTGATCGGCTTCGGGGCGATGACGCGCGAAGGGTTTCAGGCGATGGTTGAATACACCGCCCCGGTGTTCTGGTTCTTCATGCTGCTGACCAGCCTGTCCCTGTTCGCCCTGCGCCACCGCCACCCCGACCGGCCGCGCGGCTTCAGCGTGCCGTTCTATCCGGTCCTGCCGGCGGTGTTCAGCCTGACCTGCCTGGGGCTTTTGTACGCGAGCCTCGCCTACACCGGCACCGGCGCTCTGGTCGGCGTGGCCGTGCTGCTGGCCGGAGTTCCGTTGCTGGTGATCGAGCGCCGGATGCGGCCGACCCGGTCGCCGTAAAAAACCAATACAATTTGGGCTGCCGCCCAAACCCGCTTGGGGCAGGCCCCAAACCCCTTTTTGTCTTCAAGAAAGAAGAGGTCTGGAGTTTACTCCAGGCCGGCGGCAGACATCCGCGCCAGCGGACCACCGTGTGAATAGACATTGCGTTTGGCCCGCAGTCTTTGCACCCTGTCCCTTCAGGGTTTCGGATCAGCGCGGGGATGGCATGAGCGGGCAGATTTTCGTCGGAGCGGCGCCTGAGGGGCCGCAGCATCTCCTTTTGAACAAGGCCAACCGCCACGGGTTGATTGCCGGGGCCACCGGGACGGGCAAGACCGTTACCCTGATGACCCTGGCGCAGGAGTTTTCGGCTGCCGGCGTCCCGGTGTTTGCGGCCGACGTGAAGGGCGACCTGTCGGGCATTGCCGCCGCCGGAGAAACCAAGCCGTTCCTGGCCCAGCGGGCGCAGGACATCGGGCAGCCGGAGCCGGAGTACGCGGGCAGCCCGGTGATTTTCTGGGACCTGCACGGCCAGAAGGGCCATCCCATCCGCACCACGATTTCGGAAATGGGGCCGTTGCTGCTGTCCCGCCTGTTGGATCTGTCGGAGGCGCAGGAGGGTGTTCTCGGCATCGCGTTCCGGGTGGCCGATGACGAGGGGATGCTGGTTCTCGACCTCAAGGACCTGCGGGCGTTGCTGGATTACTGCGCCAAGAACGCCGCCGACATCGGCCGCCGCTATGGCAACGTCGCGGCCGCATCGGTGGGGGCCATCCAGCGGCGTCTGCTGACCCTGGAGGGCGAAGGAGCGGACCAGTTCTTTGGCGAACCGGCGCTCGATATCCGCGATCTCATGCGGACGGCGGTGAACGGCAAGGGCTTTGTCAACGTCCTGGCGGCCGAGCGGCTGATCCAGGCGCCGCGTCTGTATGCCACCTTCCTGCTGTGGCTGCTGTCCGAACTGTTCGAGGACCTGCCCGAGGTCGGGGACGCCGACCGTCCCAAGCTGGTCTTTTTCTTCGACGAGGCGCACCTGCTGTTCAAGGACGCCCCGGCCGCGCTGGTCGACAAGGTGACGCAGGTGGCGCGCCTCATCCGGTCCAAGGGCGTGGGCGTGTACTTCGTCACCCAGTCGCCGGGCGATATTCCAGACGACGTCCTGGGCCAACTTGGCAACCGCGTTCAGCATGCCTTGCGCGCCTATACGCCCAAGGAACGGCGCAACATCCGCGCCGTGGCCGACAGCTTCCGGCCCAACCCGGCGTTCAAGACCGAGGATGCGGTGCTGGACCTCAGGACGGGCGAGGCTCTGGTCAGTCTATTGGACGCCAAAGGCGCCCCGGCCATCGTGACGCGGACCCTCATCCGGCCGCCGGCCTGCCGCCTCGGCCCGATCACCGATGCCGAACGGCAGGATATCCTGCGGGACAGCCCGGTGGCGCGGCTTTACGACACGCCGGTCGACCGCGAATCGGCTTACGAGATCCTGGCCGGACGGGCCACGGCGGCAGTCAAGGAGCCTCCGCCGCCGTCCAAAACTCCCGCCGCCAGAAGCACAGGCAGCAGCGTGGCCGGGTCCTTCGCCCGCACCGTCCTGCGCACCGTGGGGCAGCAGATCGGCCGGGAGATCGTGCGTGGTGTCCTGGGGTCGCTGTTTCGCAGGCGATAAAGTGAAGCGGGGAACCACAGAGGACACAGAGGAAGGCACAGAGGTACACAGAGAGTGTGGGGCCAAGGCGCCGCAGGCGATAAATCCATGGCTATGTATTGGTGCGCTGCGCGCCGCCATCTGCACCGAGGCCTCTGTGACTTCTCTGTGTCCTCTGTGGTAAATTCCCTTCCCTTCCTCGCCTTAGCCCGCATCATTCCTCGTCAGCAATCCCGTCGCAGGACTCGACGCGGTTGCGGCCCTGACGCTTGGCGCGGTAAAGGGCGTTGTCGGCCCGGTCCATGAGGTCTTCCAGGCCCTGGTCACCGTCCATCAGTTCGGCCACGCCGACGCTGACCGTGACCGCCCCCAGGCCCTCCACCCCGTGCGCCGTGCCGCCGACCGCGCGGCGCAGGCGCTCGGCAGCCTGGATGGCATTGCTGGCTTCGGTTTCGGGCAGGACCACGGCAAATTCCTCGCCGCCGATGCGACCGAAGGTGTCTACCTCGCGCAGAACCCGCCGCACCGACGCCGACACCGCGCGCAGCACGGTATCGCCAGCGGCATGGCCGAACTGGTCGTTGACCGGCTTGAAGTGGTCGATATCGAACACCAGCACCGATAGTGGATGGCTGAACCGCCGGGCCCGGCGCAGTTCCTGCCCGGCCAGATCCAGGAAATAGCGCCGGGTGGCGGCGCTGGTCAGTTCATCGGTGGTGGCCAGACGCTGCAACTCGATCTCCATGGCCTTGCGCTCGGAGATGTCGTTGAAGGTGGCCAGAATGCACGACTGCCCGGCGTACTGCATGACGACGCCCGACATGAGGGCCCAGAACGTCGTGCCGTCGCCCCGGCGCAGGCGGAGTTCCTCGTCGTCGAAACGGCCCAGGTGGTCGAGCATCCGCATGACGCGCTCGCGCTCGCGCGGGTCGTCGAAGAAGTCCGCCATGCGGGCCTCCTGGACGTCCTCGACCTGCTGGCCGAACAGTTCGCCGACCCGGCGGTTGGCATAGCGCACCAAAAGATCGCCCTGGCGGCTGATGAGGATGGGGAACAGCACCGCGTCAAGAATCGACTCGACCCGCTCCCGATTGGCCGTGTGATCGCGGATTCGCTCGCGGACCCGCGTTTCAAGCTCGTGGTTGAGGCGCATGAGGTTGACCCGCGCGCCGTCAAGTTCCAGCATCCGCGCATGGGCCCGCAAGGCGGCCGCGACGGCAGCGGCCAGAAGGTTCGGCGATGAGGACAGGGCGCTGTGAACGCCGTCAATGTCCAGGGCCTCCAGGGTGGCCGCGTCGGGAACCCCGTCGGGTCCCCCGCACAGCAGGATGCGGGCGGTGGCGTTGCCCAGGTCGGCGCGGATGTGGCGCACCACGTCGAGCGCCGCAGCCCCGCCTTCAAGGCGCAAATCTATCAGGCATACAGCCACGCCTGGCATGGCGGCCAGCAGGCGCCGCGCCTGATCGGCCGACTGCGCGGCGGCAAAGCGGACCGGACGGCCGCCGTGGTGCAGG
>LAEA01000239.1 GCA_000961745.1 Rhodospirillaceae bacterium BRH_c57 | reverse complement strand
GACCAGCAGGGCCACGCGCGCCCCAAAGGCCGCCGCCACGGTGACCGCGCGGCGGCGCCGCAGCCGTTCGACCAGCAGGATGCCCGGCACCTGGAACACCTGGGCCAGGAACGGCAAGGCGGCGATCAGTCCGACCACGCTGCCCGACGCCCCCAGGCTCAGCCCATAGGCGGTCAGGAAGACGCCGCCAGCCAGGGTCGCCATGACCTGGGTTGCCATGCCGTCAAACACCACCAGCCGCAAGCCGCGGTGCAAGTCGTCACGGCCGACACCATGCTCGGGCCGACAAGGGGGAAGGTAAACCATGGAAGGGTTCCGGACCATCGTTGAAGACGGCCCCTTCCTGCTCCCGGATCATGAAGATTTTGCACCTGCGAACGTGCCGGCGGTGGCGGATCAAAGGTGTTTTCAAGGCAGTGCAGCGGGGCGGTCGGATGATAAGAACTGAACAGCCTTGCTCTTTTCCCGCCCTAACACATTGTGTCTCGCGAGCAAGCTTTTATAACGCGCGGGTTCTGCATCTTAAAATTCATGCGTAGCATGTATATGCAAACTTTAGGTGATGAAGTGACCAGTAATAAGTGGGGCGGACGATGACTATTGAACTTCAGATCAAGGCTCAGGAAAAACGCATTGCCGGATTGGAGCGGGCACTCAACACCCTGGCCAAGGAAATGCGGGCACAAGGAACCTATGACAAGCGCCTGAAGCACTTGGAAAAGGCCATAAGCGAAATAGAGAAAAAGGCAGATTTTAAAGCCCTGGAGAAGCAGATAAAAGCCAATCAAAAGGCAATGGAAAAGTCGGAAAAAGAAGCGATGGCTCACGTCCGCAAGCTGAATGTTGATGCCCGAATCGGGGCCCTAGAAACGCTTGTCGGGAACCTGCACAAAATGGTCCAGACCGCGATGAACCTTGCCGCTAGTCGTCGCTGACCGCCCGAACCACCTCTCGGTTTGCTTGGACAAGGTTCGCATCTTCGCCGCTCCCTGGCAGGCAACCCACGTATCGAGCTGTCCGAATTTTCCAAGCCAGCTCTAAGTCCGCCCTTTCCAGACGCGGGCTCGTTCCAAATAACAAAAGGGCGGCCTGCGCCGCCCTCCGATAGTCTCCCGCATGATGACAAACTCTAAGCCGCCCGGACATCCCGCAGGAACGTCTGGACCATGCCGCGCAGGCCTTCGGCTTCGTTGGCGAGCTGGCTGGTGGCCGACTGGACCTGGCTGGAGGCGCTGCCGGCTTCCTGGGCGGCGCTGGTGACGCCCATGATGGTGTGGCTGACCGACTGGGTTCCGTTGGCGGCTTCCTGGACGTTGCGGGAGATTTCCTGGGTGGCGGCGTTCTGCTCCTCCACCGCGCTGGCGATGGCGGCCGACACTTCATTGACCCGCTGGACGACGTGGACGATCTCGCCGATGGCAGCGGCGGCGCGCTTGGTTTCATCCTGCACGGCGGCGATCTGGCTGCGGATATCCTCGGTCGCGCGGGCGGTCTGGCTGGCCAGTTGCTTGACCTCGTTGGCAACCACGGCAAAGCCCTTGCCGGCGTCCCCGGCCCGTGCCGCCTCGATGGTGGCGTTCAGCGCCAGCAGGTTGGTCTGGTCGGCAATGTCGGTAATCAGGGCGACCACCTCGCCGATGCGGTTGGCGGCATCGGCCAGACCGCGCACCAGAGCGTCCGTCTCGCGCGCCTTTTCGGCCGCTTGGCTGGCAATTGACGCGGACTCGGTGACCTGACGGCCGATTTCGTGGATGGAGGCAGTCAGTTCCTCGGCCGCGCTGGCGACGGTCTGAACGTTGCCGCTGGCTTCCTCGGCCGCTGCGGCGACGGAGGAAGCCTGGACGCTGGTTTCCTCGGCGATGGCGGCCATGCTGCCGGCCGACGCCTCCAGTTCGGTGGTGGCCGACGCGACGGTTTCCAGCAGGTTGCTGACCCCGGCGTCAAAGTTGCGGGTCAGTTGGTCGAGACGTTCGCCATGGGCGACGCGGGCGGCCTGCTCGCGGGCCTGTTCCTCCTGCATGTGGTCGTTGTGGATCATGGCGTCCTTGAACACCTGCACGGCGCGCGACATGGCGCCGATCTCATCGCCGCGCTCGATGCCATCGATGGCGACCGTGCGGTTGCCGTCGGCCAAAAGGCCCATGTCCTTGGTCAGCAGGGCGATCGGCTGGGTGATGCCGCGCACCACGACGGTAACCAGCACGGCGGTCGCCGCCAACAGCACGACAACCACGGCCAGGGTGGTCAGGAAGGCGCTGAACGCCTTGCCTTCGGCCGCCTTGGCCTGGGCAATCAGGGCGTTGGCGGCCAGATCCTCGACGCCCTTCAGGCCGTCGATCTTGTCGGTGATGATCTTGAACCACTCGGCCCCGGTGATGCCGCCGGTCGATCCGCTCTGCGGGCTGTCCAGGGCAACGGCGCGCATCCGCTCCACATCCTTGGCCGGGGCTGCGGCGAGCACGCCGTCGAGGGCGGCGATCAGGCTGGGCGCAGCGAAGCTGCGGAACAGCGACAAGAACGCCTGCTGTTCGGCGATCAGGCCGACGAAACGCTGGTAGACCGGCGGGGCGAAGGTGCCCGACGAAAAACCGTTGGAGCCCATGGCGCGCTCGATGCCCGCCCGCTCCTTGGCCTGCAGGAAGGCGATATAGCCGGTGATGGAGCGCGTGAGGTCGGCGTCGCCGCTCAGCGTACCCATGGTGCCGATCACGTCCAAAAGACCGGCAATGGTGGCGGAATACCAGCCGGCCATTTCGGTTACCGGCATCTCGAAGGCGCTGACCTTGGTGCGCACGGCGGCCAGCCCGTCGAGGCGGCTGCGCTGGGCGGCCACGCGGCGCACGAACTCGCTGCCATAGGGTGCTGCCTCAAAGGCGTCGAGCGTCGTGCGCAGGTGGGCGATGGCGGCCTCGGTATCACGGCGCTGGGCGTCCAAGGGGGCCGCAAAGGCCCCGCCCTTGGCGCCGATGAAGCCGGCCGATGCGCCGCGCTCCTTCTGCAGTTCATGGACCACGGCGGAAATGTCCGGCGCCACGGCGGCGAGGCGCTCCAGGGAGCCCATCTCGACCACCACGGTCCGGCGTTCAAGCACCATGGCGCCCGAAAAAAACACCAATCCCAGCACCGGCAGCAGCAGCGCCACCGCAATGCGCAGCCCGATGGGCCGGTTGCACAGAAATCCGTTCATGACATTCCCCCCCTGGGTGTTGCGCTGGCGTCGCCAGCCCCCATTTTTCACATAGATATACAACTTAATGACAATACCATTGTCGTTACAATGGCCCGTATAAGGTATCTTTTGTACACCTACAACCAACCATTCGACAGAGCAGACATGCACTTTCGCCGGCACGGCAAACCCCTTGAAACCCTGTGTTTGACCTCGGGCTTGCCGGCTCCTAGGCTAGAGAAAAGTTTGGAGACACGTTCATGCTGGATCCCTTCGGCCGCCAGGTCTCGTACCTGCGCGTTTCCGTTACCGACCGTTGCGACCTGCGCTGTGTGTACTGCATGGCCGAGGAAATGACGTTCCTGCCGAAGAAAGATCTGCTGTCCCTGGAGGAACTGGAGCAGGTCTGTTCCGCCTTCATCGACAGTGGCGTCGATAAAATCCGCATCACCGGCGGCGAGCCCCTGGTGCGCAAGAACGTCATGCAGTTGTTCCAGGCCCTGGGCCGGCGCATCGGCAACGGCCTGCGCGAAGTCACCCTGACAACCAACGGCACCCAATTGGCCCGTTACGCCAGCGAACTGGTCGATTGCGGCGTGCGGCGGATCAATGTGTCGCTCGACACCCTGGACGCCGAAAAGTTCCGCCGCATCAGCCGCTGGGGCGACCTCGACAAGGTTCTGGGCGGCCTGGGCGCAGCCAAGGCGGCCGGGCTGAAGGTCAAGATCAACACCGTGGCCCTGCGCGGCGTCAACGACATGGAAATCGACGATTTGGTGCGCTGGTGCGGCGAGAACGGCTTTGACCTGACGTTCATCGAAACCATGCCCATGGGCGCCATCGACGCCATCCGCGAGGATACCTTCCTGCCACTGTCGGAGGTTCGGGCCGACTTGTCGCGCCGCTGGACCCTGACCGACAGCGACCATGCCACCGGCGGCCCGGCCACCTATGTGGATGTTGCCGAAACCGGCCAACGCATCGGCTTCATTACCCCGCTCAGCCATAATTTCTGCGAAAGCTGCAACCGCGTGCGCCTGACCTGCACCGGGCAGCTCTACATGTGCCTGGGCCAGGAGGACAACGCCGACCTGCGCCGCGTCATGCGCGACCATCCGGGCGACGCCAACGCCCTCAACGACGCCATAGCCGAAGCCATCGGACGCAAGCCGAAAGGGCATGATTTCATCATAGACCGCCGCAATGAACCGGCCGTGCCGCGCCACATGAGCGTGACGGGCGGATAGGGAGGGCGTACACTGCGCCGCACAAACCTCTTTTTGTGATGGCGCACCCGGACAACCATGAATCCTGAGAACGTCGCCTTCGTCGCCGCCGACAGTCCGCCTGCCCAAGAGGCCCTGCTGCGCTTCAGGCACCGCTACGGCCACACGCCGCCGGAAAACGCCGACGTCATCGTGGCGCTGGGCGGCGACGGGTTCATGCTGGAGTCGCTGCACCGCTACATGGTGCTCGGCAAGCCGATCTACGGCATGAACCGGGGCACCGTCGGGTTCCTGATGAACACCTACGACGAGGACGACCTGCCGCGCCGCCTGAAGCGCGCCCAGCCGGTGACTCTGCACCCCCTGCGCATGACGGTTGAAACCGTCGGCGGTGAAACGGCCGACGCCCTGGCCATCAACGAAGTATCCCTGCTGCGCGAAACCCGTCAGGCGGCCAAGTTGCGCATCACCATCGACGGCCGCGAACGCCTGTCCGAACTGGTCTGCGACGGTGTCCTGGTGTGTACGGCGGCCGGTTCAACGGCCTACAACCTGTCGGCCCACGGCCCGATCCTGCCGATGGGCGCCAACGTGATGGCGCTGACCCCGATCTCGGCTTTTCGCCCGCGACGCTGGCGCGGCGCCATCCTGCCCCACCGGGCCGCCGTCCGCATCGACATCCTCGAAAGCGCCAAACGCCCGGTATCCGCCGTGGCCGACTACACCGAAGTCCGCGACGTTCGCCGGGTCGATGTGCGCGAAGATCGTGGCGTCGTGCTGTCCATCCTGTTCGACCCGGAACACAATCTCGAAGAACGGATCCTGTCGGAACAGTTCATGGCTTGAGGCTGGGGCAATAAGGAAGACCTGGGCGCTGCCCAGACCCGCCAGAGGCCGAACGGCCCATAGGCGCTAACTTTAGCGAAGGAAAGCGGGCTCTGCCCGCGCCCGCAAGAGGCCGAGCGGCCCCTTGACCCCATGAAATGGGCGTTCCCATGCCTTGCGCCGCAGGCAGATGCTCTCCCAGCATTCAATGCGCTGCGCGCGGCTATACACTGCCACCCATTCCCGAGGTCCAGGAGCCCGCGGCTCCTGGCGGGTTCGGGCAGAGTCCGCCTTCCCCCACCAAAATCCTAAAACCGCCACGCCCCGACCGCCGGCAGGCGCAGGCCCACCGGGTCAAGGTCCACGCCGGCTGACAGGCCGAGGACATTGATCTCCAGCCCTTCGCGCGGCGCGACGATCACCCCCAATGCCCCGAGCAACGATATTTGCACGCCGCTGCCGCTGGGCGCGGCGCCAATGGGGTCGGTCCAGGCACGGTAGTCCTTGCCGATGGCATTGGCCGGCATGTCCAGGCCGAGTTCCGGCACGCTGCGGCCGATGTGGGCAACGAAGGTATTGCTGTTCGGCCCCGGCCAGGTGCGATAGGCGCTGGCGAAGGGATAGCCGTCGATGGCCGCCTGGATGCGCGGCAGCAGGGCTTCGGCCTCGTCGCCGCGCAGATCGACCAGCAGGGTCGGCGCGCTGCCATACCATTGGGCGTCGGGACCATGGCGGTTGACGGCCACCCGCCCGCCGCCCCATCCGACCACGTCGTAACGGGTATAGGCATCACCACTGGCCGGCTTGGTCACGATCCACGTGTGGACTGAAAAGATGCCACGCCAGGCAAAGGCACGGGCGGCATAGACCTGGACGACCGCGCGCGGTTCGTCGGCGGGGGCGGGAGCCAACCCCGCAGAGGTGTGCGGTGCCTGGTGCCAGGCAAATTGCGGCGCCTCGAAGGTCACCGCGCTATAGGCCACCGGCCCGATCAGGGCCAGCACCAGGCCGAGCGCCAGGGCGCGAAAAATGTTTCTCGTGTTCATGGCTTCAACATGGGCGGCCGGGGCGCCGTGTGCAAACCGGCCCTGCCGCCCCTACCCGGCCGCCCTAGTTATTCGCCCGCGGATGGGCGACGTAGTGGCCGTCTTCGAGGTCTTCGAAGTACTCGCCGATGGCCGGATGATCGACCGGCTCGCCACTGTCGTCGGGGATCAGGTTCTGCTCCGATACATAGGCCTCGTAGGGGCCCTGGGCGTTTTCGGCCAGCAGGTGGTAAAACGGCTGATCCTTGCGCGGGCGGATTTCCTCCGGGATGGAGTCCCACCATTCGTCGCTGTTGGCGAAAGTCGGATCGACGTCGTAGATCACGCCACGAAACGGGTAGACCCGGTGGCGCACGATCTGGCCGATCTCGAATCTGGCGGTACGGAATCCCATGTCAAAACGGCCCTCTCTTACTCTCGTCGTGATATAGCAGGCCACGACGCCGGGGCAAGCGCTCATGCACATTTTACGCTTTCAAGCTGGTTTAGGGCTTGCCTATTCCTTGCCGAAGGCTTGGTCCATCTCTGCATCGCTGAGCACATCGAGCAGGATGACGTCGCTCATGACGAGGCGTTTTCCGGCATTCTCAAAGTTGACCGTCACCCGCGTTCCCACTGCCGACTGCACCTGGCCCAGGCCCCAGTCGGGGCGGTCGGGATGGCGCACCCAGGCACCGGGAACGATCAGCGGATTGATGAAGGGCGAGAAAGCGGCCATGCGGAAAGGCTCCATGGGGTTGCATGCGCGGTCGGCATGGGCCTAACCTGAGGCTCTACGCGCACGAGGGCAATGCTCGGGGGCGTTGGACATGGCAGGAATGGGCAGGAATGGGGATGATGGCGGGAATGGACCAACAGCACGACGTGGAACTGGTCGCCCTGCTCTGCACCCGGCTGTGCCACGACCTTGCCGGGCCGATTGGCGCCGTGTCGGCGGGGGTGGAGTTGTTGTCCGACGACGCCGACCCGGCCTTTGTGGTCGAAGCAACGGCGTTGCTGCGCCATAGTGCCGACGCGTCATCGGCCCGCCTCAAATTCTTTCGTACCGCCTTTGGCGAACCGGGCCGGTCCAGCCTGAGCGGACCTGTGCGCAGCCTGATCGAAGGATACGCCGGGGCGCTTTCGGGCGGCATCACCCTGGACTGGCGCGACCAGGGCGGCGGCCTGGGGACGACGGGTGCCGGAGAGGGAGAGGCCGTGCGCCTGCTCCTGACCCTGTCCCTGGTCGCGGCCGACTGCCTGTGCGGCAGCGGCGGGTTGACCGTCGAACTGCACCCCGCCGGACCCTCCGGCCGGCGGTTCGCGGTCACCGC
>LAEA01000106.1 GCA_000961745.1 Rhodospirillaceae bacterium BRH_c57 | reverse complement strand
GCCAGCGGCGGCCGAGCGACCGGCCTTCAGCGTCAGGTCCGACAGCGCCCAGGCGGTGCCGCCGCCGTTCACCCGGCCCTTGACGTCGAGCGCCGGCAGGGGCGGCAGAGCACCGGTCAGCGGCGCGAGACCGGCCAGAGTGGCGGCCTCGATCGTCACGGCCATGTCGATGCCGCGCCCGGCCAACGGTTCGGCAATGCCACCATCGGCGCTCAAACCGACACCGCCGACGGTGCCCTTCAAGGCCACCGGATAGGGCGTGCCATCGGTCACCGTCAGACGGGCCAGCGGGCCGAGGACGCCTTGCACGTCGAACGGCACGGTATTGTAACTGCCCTTGAGGGCGAGGTTGAGCGGCGCGTCGAGGGCCTCGGCCGACAGGTCAAGGCTTTCCACCGTCAGGGTGGTCAGGACGTTGCCGTCCTCCTTGATGATCAGGCGGGCGTTTTCGATGCGCACGTCTTCAAGGCTGGGCAGGCGCAGGGGACCCGCCGGCTCGGCTTCGGCTTTGGCTTTGGCTTCTGGCGCGGTCCCGGACGTCGGGCCAGATGACGGAAACGTCCAGTTGGTCCGGCCCTTGGCGTCGGTCTCCAGGAAGATGGCCGCTCCTTCGAGGATCAGCCGCTGAACCTGGATGTCGCCGCGCAGGGCGGGGAACAGGGCGATCTGCGCCTCGAAGTTCTCGACCGCGACCATGTGCGGATCGCTGGCCCACTCGGGGTTGCCGAACCGCACACCCTTGGCCTGAACCGATGGCGTCAGGCCGATGACCATTTCCAAGTTTCCGTCGATGACCAGATCGCGGCCCGTTGCCTTCCGAACCTCGGCTATGATGAGGTCCTTGTACTGATTGGCGTCAATGGTGGCGATCATCACACCGGCGGCGACCACAACGGCCACCACCAACAAAACGACGATCTTCAGGACGGTGCGCCCTCGCATGGTTCAACCCCCTCTTGCCCCTTGGAACTGCGGACCACGCCGGTCAGGACATCGACCGCCGCACGCAGGTCAGCGAAATCATCCAGCACGGCGGCCGCACCCGCATGGTGCAGTTCGGCTGGCGCATGGTTGCCCCACGACACGCCGATCCCCCCGATGCCGGCCGACCGCGCCATCATCATGTCAAAGGTAGTATCTCCGACCATCACCGCCAAGTGCGGAGCCACCCCGGTTTCGGCCAGGGCGTCGCGGGCCATGCGAGGATCGGGCTTGCCCGGCCCGCCGTCGGCCGTCTGCACGGTGACGAAATAGCGTTCCAGGCCGTGCCGTTCAATGAACGTCAGGGCGCCGCGCTGCGACTTGCCGGTGGCGATGCCGAGCAGGACGCCCGCCGCGTCCAGCTCCTCGATGGCCTCGCGGGCGCCGGTGAACAGGTGCTCCTGATGGCCGGGCGCCGACCGCCGGGCCATGAACGCCTCCTTGTACGCCTCGGACAGGCGCAGGTGGGTGTCCATCCCCGCGTCGGGGATCAGCGTCGCCACGGCCTCGACCAGGGACAGCCCGATGACCCGGTGGACGGCGCGGGCCGAGGGCATGGGCAGGCCGCAGGACCGACAAGCGTCCTCCATGGCGGCGACGATGTTGTGCTGGCTGTCGGCCAACGTGCCGTCTACATCGAGCAGCACAAGACGCGGGGAACTGGTCACGGGCAAGCTCCGCTTCAGATGTTGCAGGCGGTGGTGCAGTCATCGCCGTCGAACGGATCGGGCGCCTCGTTCAGCTCGAAGCCAAAGAAGTCGAAGCTTTCCGTCATGTGTTCGGCCATCGGGGCGATGATCCGCAGGAACCCGCCGTCGGGATGCGGGATGCTGATGGCGCGGGCGTGCAGGTGCAGCTTGCGCGACACCCCCATGCCCTGAAGGTGGGCCTCGGCGCCGCCATACTTGCCGTCACCGACAATGGGCGTGCCCATGTAGGCGCAGTGCACGCGCACCTGATGGGTCCGCCCGGTGCGCGGCTCAAGCTGCACCCAGGCGGCCTTTTTCTGGGCCGCCTCGATCACCCGGTAGTCAGTGACGGCGCTTTGCCCCTCGTAGGGATCGACCTGCATCTTTTCGCCGCCCGAGCCTTCTTGCTTGGACATGGCGGCCTTGATGACGCCCTGCGGCGGGTTGGGCAGGCCAACGACCAGCGCCCAATAGATCTTCTTGGCGTCACGCGACCGGAACGCCTTGGCGAGCGCCGCCGCCGCCTTGGCCGTGCGGCCGAGCACCAGGACGCCCGAAGTGTCCTTGTCCAGGCGGTGGACCAGCTTCGGGCGGTCGGGCAGGTCGAAGCACAAGGCGTCGAGCATCCCGTCAAGGTGACGGGTGATCCCGGTGCCGCCCTGCGTCGCCAGCCCCGGCGGCTTGTTGAGCACGATGACGGACGCGTCGCGGTGCATGACGCAAGCCCGGATCATCGCCTCGTCCTCGGCCGAGACGCGGCGCGGGGCGAAGAACTCGGTGCGTTCGGCCGGGACCGTCTCGGCGGTCAGCGGCGGAACGCGGACGGCCTGCCCGGCTTCCAGGCGCTGGCTCGACTTGGCGCGCTTGCCGTCGATGCGGACTTGCCCGGTGCGCAGCAGCTTTTCAAGGCGGCCGTGGCTGAGGCCCGGATAGTGGCGCTTGAACCAGCGGTCCAGGCGAATGTCGGCCTCGTCGGCGGCGATGGTGATTGTGGTAACGCTCATGGGGTGTCTTTTCTCTACGCCAGCGTCCAGCGGACCATCATGAGCCCGAGGACCAATCCTGAAACCCCCAATACAACGGAGGCTGTTCCATATGCAACCGCCGCCCCCCAGGTGCCGCGCTCGATCAGGGTCACGATATCGAGCGAGAACGTGGAGAACGTGGTGAAGCCACCCAAAACCCCGGTGAACAGCAAGGCCCGCGCCTCCAGCCCCAGGGACCAGCGGTGCGCCGCCATCCCGGCCAGCAGGCCCATGGCCACCGACCCGGCCAGATTGACTGCCAGGGTGCCCCACGGAAACCCCGCCCCCAGCCACCGGCCCAGCAGACTGGTGACGGCGAACCGGGCGACCGAGCCCATGGCGCCCCCCGCCGCCACGGCGGCCAGCAGCGTGAGGTTCATTCCGGCTCCCCCTCCTGCGGACCCGCCTTGCGCCGGCCGCGCAGCTTGTCCCAATAGGCCAGACGCTTGCGGATTTCCCGCTCGAAACCGCGTTCGGGTGGGTCGTAGAAGCGCGGCCGGGGCATTTCCTCGGGGAAGTAATCCTGGCCGGAGAATCCGTCTGCGGTGTCGTGATCGTACTCGTAGCCGCGCCCATAGCCCAGGTCCTTCATCATGCGCGTCGGCGCATTGAGGATATGCTTGGGCGGCATGAGCGAGCCGGTCTGTTTGGCGGCGCGGGCCGCCGCCTTGTGGGCCTTGTACCCGGCGTTGGACTTGGGCGCGGTGCCAAGGTAGATGACCAGTTGGGCCACGGCAAGGTCCCCTTCCGGGCTGCCCAGGCGGTCATAGGCCTCCCATGCCGCGATGGCCTGGGTCAGGGCGCCGGGGTCGGCGAGGCCAATGTCCTCGACCGCGAACCGGGTCAGGCGGCGCAGGAGGAAGGCCGGGTCCTCGCCGCCGTCAATCATGCGCTGCATCCAGTACAGGGCGGCGTCGGTGTCCGACCCGCGCAACGACTTGTGCAGGGCCGAGATCAGGTTGTAATGCCCCTCGCGGTCCTTGTCGTAGACCGGGGCACGGCGATGTACCACATCGGCCAGGGCGCGCGGGTCCAACGGGGCGTCGGCCGACACCTGAAACAGTTCCTCGGCCATCACCAGAAGATAACGACCATCGCCGTCGGCCATGGCGCGCAGGGCGACGCGGGCCTCGTCAGTAAGGGGCAGCGCCCGCCCCTCCTCCGCCTCGGCGCGGACCAGCAGCCTTTCCAGCGCCGCGTCGTCCAGCCGGTTGAGCACCAGAACCTGACAGCGCGACAGCAGCGCCGCGTTCAGCTCGAACGACGGATTTTCCGTGGTGGCGCCGACCAGGATGACCGTGCCGTCCTCCACATAGGGCAGGAACCCGTCCTGCTGGCTGCGGTTGAAGCGGTGGATCTCGTCGATGAACAGCAGCGTCCCCTGCCCTGCCTCGCGCCGCTTGCGGGACGCCTCGAACACCTTGCGCAGGTCGGCAACGCCCGAGAACACCGCCGACAGGGGCTCGAAATGCAGGTCGGTATGAGCGGCCAGAAGCCGGGCAATGGTCGTCTTGCCGCAGCCCGGCGGCCCCCACAAGACGAACGACGCCAGTCGCCCGGCCCGCACCATGCGGCCAAGCGCGCCATCCGGGCCGATCAGGTGATCCTGGCCGACCACGTCGTCAAGCGTCTTGGGCCGCAGGCGATCGGCCAGCGGTCGGGGAGCGTTACGTTCAAACAGCGTGCTCACGCGCCTATCCGGAAGTTCAAAACCTTGTCACCGCGCTGCACGGCGATCAACCAGCCCGGCCGTTGCCCGGTCAGCAGTGGGGGCACGTCGGCGACGCTGCTGACCTCGGTCCCGTTGACGGCGCGGATGATGTCTCCCGGCTGCACGCCGATGCGCGCCGCATAGCCCTCGCGCGCCACCGCCGTCACGATCACCGAGTCGGGCAGGTAGACGGTGCCGCGCTCCTCGGCCAGAGCCGGGTTGAGGTTGGCGATGCGGGTGCCGGCCAGGGGGTGGCGGCCGGACAGCTCCGTTTCCTTGCGCGGCGGGAGTTCGGGCGGCGGCTCCAGGGCCACCTCCAGATCCTTGACCACGCCGTTGCGGACCACCGTCATGGTCGCCGTGGTGCCGACCGGCAGGGTTGCCACGCGATAGCGCAGGCCTTGGAGATCGACCACGTCGCGGCCCTCGACCGCCACCACCACGTCGCCGACCTTCAGCCCGGCCCGTTCGGCCGGCGCGCCCGCCGTGATGTGGTTGACCAGCACGCCGCCGGGGCGGTCCATGCCCAGCGACGCCGCAATATCCGGCCCGACCGCCTGGCCGTTGGCGCCCAGCCACGAGCGCACCACCTTGCCGCCATCGACCAGACCGGCCACCACCGCCTGGACCAGTTCGGCCGGAATGGCAAAGCCGATGCCGACATTGGCGCCGTCGCGCGAATAGATCGCCGTGTTGATGCCGACCACCGCGCCGTCCATGGTGACCAGCGCGCCCCCGGAGTTGCCGGGGTTGACCGCCGCATCGGTCTGGATGAACGAGCGGAAGTCGGCCACGCCCATGGTGTTGCGGGCAAGCGCCGAGACGATGCCGCTGGTTACCGTCTGCCCGACCCCGAACGGGTTACCGATGGCCAGCACGAGGTCGCCGACCTCCAGTTCATCGGCCCGCCCGAACGCCAGCACCGGCAGGTCTTCGGGCGCGTCGCGCAGGCGCAGCACGGCAAGGTCGGTGCGTTCGTCCACCCCCAGCACGTCGGCCGCGTATTCGCGCCGGTCATGCAGGACGACGCGGATCTCGTCGGCGCCCTCGATGACGTGGTTGTTGGTGACGATGATGCCGTTGGCCTGCACGATGACGCCCGAACCGAGGGCATTCTGCACCTGCTCTTCGACCTGCGGCAGGTTGGGGACGTCGAAGAACCGGCGGAAGAACGGGTCGTTGAACAGCGGCGACATGCGGCGGCGCGCCTGAACGACACGGCTGGTGTAGATGTTGACCACCGCAGGCGCGGCCATCTTCACCACCGGCGCGAAAGACAGGCGGACCTCGGACTGCGACTGCGGAACCCGCACGTCGGCCGCCTGGGCCGCTGTCCCGCCCAGCATCATCCCCGCCGCGATCCCGACTGCGGCCAGCGCCGCCATCCATCCAATGCGATGCCCCTCCACTGTCTCTCTCCCGATCAAATTATCGCAACCGTAGCAGATGTAGGGACCGCCCCTCAAAAGCGAAAGGCAGCCACCAGGGCTGCCTTTCACCAAAGCGCGATGAGCCGGGCTCACCAGACCTTTGTCTTACTCGTTGCCGGCTTCGGCCAGTTCAGCCTCAACGCGCGCCTTGTCGGCGGCACCCTTGGCGGCCGGATCGCGGTCAACCAGTTCGATGACGGCCATCGGAGCGGCGTCGCCGTAGCGGAAGCCGGCCCGCAGGACGCGGGTGTAGCCACCCTGACGGTCCTTGTAACGCTCGCCCAGGACCGAGAAGAGCTTCTTGACGACTTCGTCGTTGCGCAGCATGGACGCCGCCTGGCGGCGGGCATGCAGGTCGCCGCGCTTGCCAAGGGTCACCAGCTTCTCGGCGACGGGACGCAGTTCCTTGGCCTTCGGCAGGGTGGTCTTGATCTGCTCGTGCAGCAGCAGAGCCGCAGCCATGTTGGAAAACATCGCCTTCCGATGGCTGGAGGTGCGGTTCAGCTTGCGGCCGCTCATACCGTGACGCATTGCGTTCTCCTCTATCCTGATCCCGCGCGCGGGGTCGATCGTGAACTCACGCCGCCAGATTTCCTGTACGGCGGAGGTGGCCTGGGTGGCCGGAAAAAACACCAGCCGCCGGCCCCGCTGTACGGAGCTGGCGGCTGTTAGGGATGCTTAGTAGGGTTCTTCGAGCTTCTTGGCCAGTTCCTCGATGTTCTCGGGCGGCCAATTGGGGATTTCCATGCCCAGGTGGAGACCCATCTGAGCGAGGACTTCCTTGATCTCGTTCAAGGACTTGCGGCCGAAGTTCGGGGTCCGCAGCATTTCCGCTTCGGACTTCTGAACCAGGTCACCGATGTAGATGATGTTGTCGTTCTTCAGGCAGTTCGCCGAACGGACCGACAATTCCAGCTCATCGACCTTGCGGAGCAGGTTCTTGTTGAACGGCAGCTCGTCTTCACGCTTCTCCTCGAAGGCCGCCTGCGGCTCCTCGAAGTTGATGAACAGCTGAAGCTGGTCCTGCAAGATGCGCGCGGCCAGGGCCACAGCGTCCTCGGGCGTGACCGAACCGTCGGTTTCCAGAGCCATGTTGAGCTTGTCATAGTCGGTGGTCTGGCCCACGCGGGCGTTCTCGACCTTGTACGACACGCGGCGCACCGGCGAGAAAATGCTGTCGACCGGAATGAGGCCGATAGGCGCGTCCTCGGGACGGTTGGATGCGGCGGCGACATAGCCCTTGCCGGTGTTGACGGTCAGTTCCATCGACAGGGTGGCGCCCTGGTCGAGGTGACAGATCACCAGATCGGGGTTCATCACGTCGATGTCGTGGCCGGTCTCGATCTGGGAGGCGGTCACTTCGCCGGGGCCGGTGGCCTTCAGCGTCATGCGCTTGGGACCTTCGCCGTGCATGCGCAGGGCCAGGGCCTTGATGTTCAGGATGATGTCGGTGACATCCTCGCGCACCCCGGCCACGGACGAGAACTCGTGCAGCACGCCATCGATGTGGATGGCGGTCACGGCCGCACCCTGGAGCGAAGACAGCAGCACGCGACGCAGCGCGTTGCCCAGCGTCATGCCAAAGCCACGCTCAAGCGGCTCGGCAACCACCGTGGCCAGACGGCGCGCGTCGTCGCCCGGCTCGATGTTCAGCTTGGACGGTTTGATCAATTCCTGCCAGTTCTTCTGAATCACGGGCGTGCCCTCTTCACTCGGAGTCAAGCGGTTCCACGGACCATGCACGATTGCACGAGGTCCGCTCAGGTCTGTCCGCTCGGTGGCGCTGGCCGGTCCTGGCGGGGGCTGTTCGACGGCGCAATCCTTGGCGATCGAAGACCCTGGCCGTCAGGACGGCATCACGCCAAAACCGCCGATCCCCGGACGCTATGTCCGGGGCGGCGGCGGATTGGCTTACGGCTGGGGGATTAGACCCGGCGCCGCTTGCGCGGACGACAACCGTTGTGCGGAATCGGCGTCACGTCGCGGATGGTGGTGATCGTGAAGCCAGCAGTCTGCAGCGCGCGCAGAGCAGACTCACGCCCCGAACCGGGACCCGACACCTGGACTTCCAGGGTCTTCATGCCGTGTTCGGCGGCCTTGCGGCCGGCATCCTCAGCAGCCATCTGGGCGGCGTAGGGGGTCGACTTGCGCGAGCCCTTGAAGCCCTGGGCACCAGCCGAGGACCAGGAGATCGCGTTGCCCTGAACGTCGGTGATGGTGATCAGGGTGTTGTTGAAGCTCGCACTCACGTGGGCGATGCCCGACGTGATATTCTTGCGTTCGCGCCGACGGGGACGCGCAGCAGCTGCCTTGGCCATTGCCGAAACCTGCCTTTCTTAGCTGAATTACTTCTTCTTACCAGCGATGGGCTTGGCCGGACCCTTGCGCGTCCGCGCATTGGTGTGGGTCCGCTGACCGCGCACCGGCAGGCCGCGACGATGACGCAGGCCACGATAGCAGCCCAGGTCCATCAGACGCTTGATGTTCATCGCAACTTCGCGACGCAGGTCGCCTTCGACGCGGTGTTCGCGGTCGATCAGCTCGCGCAGGCGCAGCACTTCGTCGTCAGACAGCTGGTTCACGCGAACCTGATCGCTGATGCCGACTTTGGTGCAAATGTCACGCGCGGTCTTGGCGCCGATGCCGTAGATGTAGGTCAGCGCGATCGGGACGCGCTTATTGGTCGGAATGTTAACGCCAGCGATACGCGCCAAAGCCCGTACTCCTCAAAAAACACAACGACTCGATGTCGCCAGAATTGGTCCGTCCACGGGGGGACTCGGAAGGTGCGCGATTATAGGCAGAACACCATCCGAGTCAACCGCTCATCAGTCTTCCAGGGCAGCCTCAAGCTGCCTGGTCACTTCGTCGATCGGCAGCGTGCCGTCAACGACCGTTAGCAGCCCCTTGCCCTCGTAGTACGGCAGCAGGGGCGCGGTCTGGGCATGATAGGCCTCCAGACGGCTGGTAACCGTCTCGGCGTTGTCATCAGCCCGCCGCTTGAACTCCGTCGAGCCGCAGGAGTCGCAGACCCCTTCGACCTTCGGCTTCTTGAAACTGTCGTGGTAGCCGGCACCGCACTTGGCGCAGGTATAGCGGCCGGTGATGCGATCGACCAGCAACGCGTCGGGCACGCGCAGTTCGAGAACCGCATCCAGCGCGAGGCCCTTGTCGGCCAGCAGGCCATCCAGCGCCTCGGCCTGCGCAACCGTGCGCGGGAACCCGTCGAGGATGAAGCCGTTGGCGCAGTCGGGCTGGTCCAGCCGCTCGTCAATGATGCCGATGACGATGTCGTCGGACACCAGCTTGCCGGCATCCATCACCGCCTTGGCCTTGAGACCGATCTCCGAGCCCGAGGTTACCGCCGCCCGCAGCATGTCGCCGGTGGACAGCTGGACGATGCCGTAATCGTCCTGCAGGCGCTGCGCTTGGGTCCCCTTGCCACCGCCGGGAGGGCCCATGAATATGAGTCGCTTGCCCTTCATCAGCTACGTTTCCCCCTAAGCTTGGATTTCTTGATGAGGCCCTCGTACTGATGGGCCAGCAAATGCGACTGGATCTGCGCCACGGTGTCCAGGGTCACCGTCACGACGATCAGCAGGCTGGTGCCACCGAAATAGAACGGCACGGCCAGGCGGCTGATGAGGATTTCCGGCAGCACCGAGATGAACACCAGGTACAGGGCGCCGACCGTGGTCAACCGGGTCAGCACATAGTCAAGGTACTCGGCCGTGTTCTTGCCCGGACGGATACCCGGAATGAACCCGCCGTACTTCTTCAGGTTCTCGGCCGTGTCGTTCGGATTGAACACCACCGCCGTATAGAAGAAGGCGAAAAAGGCGATCATCGCGGCGTACAGGAAGATGTACAGCGGTTGACCATGCCCCAACACCGCCGTGACCGTGTTGAGCCACTCCGGCCCGCCCTGGGCCGACATGCTGGCCGCCGTCACCGGCAGCAGCAGCAGCGAACTGGCGAAGATCGGCGGAATGACGCCGGCCGTGTTGAGCTTCAGCGGCAGGTGCGTGCTTTCGCCGCCATACACCCGGTTGCCCTTCTGGCGCTTTGGATACTGCACCAGGATGCGCCGTTGGGATCGCTCGATGAACACGATGAAGGTGATCACCGCCACGGCCAGCAGCAGGACGCCGATAATGACCAGCGGCGACAGGGCGCCGGTGCGGCCAAGTTCAAGCGTTCCCGCCAGGGCCGATGGCAGTTCGGCCACGATGCCGGCGAAGATGATCAGGGAAATGCCGTTGCCCACACCGCGCGCGGTGATCTGCTCACCCAGCCACATCAGGAACAGCGTCCCGCCGACCAGGGTGATCACGGTCACGAAGCGGAAGAACCAGCCGGGATCGGACACCGCCGCGCCACTCGCGCTGCTCATGCCTTCCAGTCCCACCGCGATGCCATAGGCCTGCATGGTGGCAATCACCACGGTCAGGTAGCGGGTGTACTGGTTGATCTTCTTGCGGCCGCTCTCGCCTTCCTTCTTCAGCGCTTCCATGGACGGCGACACCGCCGTCATGAGCTGCATGATGATGGAGGCCGAGATGTAGGGCATGATGTTGAGGGCAAAGATCGTCATGCGCGACAGCGCGCCGCCGGCGAACATGTCGAACATGCCCAGGATCCCCTGGGCCTGCTGCGAGAACACGTCCTTCAGCACGCCGGGGTCGATGCCGGGCAAGGGAATGTAGGTGCCCAGGCGGTAGACGATCAGGGCGCCCAGGGTGAACCAAATGCGCTTCTTGAGCTCGGTCGCCCTGGCGAAGACGCCGAGGTTCATGTTGGCAGCAAGCTGCTCGGCGGCGGATGCCATGCGGTGCTCCGAAGTCCTCAGAGTGACGCGGGGAGCCTAGCGGATTCGCCTGCCCATGGCACGCGCTTCCGTCGCTCCCCGCCCGAACCTTTCGGTAAGATAAGGAGGCGGCCGCGTCAGACGCGGCCGCCTCCCTTTGTCCCGATCAGTCTTCAGCGCCCTCTTCGGTCGCCTTGGACTGCAGCACGGTGATCGAGCCACCGGCCTTCTCGACCGCCGCAACGGCGGACTTGGAAGCACCGGCCACTTCGATGGTCAGCTTGGTGGTCAGTTCGCCGGTGCCGAGCAGACGGATACCGTCCTTGGCACGGCGCACCACGCCACACCCCACCAGCACGGCAGCGTTGACCGGCTGCCCGGCGTCGATCTTGCCGGCGTCAACCGCGGCCTGGAGACGGCCGAGGTTCACGGTCACATAATCCTTGCGGAAAATGTTGTGGAAGCCGCGCTTGGGCAGGCGACGGTAGATGGCCATCTGGCCACCCTCGAAGCCGTTGATGGACACGCCCGTGCGGGACTTCTGACCCTTCACGCCGCGACCAGCGGTCTTGCCCTTGCCCGACCCGATGCCGCGGCCGACGCGCATACGCTGCTTCGTCGCGCCCGGATTGTCGCGCAGTTCGTTCAGTTTCATTTCAGCAACGTCCCGTTGTCTTGCACCGCAACCGGCCCCGAAGTTTCCTTCGGGACCGTTCGCGGCAGGCCTCAGGCCTGTTCGACCTTCACCAGGTGCTGGACCTTGGCGATCATGCCGCGCACAGAAGGAGTATCCTCCAGCTCGCGCGAACGGTGCATCTTGTTGAGGCCAAGACCCACCAGGGTGGCGCGCTGATCGTCCTTGCGGCCGATCGGGCTGCCGACCTGGGTGACCTTGAGCCGGCTTTCAGTCTTTGCCATGACTCCAGTCCTCCTTAGTCGGCCGACGCATCGGCGGCTTCGCCACCGACGGCGCCACCAACGGCGCCCATGGACGATTCGCGACGTGCCACGATGTCACCGACCTTCTTGTTGCGGCGGGCCGCAACCATCCGGGGGGACATCACGCTTTCCAGCGCGTCGAACGTCGCCTTGACCATGTTGTACGGGTTGGTGGTGCCGGTGCACTTGGCCACCACGTCCTGAACGCCCATGGTCTCGAACACCGCACGCATCGGGCCACCGGCGATGATGCCGGTACCGGCCGGAGCCGTGCGCAGAAGCACACGACCAGCGCCGAAGTGACCCTTCACGTCGTGGTGCAGGGTACGGCCTTCGCGCAGCGGCACCCGGACCAGGCCACGCTTGGCCTGTTCGGTCGCCTTGCGAATGGCCTCGGGGACCTCACGCGCCTTGCCGGTGCCGAAACCGACGCGGCCCTTGCCGTCGCCGACAACGACCAGAGCAGCAAACGCAAAGCGCCGACCACCCTTGACCACCTTGGCAACACGGTTGATGTGGACGAGCTTGTCAACGAACTCGTCGTCACGCTCGCGTTCATTGCGACGGTCACCGCCGCGATCGCGAGAGCCTGGGTTGGGAGTACGTGCCATACCTCTTTATCCCTTAGAACGAGAGTCCGCCTTCACGCGCCGCGTCCGCCAGGGCCTTGACCCTGCCGTGGTAGATGTATCCACCACGGTCGAACACGACATCCTTGATGCCGGCAGCAGCAGCGCGTTCAGCCACCAACTTACCAACCTCGACCGCCGCAGCGGAATCCGCGCCGGTCTTCAGCTTCCCGCGCAGATCCTTGTCCAGGGTCGACGCAGCGGCCACGGTACGGCCGGTGCTGTCGTCGATGACCTGGGCATAGATGTGCCGCGAAGATCGGAAAACCGACAGACGCGGACGCCCGGAAGCCTTCTTCTTGATCTGGAAGCGCACGCGACGGGCGCGGCGCTCGAACAGTTCCTTGCCTGACTTCGCCATGTCCGTTGCCCTTACTTCTTCTTGCCTTCCTTGCGGAGGATCTGTTCATCCGAATAACGCACACCCTTGCCCTTGTAGGGCTCCGGCGGCCGGTATGAACGAATCTCCGAGGCCACCTGGCCAACCTTCTGCTTGTCCGTACCCGAGATTTCGATCTGGGTCGGGGCAGGGGTCTTGATGGTGATGCCGTCCGGAATCAGATACAGCACGTCATGCGAGAAACCGAGGTTGAGCTGCAGGGCGTTGCCCTGAACCGCTGCACGGTAACCCACGCCGGTGATGTCGAGGTTCTTCTTGAAGCCCTCGGACACCCCCTTGACGAGGTTGTTGACGCGGGCACGGGTGGTGCCCCACATCATGCGCGCCTTCTTGGACCCGTTCTTCGGCTGAACGGAAACCTTGCCGTCCTCGAACTTGGTGTCGACCAGGTCGGGCGACAGCTCGAACTGCATTTCGCCGAGCTTGCCCTTGGCCACGAGCACCGTGCCTTCAATAGACACGGTCACGCCCTGGGGCACCTCGACGGGATATTTGCCAACTCGCGACATCGTCAGGTCCCCTCTTAGAACACCTTGCAGAGAACCTCGCCGCCCACATTGGCCTGGCGAGCTTCATGATCGCTCATCACGCCACGCGGCGTGGAGAGGATCGAGATGCCCAGACCATTGTAGACTTTCGGCAGGTCCTTGATCTTGGAATACATGCGGCGACCGGGACGGGAGACACGCGAGATCTCCTTAATCACCGGGGTGCCTTCGTGGTACTTCAGCTCGATACGGAACTCATCGATGCCCGCACGCACGTTGTAGCGTTCGTAGCCGCGAATGTAGCCTTCACGCACCAGCACCTCAAGCAGCGCTGCGCGCAGCCCGGAGGCCGGCGACACCACGCTCTGCTTACGGGCCTGCTGGCCGTTCCGAATCCGGGTGATCATGTCACCCAAGGGATCGCTCATGGTCATTGCACGCTCTCCCTTACCAGCTCGACTTGACCATGCCGGGGATCTGTCCCCGCGAAGCCAGATCGCGCAGCATGATGCGACCCAACTTGAACTTCCGGTACACACCACGCGGACGTCCAGTGACCTCGCAACGGTTGCGGTAACGGATGCGCGAAGAATTCCTCGGCAATTCGGCCAGCTTCAGGACAGCCTGCATGCGCTCCTCCGGGGAGGTGCTCTGGTCCTTGATGACCGCCTTCATGGCGGCGCGGCGGCCAGCGTACTGCTTGATCAAGCGAGCCCGCTTCTTATTGCGCTCGACGGCGCTGGTCTTAGCCATCTCTATGCTCTCCCATGCGCCTTAGGACTTCACGAACGGGAACTGGAACGCTTCGAGGAGCGCACGCGCCTCGTCGTCCGTCTTCGCCGTCGTGCAGATGGTGATGTCCATACCGCGGACCTTGTCCACCTGGTCGTAGTTGATCTCAGGGAACACGATCTGTTCCTTAAGGCCCATGTTGTAGTTGCCGCTGCCGTCGAAGGCCTTGCCGTTCAGGCCGCGGAAGTCACGCACGCGCGGCAGCGCGATGGTGACCAGGCGGTCCATGAACTCGTACATGCGGTCACGACGAAGGGTCACCTTGGTGCCGACGACCATGTCCTCACGCAGCTTGAAGCCGGCAATCGACTTCTTGGCGCGGGTCACGACCGGCTTCTGACCGGCGATCGCGGTCAGGTCGGTGACGGCGCCCTCGATCTTCTTCTTGTCTTGGGCAGCCTCACCAACACCCATGTTGATGACGATCTTGTCGATCCGCGGCACTTCCAGCATGTTGGCGTAGCCAAACTTTTCCTGGAGCGCCTTGCGGATGGTGGTGTCGTATTGTTCACGAAGCCGTACAGCCATCGTCTCCGTCCTCACTTATCCAGGATCTCGCCGGACCGCTTGGCGACTCGCACCTTGCGGCCATCTTCGAGAACCGTGAAGCCGACGCGGGTCGGCTTGCCGTCCTTGGGGTCGATGTGGGCGACGTTGGAAACGTTCATCGACGCTTCCTTCTCGATGATCCCACCCTCGGTCATCGCCGTGGCGCGCGTGTGACGCTTCACCATGTTGATGCCCTGAACGACGACTCGGTCCTCCTGCGGCAGGGCTTTCAGGACTTCGCCCTTCCTGCCCTTGTCCTTTCCGGTGAGCACGACGACGGTGTCACCCTTGCGGATCTTCTGCATCACAGCACCTCCGGCGCGAGCGAAATGATCTTCATAAAGCGCTTCGCACGCAGCTCACGGACGACCGGACCGAAGATACGGGTACCGACCGGTTCACCCTGCTTATTAATCAGCACCGCCGCATTGCGGTCGAAGCGGATAATGGACCCGTCGGGGCGGCGCACAGGGAAGGCGGTTCGCACGATGACGGCCCGGTGAACGTCGCCCTTCTTGACGCGACCCCGCGGGATCGCCTCCTTGATGGACACGACGATGATGTCACCGACGCCGGCAGTCTTGCGTTTAGATCCGCCCAGAACCTTGATGCACTGCACCCGACGCGCGCCGCTGTTGTCAGCGACGTCCAGGTTGGTTTGCATCTGAATCATGGTAACTAATCCTTAATGCTCTAAGGAAAAGGAAAGCGGGTCAGGTAGAGGCCTACGCCTCTTCCGTCACCAGTTCCCAGCTCTTGCGCTTGCTGACCGGACGGCACTCGCGGATGCGAACGATATCGCCGATCTTGCTCACGTTGGTTTCGTCATGCGCGGCGTACTTCTTCGACCGCCGGATGAACTTCTTGTAGAGCGGGTGCATGAAGCGACGTTCGACTTTGACCACGATGGTCTTGTCTCCCTTGTCGCTCACCACCACGCCCTGAAGGATACGCTTGGGCATTCTCGTCTCTCCTCGACGCGAAGGGCGCGGATATTACTGCGCCTTGGCGCGTTCGTGAAGGACAGTTTTGATCCGCGCGACATCCTTTCGGATCTGACCGACCCGAGCGGTGTTTTCCAGCTGCCCGGAGGCGCGCTGGAAACGCAGATTGAACTGTTCCTTTTTCAGGTCGATCAGGCTCTCCTTGAGCTGATCGACCGACTTGGCGCGGAGATCTGCGGCGTTGCTCATTCTCAAACCTCCCCAGCCAGGCGGGCCACGAACTTGGTCTTGATCGGCAGCTTGGCAGCAGCCAGTTCGAAGGCGCGACGGGCAATCGGCTCGGGCACACCATCGATCTCGAACAACATGCGACCCGGCTTGATTTTGGCCACCCAGTATTCGGGCGTGCCCTTGCCGGAGCCCATGCGGACTTCAGCCGGCTTGCGGGAGACCGGCACATCCGGGAAGATGCGGATCCACACGCGCCCCTGGCGCTTCATGTGACGGGTCATGGTACGGCGGGCGGCTTCGATCTGGCGCGCGGTGATGCGCTCCGGTTCGAGAGCCTTCAGGCCGTACTGACCGAAGTTGAGCGAAAACCCGCCTTTGGCATTGCCGTGGATACGGCCCTTATGCTGCTTGCGGAACTTCGTACGTTTCGGCGAAAGCATTCCTACGTCCTTTCGTCGGTCCTAGGCGGCCGCCTTAGCGGCTGCCGACCTGCTCCTGGGCGCGCTTGTCCTGAGCCATCGGGTCGTGCTCGAGGATTTCGCCCTTGAAGACCCACACCTTGACACCGCACGTGCCATACGTGGTCTTGGCGGTGGCTTCACCGTAGTCCACGTCGGCGCGCAGGGTGTGCAGCGGCACGCGCCCTTCGCGATACCATTCGGTGCGCGCGATCTCGGCACCACCCAGACGGCCACCGCAGTTGATGCGGATGCCCTGGGCGCCCAGACGCATGGCCGACTGCACGGCGCGCTTCATGGCGCGACGGAAGGCGACACGGCGCTCAAGCTGGCTGGCGATGTTCTCGGCGACCAGCTGGGCATCGAGTTCCGGCTTGCGGATCTCGACGATGTTGAGATGCACTTCCGAACCGGTCATCTTCGACAGTTCTTTGCGCAGGACTTCGATGTCCTGGCCCTTCTTGCCGATGACCACGCCGGGACGGGCGGTGTGGATGGTGATGCGGGCCTTCTTGGCCGGGCGCTCGATGATGACCTTCGAGAGACCAGCCTGCTGGAGCCGCTTCTTCAGATACTTGCGCAGGCGCAGGTCTTCGTGAAGCAGGCTGGAGTACTCCTTGTCGGCGTACCAGCGGCTGTCCCACGTGCGGTTGATGCCGAGGCGCAAGCCGATCGGACAGACTTTCTGACCCATTATGCAGTCTCCTCGCGCTCACGCACCACGATCGTCAGGTTGCTGAACGGCTTTTCAATTTTGCCGACCCGACCACGGGCGCGCGGACGCCAGCGCTTCAGCACCATCGACTTGCCGACGTAGGCCTCGGCCACATAGAGCCGGTCAACGTCGAGCTGGTGGTTGTTCTCAGCATTGGCAATCGCCGACTGCAATACCTTGCGCACATCGTTGGAGATGCGACGGGTATTAAAGGTCAGCTCGGCCAGCGCCTTTTCGGCAGCCATGCCCCGAATAGAGGTGGCGACCAGGTTCAGCTTGCGGGGGCTGGTACGGAGATTGGCGGCAAAGGCGCGCGCCTCATTATCCGGCAGCCGCCGCGGAGCAGCAGTCTTACCCATCGCTTATTTCCTTTTCGCCTTCTTGTCGGCGGCGTGGCCGTAATACGTACGGGTGGGCGAGAATTCACCGAACTTGTGACCGATCATGTTTTCGGTCACCAGGACGGGGACAAACTTCTGCCCGTTGTAGACGCCGAACGTCAGACCGACGAACTGCGGCAGAATGGTCGATCGGCGAGACCAGGTCTTGATGACCTCGTTGCGGCCGGACGAGCGGGTCACATCAGCCTTCTTAAGCAGGTGACCGTCGACGAACGGGCCTTTCCAAACACTGCGAGCCACGGCCGTTCCCCTTACTTCTTCTTCGCCAGATGACGCGACCGCATAATCAGGCCGTCGGTCTTCTTGTTGCTGCGGGTGCGCTTGCCCTTGGTCGGCTTGCCCCACGGGGTCACCGGATGGCGGCCACCGGAGGTACGACCCTCACCACCACCATGCGGGTGATCGATCGGGTTCATGACGACGCCACGGACATGCGGACGGCGACCCTTCCAGCGGGAGCGACCGGCCTTGCCGAGCTTGACGTTCTGATTGTCCGGGTTGGACACGGCGCCGACAGTGGCCATGCACTCGCCGCGCACCAGGCGCAGTTCGCCGGATGACAGGCGGAGCTGGGCGTACCCGGCGTCCTTACCGATCATCTGCGCGTAGCAGCCGGCGGAACGGGCCATCTGGCCGCCCTTGCCTGCCTTCAGCTCGACGTTGTGGACAATGGTGCCCACCGGCATGTTCTTCAGCGGCATCGCGTTGCCGGGCTTGATGTCGGCCCGCGTGTCGGCCACCACCTGGTCGCCCACCTTGAGGCGCTGCGGCGCCAGGATGTAGGCAACGTCGCCGTCCTCGTACTTGATGAGGGCGATGAAGGCGGTGCGGTTGGGGTCGTACTCAAGCCGTTCAACGGTGGCGGTGACGCCCATCTTGCCGTTGCGCTTGAAATCGACCATGCGGTACCGGCGCTTGGCGCCGCCACCACGCCACCACACGGTGATGCGACCGGTGTTGTTACGGCCACCGGACTTGGTCAGGCCTTCGGTCAACTGCTTGACCGGCTTGCCCTTCCACAGGTCCGAACGGTCGACCAGAACCAGATTGCGCTGGCCCGGAGTCGTCGGGTTGTATGATTTCAGAGCCATGGCGTCAGATTCCCGTCGTCACGTCGATCGACTGGCCTTCGGCCAGGGTCACGATCGCCTTCTTGGTGTCCGAACGGCGGCCGATGATCCCGCGGAAACGCTTCACCTTGCCCTTCTGGCGCAGGGTGTTCACCGCGGTCACCTGGACGCCGAAAATGCCTTCCACAGCAGCCTTGATTTCCGGCTTGCTGGCGGTCAGCGGCACCTTGAAGGTCACCTGCCCGAATTCCGAACCCATGGTCGCCTTTTCGGTGATCACCGGGGCCGAAATGATGTCGTACATGCGCTCGCGCGAGAGCTTCACAGAGGTCTTCCTCATTTCAGGCGCTCCTCCAGCTTCTCGATCGCCGCCTTGGTCAGCACCAAGGTGTCGCGACGCAGGATGTCGTAGACGTTGGCACCCTGGACCGGCAGCACATCCAGGTTGGGGATGTTGCGGGCGGCACGGGCGAACGTGGCTTCGACTTCGGCGCCGTCAATGATCAGCGCGCGACCCCACCCCAGCGCAGCAAGCTGGGTGGCCAGGGCCTTGGTCTTGCCGTCGGACTGGGCTTGGTCGAGAACGACCAGCTGGCCGGCCTTCACCTTGGCCGACAGGGCGTTCTTGAGGCCCAGGGCCCGAACCTTCTTCGGCAGGTCATGGGCATGCGAACGCACGACCGGCCCGAAAATGGTGGCGCCGCCGCGGAACTGGGCGGAGCGCGTGGAGCCCTGACGGGCACGACCGGTGCCCTTCTGCTTGAACGGCTTCTTGGTGGTCCCGGAGATCTCGGAGATCCCCTTGGTCTTGTGCGTGCCGGCCTGACGCTTGGCAAGCTGCCAGCGCACAACGCGCTGCAGGATGTCCGCGCGCGGGTCGAGCCCGAAGATGGAATCGTCGAGCTCAACAGAGCCGGCCGCCTTGTTCTCGAGCGTGATGACGTCACACTTCATGGCGGCTTATTCCTTGCTCTCGGCTTCGGCGCCATCGGCGCCAGCCTGGGTGGCCGGGGCATCAGCTTCCGGAGCGGCGTCCGCCTCGGGTGCCTTATCCTCAACGGCTGCGGTCGTCCGCAGCCCCGCCGGCATCGGCAGGGGGGCC
>LAEA01000250.1 GCA_000961745.1 Rhodospirillaceae bacterium BRH_c57 | reverse complement strand
GTGAACAGGGCGGCCAGCCCGACCGGCACGGTGCACAGGGTCAGCAGCGGCAGCCCCACGTCGGCCCCGGCCACGACCACCCACACACAGGTTGCCGCAATCGCAACGGCGGTCAGCAGGACCTGCTGGAACGGGTCGCGCAACAGGGCGATGGTCAGCCCGCCGACCGCCCAGGCCATCCCCACGCCGGCCGCCATGCTGTCGGTGGTGCCAAACGTCCCGCCGGCCAAAAGGATCTGCCCGGCCACCGTGCCGGTGGTGGCGAACTGGTTCAGGAACAGGCCCTTGCCCATCCGGCCGAGGGCCAGCCCGCCGCCCCAGGCGATCAGGCCGCCCACCATGGCGAGGATTTCGGGGCTCATGTCAGTCCCGGACAGCAAAAGGGTCAGGGCGACCATCAGGACACCGCCCGCCACAAGGGCCCCGACGCTGGCGAGGGCGATCAGGTACCAGGGCGTCGAGGTGTCCGGCGGCAAGCTGGGCGACTCGAGGGCGTAGCGGTCCAGCAGGTCTTGCAGCCGGGCGCTCATGACCGCACCCGGCAGGCGTTGAGGCCCGATACCGCCGCCGCGAACAGGGCGGCGATGAGGAACGCGCTCAGCATCCAGAACTCCACCACATCGACGATCACGGCGACGACAACCACGCAGGCCGCCCCCACTGCCAAACTCAGTGCGCCCAGGTCGCGGCGCTGCTTCCAGAACCGCAGGACAGTCAGGGCCAGGACCATCAGCAGCCCGACCGTGCCCGCCCACGGGATGCTTAACCCGGCGCGGTCGCCGACCAGATCGATGACCGACAGGGTGACCATGACGGCCAGCACGGCGGCCAGCGCGGTCAGCCCGAACCAGCGCGGAATGCGCTCCGGCCGGGCCTCGAACGCCAGCAGGGCCAGGGCAGGCAGGGCGGCAAACGTGATCTCGGGCAGGCGGTCGGCGGCGGGCTGGGTGTCCATGAACAGGCCCAGCCCGGTCTCGGTCACCACCAGCCACAGCACCCACAGAAGCGGGCTGTTGGCGGTCAGCGTCCACGGCAGGATGAGCGCCGCCCACAGCGCGAACAGCCCCCAGAAATCGGCCCCCGTCTGATAGTGCTGCCCGAACACCGCCCACACCACGCCGACCAGCAACGCGGCGGCGAACAACAGGGCGCCTTGGGCCAGGGCCGGCAGCCGCAGCCGCGACGCCAGCGCACAGGCCACCACAAGACCCAGCACCAGGGCGATCTTGACCAGCCCCGGCAGATCAGCCCAGTTGTAGGCAAAGAAGAACACCACGCCCGCCAGCATCTGCCCAACCGCCAGGGCCAGCACCAGCCGGCGTCCCCACACCGTCCAGGCCGCGTCATTGCGCGCCATGTCCAGTGCCTCGGCATAGCGGCCGGGCGGCAGGGCCCCGGCCAGCCACAGGCGGTGGACCAGTCCGGGCGTCAGGGGGGTGTCGGGAGGCACGTCTTCGTTCATGGACCGCCTCGTGTGGACGCGCGTGAAGCGTTGAGGCTACTCCGCGCCGAAGACAGCCGCAAGATCGCCCCTGGGCAGTCCTCGTACGCTCGCCAAAGCTGGGGTTCCAACGCCGCGACTGCGGCGCGCGGCTTCTGGCACATTGGTCCGCTTGCGCGGATGGCTGCCGCCAGCCTGGAGCAAGCTCCAGACCTCCTTTTCTTTTTGAAAAATAGAATGGGGTTTGGGGCTTGCCCCAAGCGGGCTTGGGCGGCAGCCCAACATGCACGAAATCAGGCGGTGGTTGGCCCCTTTATCGCTTCCGCCGGGGCGTCTGTTCCGTTAATGTCCGGGGCCTTCACCGCATTGAAGGCGCGCCAGTCCCATGACCACTTCGTCCGACCGCATCCTGATCGTCGACTTCGGCTCCCAGGTCACCCAGCTTATCGCGCGCCGGGTGCGCGAAAGTGGCGTGTACTGCGAGATCCATCCGTTCAACAAGGTGACCGAGGCGTCCATCCGCGCCTATGACCCCAAGGGCGTCATCCTGTCGGGCGGCCCGGCGTCGGTCACCGGCACGGACACCCCGCGCGCCCCGCAGGAATTGTTCGGCATGGGCCTGCCCATTCTGGGCATTTGCTACGGCCAGCAGACCATGGTGGCCCAGTTGGGCGGCAAGGTCGAAGGGTCCGACCACCGCGAATTCGGCCGCGCCTTCGTTGACGTGCGCGAGGACTGCGCCCTGTTCGAGGGCACCTGGACGCCGGGTGCCCGCGAGCAGGTATGGATGAGCCACGGTGACCGCGTCACCGCCCTGCCCGAAGGTTTCCACGTCGTCGCCCAGTCGGATGGCGCACCGTTCGCCGCCATAGCCGACGATGCCCGCAAGTTCTATGGCGTGCAGTTCCATCCCGAGGTGGTCCACACCCCCCACGGCCACGCGTTGCTGGAGGCCTTCACCAAGCGCATCTGCGGGTGCAAGGGCGACTGGACCATGGCCGCCTTCCGCGAGGTCGAGATCGCCAAGGTCCGCGCCCAGGTCGGCAAGGGCCGGGTGATCTGCGGCCTGTCCGGCGGCGTGGACAGTTCCGTGGTCGCCGCACTGGTGCACGAGGCCATCGGCGACCAGTTGACCTGCGTATTCGTGGACCACGGCCTGATGCGTACGGGCGAGGCCGAACAGGTGGTCGAGGTGTTCCGCAACCGCTTCAACATCAACCTCGTGCATGTGGATGCGTCGGACCTGTTCCTGGGCCTTCTGGCCGACAAGACCGACCCCGAGGAAAAGCGCAAGATCATCGGCAAGACCTTCATCGACGTGTTCGAGGCCGAGGCCAAAAAGGTCGGCGGCGCCGAATTCCTCGCCCAGGGTACGCTGTACCCCGACGTGATCGAGTCGGTGTCCTTCACCGGCGGGCCGTCCGTGACCATCAAAAGCCACCACAACGTCGGCGGCCTGCCGGCCCGCATGAACATGCAGCTCGTCGAGCCCCTGCGCGAACTGTTCAAGGACGAAGTCCGCGAACTGGGTCGCGAACTCGGCCTGCCCGAGGAAATGGTCGGCCGCCACCCGTTCCCCGGACCGGGCCTGGCCATCCGCATCCCCGGCCAGCCGATCACCCGCGAAAAAGCCGACATCCTGCGCAAGGCCGACGCGATCTATCTGGAAGAAATCCGCAACGCCGGCCTGTACGACGCCATCTGGCAGGCCTTCGCCGTCCTGCTGCCGGTCCAGACCGTGGGCGTGATGGGCGACAACCGCACCTACGAATTCGCCCTGGCCCTGCGCGCCGTGACGTCCACCGACGGCATGACGGCGGACTACTACCACTTCGACCATGAATTTCTGAGCCGTGTGTCGAATCGCATTGTCAACGAAGTGCGCGGCGTGAACCGCGTGGTCTACGACATCACGTCCAAGCCGCCGGGGACGATCGAGTGGGAGTGAGGGGATAAACGCGGGCTCTGCCCGCCCCCGCCAGGAGGCGCGGCCTCCTGGACCTCGAGAATTTTAAGTATGGCATGCCGTGCGCAGCACAGCAGTGGACGGCATTGTATGCCTTGCGGTGCAAGAAGACGCTCTGAACCCTATCATGGGTTTCAAGGGCCGCCTTTCCTGGGTGGCTCTGTTGCGCACCGCCTTGCGTTCGGTTCCATGGCTTTACGGGGGCGCCGCTATTGCGGGCGTTACCGTAGTCTTTGACGGCTATACCCTGTCCGGACGCATAATCTAATTCTAGCGTAATTTATGTAATTCTCCGCTAATTACTACTCATCCCTTGGTCTTAATGGGACTGGTTTGCAAACCGCGTTGAAACTACGCTTGTGGTCGTATAGGATTAATCCGCGCGCAAAGGGTGGGTAGAAGCCTGGACAGGGCGCGCGGGAACGGAGGCTGCCATGTTCGGATTCGGCAAAAGCGAAGCGGACCTTCAGAAAGAAGCCCTGATCGCCCAGTCCAAAAAGATGGTCACCGACCTGCTGCACAAGATGAACGATGCCTCGCCCGACGATGCCGAGCGGTTGGCCGAGATGATCAAGTCGCGGTGCAAGGACGACAAGTACCTTCCGTTCGACTTCAACCAAAAAGCCTTCAAGGCCGTCCGCCGCTTGCAGTGCAACGCCAACATGCGGGCCGCCGACAAGCTTCTGCACGACGCCGCCAAACTGGCCGCCGAGGAAAAGATGAAGGAGCGCGGCACCAAGCTGGCCGACGCCCGCAAGTTCTTTTCAAAGGCGTCTTCCCTCGGCGCCGACGCGGACTGGCGCAAGGCCTATCAGCGTCTCCAGGAAACCATCCTGCTGACCGGCGGCGTCCAGCACAAAGGCCCCACCCGCGCCAAACCCGCCAACTTTGCCCCGGCAAACCCGAACCACGCCAAGGCGTAAAAGGGACACAGGGTACAAAGCCGGGCACTGCCCGGACCCGCCAAAGGCCGAGTGGCCCTTGGAACCCGTGAGGAGTCTGCGTTTTCATAGGCGCCGCAGGCAGATGATTCATGCTCTTTGCTGCGCTACGCGCGGCCAAGCGTTCCTGCTCCAAGAAAACGGGAGGTCTGGAGGTCCCCTCCAGGCCGGCGGCAGCCCACCGCGTCAGCGGACCAACCGGCCCCTCTATCCCCCCGCCATGAACTCCGTCACCACGGCCAGGAACTCCCGGCCGTAGCGGTCGAGTTTGCTGGCGCCGATGCCGGGCAGTTCGCCCAGCGCGGTCAGAGTGCCCGGCTTGGCCTTGGCGATTTCGACCAAGGTGGCGTCGTGGAAGATGACGTAGGGCGGCACCCCCTGTTCCTTGGCCAGATCCAGGCGGCGGGCGCGCAGGGCCTGGAACAGGGCCTCGTCCTGGGGGCTGTCGAGGACGGTGCGGCGTTCACTGGAGCGGCCCTTGGCGGTCTTGCTGCGGCCGGGGTCGCGGCGCAGCAGCACCTTTTCCTCGCCGCGCAGCACCGGCCGCACGTTGGGGCCGAGCATCAGGCTGCCGTGGCCGACCACGTCCACCACGATATGCCCCATGGCGACCAACTGGCGGAAGATCGACTGCCAGGTGTCCTTGGACTCGGTTTCGCCGACCCCGAACGTCGGCAGGCGCTGATGGCCGAGGGAGCGCACGCGTTCGGTCACCGTGCCGCGCAGCACGTCGATGACGTGGCCGGCGCCAAACCGCTGGCCGGTGCGGTAGATGGCCGACAGGGCTTTTTGCGCCACCTCGGTGCCGTCGAAGCTATCGACAGGCTCCAGGCAGGTGTCGCAGTTGCCGCACGGCTGGCAACTGTCGTTGAAGTATTCCAGCAGCACCTGACGGCGGCACCGCGTGGTTTCGCAAAAGCCCATCAGGGCGTTGAGCTTGCGGCGTTCCAGGGCCTTCTTTTCGGCCGGGGCCTCGGACCCCTCGATCATTTGGCGGACCTTGGCGACGTCCTGGATGCCATAGACCATCCAGGCATCGGACGGCAGACCGTCACGCCCGGCGCGGCCGGTTTCCTGGTAATAGGCCTCCAGAGACTTGGGCAGGTCCAGGTGGGCGACGAACCGCACGTCGGGCTTGTCGATGCCCATGCCAAAGGCGATGGTGGCGACCATGATAAGGCCATCCTCGCGCAGGAACTTGTCCTGGTTGCGGGCGCGCACGTCCTTGCCGAGGCCGGCGTGGTAGGCGAGGGCGTCAAGCCTCTGCTCGCGCAGCCACGTCGCGGTGTCGTCCACCTTTTGGCGCGACAGGCAATAGATGATGCCGCTCTCGCCCTTGTGTTCCTCGCGGATGAAGCGCAGCAACTGGGCGCGCGGGTTGTCCTTGAGGCCGACGCGGTAGCGGATGTTGGGGCGGTCGAACCCGCTGATGAACTGCCGCCCACCGCCCAGGTTCAGGCGCTCGACGATCTCGCGCCGGGTCGGGCCGTCGGCGGTGGCGGTCAGGGCGATGCGGGGAACGTCGGGAAAGCGTTCATGCAGGGTGGCGAGTTGCAGGTATTCGGGCCGGAAGTCGTGGCCCCACTGCGACACGCAATGCGCCTCGTCAATGGCGAACAGGGCCAGCGGGCAGCGCGCCAGAAGATCCAGGAACCCCGGCTGCATCAGCCGTTCGGGCGCCACGTAGACCATGTCGATGGCACCGTCCATCATGGCCCGCGCCACTCCGGCGCTGTCCTCGGGCGCCATGCTGGAGTTCAGGGCGGCGGCCCGCACGCCGACCTGACGCAGGGCCTCCACCTGATCCTGCATGAGGGCGATCAGCGGGCTGACCACGATGCCGACGCCCGGCCGGGCCAGGGCCGGGATCTGGAAGCACAGCGACTTGCCGCCGCCAGTCGGCATCAGGACCAGGGCGTCACCGCCGCCGATGACATGCTCCACGACCTCCTGCTGCTGTCCGCGAAAGGACTCGTAGCCAAAGGTCGTCCGAAGGATATGGAGGGGGTCGCCGCTCATCCGCGCAGTTATAGAAGTTCGGCGCGCTCCCGTGAAGGGGGGAGGTGAAGGGGGTAGTTCAGGAACCGTTCATGCAAGAACGCTCATGTTGACGAAACGCAAGGCTGGATGGTCCGATCCGCGGTACACCCACGGCGGGATGTGCGACACTCGGGCGACGTTGAGAAGGGTGGGGTAAGGACATGATACTGCGGTTCGTGCGTCGGCATTGGCGGCGCTTCCTCATCCTGCCGCCGCTTCTGGTGGCCGGGGTGGTGCTGGCGGTGGCCACGCAGAGCCGCCCGGCGCCGCTGCGCGTGGTGGCCGAGGAGGTCGCCCGTCCGGCCCGCGTGATCGTGGC
>LAEA01000227.1 GCA_000961745.1 Rhodospirillaceae bacterium BRH_c57 | reverse complement strand
CCGGGCGGGCGCAAGGGCCGGACGCGGCGGTCCATGACCCACCCCAGGGCGAGCAGCATGATGGCGGTGCCCAGGCACCACGGCCCAACGGTGGTCCATTCCGTGTCGGGCAGGGCGGTCATGATGACGGCCAGGGACACGGTCAGCGGCGACCACGCGAGGATGGAGGCAAAGCCGCGCAGCACGGCGGTCAACATGCGGCGGCGGCGCAGGGCGGTGCGCGCGGGGTCCCCGTTCTTACCCTCGTCCTTGCCACCGCTGGCGCTGACCACCATGGCGCCGAGCAGGGAAATCACCCCGAAGTTCAGGATAAGCCCAAACAGGTGGCCGCCCGTGGTCAGGGCCAGATAGCGCCGGCCGGGCGGTTGTCCGGCCAGGAACAGGCCGCAGCGGCGGACCATGCCCGACGTCTCGGCTGCCTCGCGCAGAAAGCCCAGGGCGGTGAACAGGGTGATGACAAAGACCGAGCGGCGCAGGGCGGTGGCGAAGGTGGTGCCGGGATCCGCCAGGAGGACGAGCGCAACCGCCGCCAAGCTCAGCGCAACGGCAAGGTACAGCCGCCCGCGTCCGGGAATGCCGCGCCATGTGCCAGCCAGATAGACACCAAGCCCCGTCCAGGCCACGGCCTCCAGCGGCGCCCATCCGGTCGCCGCATGGCCGAGCATCCCCACCACCGTCGCCAGCAGGCCAAGCGGTGCCACGGCAGTTTCAAGAACATGGCCAGGGGGAGCGGGGGGCGGCGGGGATATGGCGGGGGGCCTCTGAAGGATGGGGGCGGATGGCGGCAATCATACACCACCCCACGCCGCCGAACACCGTTCTCCTGAACGCCGGCCCTCCTGAACGCCGGTCAGTCGGTGCCAGGGTGTGGCACAGCATTTTTCATGAACTGTTTCATCAGCGCTGGCGGAAGAGGACGAAGAAAAGGAGCAAGAGAGTGACTCTCGCCCCTTTTTTCCTCCAGCACCGCGCTTGGGAGGAGGCAAATCCACGCTGCACCAGATCGTCGCAACAGGTTCGCGATCACAGGGCTGGTGCGGACTGTTTCGAACGACACCCAGAACACCAGCACCCGGTACGCGTTTCCCCCGGACGTAATTCACAGGCTAAGACTCGGATTCTCTGCCTGTAAAGAAAAAAATTACTATGCAACGGGGTAGAAAGTACCATTTTGGTGGATAGTCACTGACTTTATCTACTTTGAATTGTTCCAACAAGTTGTGGCAAGCCGCTGCAAGCGCTGGCAAACTTGCGGCACCTCGGAAAAGGCACTCTGCGCCGGGCGTAGACGGGACAACAATGGCCGGGCTGACGCGGTTCAACCGTCGCGCTGGTTGGCGCGACGGTTGTTTTCGCCAGGGTTTGAATTGCCGGCCGAGTCGGCGCGGCAGGCTCAGGCGCTGAACAGGTCCTTGTAGCGGTCGCGCAGGAGGTTCTTCTGCACCTTGCCCATGGTGTTGCGGGGCAGGTCTTCCTCAAAGAACACGCGCTTGGGCACCTTGTAGTTCGCCATGTGGGCCTTGAGGTGGGCGAGGATTTGATCCTCGTCCAGGTGGCCCTGGCCGTCGCTCTTGACGATGGCAACGCCGACCTCGCCGAAGTCGGGATGGGGCACGCCGACCACGGCACTCTCGACCACGCCGGGCAGGTCGTCGATCACGCCTTCGATTTCCTTGGGATACACGTTGTAGCCGCCGGAGATAATCAGGTCCTTGGCCCGCCCGACGATGTGCAGGTAACCCCGGTCATCGATCATGCCGACGTCGCCGGTCTTGAACCAGCCGTCGGCGGTGAACTCCTCGGCGGTCTTTTCGGGCAGGCGCCAATAGCCCTTCATGACGTTGGGGCCGCGCACCTGGATGGCCCCGACGCCGGCGGTCGGCAGCGCCGTGACGTCGTCCTCGCCGACCACCCGGATTTCGATGCCGGGGAAGGGCATCCCCACCGTGCCGGGGCGGCGCTCGGCGTCATAGGGGTTGCCGGTGTTCATGCCGGTCTCGGTCATGCCATAGCGTTCGAGGATGGCGTGGCCGGTACGCTCGCTGAACGCCCGGTGGGTTTCGGCCAGCAGCGGCGCCGACCCGGACGTGAACAGCCGCATGTGCGCGGTGGCGGCGCGGTCAAACCGCGCGTCGCTCAGCAGGCGGGTGTAGAACGTCGGCACGCCCATGAACACGGTGGCGCGCGGCAGGGCCGCCATTACGGCGTCGAGGTCGAACTTGGGCAGCCAGATCATGGTCGCGCCGGTCATCAGCACGCAGTGGCAGGCCACGAACAGGCCATGGGCATGAAACACCGGCAGGGCGTGCAGCAGCACGTCATTCTCGGTGAAGCGCCACGTCTCGGCCAGCGCCTTGGCGTTGGAGGCCAGGTTGCGGTGGGTCAGCATGGCGCCTTTGGGCTTGCCCGTGGTGCCGGATGTATAGAGCATGGCGGCCAGATCGTCCGGCCCGCACGCGACGATGGGGGCGGCAGCGGCGCGGTGGCTGTCGGTCGAGGCGGCAACCTCCCAGCTTCCTTGGCCCGAGGCGTCCATGGTGAAGACATGGGCCACGCCGTGGCGTTCGGCGATGGCGCGACGGCGTTCCTCGTCGGCCGGGCGGCAGATCAGCACCGCGGGTTCGGCATTGCCGACCAGAAAGTCGATCTCGTCATCCAGATAGGCGGTGTTCATGGGCAGGAACACGAACCCGCCGCGCAGGCAGGCCAGATATAGCAGCAGGGATTCCGGCGACTTTTCCACCTGGACCGCCACCCGGTCGCCCTTCTTCACCCCGATGTCAGTGAGGTAGGACATCCACCGCCCGGTGATCTCGTGGACCTCGGTGTAGGTGATCACGCGGCCGTCGTTCGTCTCCAGCAGCGGCTTGTCACCGTTGGCGGGGAAGTGGCCATAGATCTTGGCGTAGAGCGAGTCCGTCATGGATCATCCGTTTTCGGCAAGAGGGGGCGTTTTCGGCAGGAGGGGCGACGCAAGGAAGTCTTGTATACAATCAACCTATATTGTGAATATTCGGCGCCGATTTCCAGCCAAAAATGCGGAAGGGCCGGGATCGAAATCCCGGCCACCAGATGACTCCCGCCGGATGCCTGTCAGAGCTTGCGCGACAGCGTGAACACGCCGCGCATTTCACCGGCCGAGAAACCGCGCGCCTCATCCTTCGGGTAAAGGGTGTCGAGTTCGGCCGCAACCTCGGGCTTGAGGCTGCTGCCGTGGCAGGCGAGGCAGGGTTCGCCGGTCGGGATGGCCTTGACCAAGCGGAACTCCTTGCCGCCGTCCGGGGCATCCACCACGGTGGCGGCGACCAGATCCTCGGCCTTCTCGCCCTTGGCCTGACGGTCCAGGAAGTCGGCCATGACCTGCTGCTCGAAGGCGTCCGGGGCGTTCTTGGGATTGCGGAGTTTGTGGCTGGTGCGACCGACCGACCAGCCGGACTCGGCGGCCGCCTGCTCGGCCAGGGGCACGGCCTTGGCGGAACACACCTGAATGGCCTCGACCGGGCCGCCGCGCTGCATGGCGGCCTTCAGTTCGCCCTGGAGGGAGCCGGCGAACGCCTTGATGATCCCGGCTGCTTCGCCCTTGAGGGCGGCCATGTCGGGTTCGGCAGCGGACGCCGTGGAGGCAGCCGTGAAGGACAGGGCACAGGCGGCCAGGGCGAGGCTGATGGTTTTCATTACGGGACTCCGGGGCTATTGTGGGTGGCGGCCCCGATACGCTACGGGGCTCTTGTATATGAGATAATACTCATGTTCGCGGCGGCGTCCAACCATAGAGGAGCCTGCGGTGCAACTTTCCCCTCCCTACCTATTATTCCTCGGCGATGCCCATGATGCCCTGGCGGCCAAGACGGCGGCGGGCATTGCTCACTGGCGGCCGGAATGGTGCCTGGGCCAGCTTCGCCTGCCGGGTTGCGCGACCACCCTCGGCTTGCCCGACATGACGGTGGAGGAAGCGGCGGCGCAGGGCGTGCGGACGCTGGTTTTGGGCGTCGCCAACCGGGGCGGCGTGATTTCTGATGCGTGGCGGGCCACCATCCTCGCGGCGTTGGCGCATGGCATGGATGTGGCATCCGGCCTGCACCAGAAGATCGCCGACATTCCCGAAGTGGCGGCCGAGGCGGCCCGGCGCGGCCGGCAACTGGCCGATGTGCGCCACTTCACCGGGCCGCTGTCCATCGGCACCGGGGCGCCGCGCAGTGGGCGGCGGGTGCTGGCGGTCGGCACCGATTGTTCGGTCGGCAAGATGTACACCACCCTCGCGCTGTCCAGGGAGCTTCAGGCACGCGGTGTGGCGGCCGAGTTCCGGGCCACCGGCCAGACTGGCATCTTCATCGCCGGGTCAGGCATCTCGGTTGATGCTGTGGTGTCGGACTTCATTTCGGGCACCGTCGAGCATCTGTGCCCGGCCGCCGCTCCCGACCACTGGGACGTGGTGGAGGGGCAAGGCTCGCTGTTTCATCCGTCGTATGCCGGGGTCAGCCTGGGCCTGCTGCACGGCGCCCAGGCCGAGGCGCTCATCATGTGCCACGAGCCCGGCCGGTCCCACATGCGCGGCCTGCCCCACCAACCGCTGCCCGACCTTGCGGAGTGCGTGGCGCTGAACGAGCGGTGCGCGCGGCTGACCGCACCGGGCGCGCGGGTGATCGGGTTCGCCTTCAACACCTCGCGCCTGGACGAAGCCGAGGGGGAGCGGGTCTGCAAGGCCACGGCGGATGCCTTTGGGCTGCCGTGCGTCGATCCGGTGCGGCACGGCGTCGCGCCCCTGGCGGACGCGCTTAAATGACGCGTGGAGCCTCTGGCGGACGCGCTGGGATGACACTCCTGACCGTGCGGGCGGAAACTTGGCCCATCGCGGGGGCGTTCACCATCTCGCGCGGGTCCAAGACGGCGGCGGAGGTGGTGGTGGCCGAACTCACCGCGCCCGACGGCCTGACCGGGCGCGGCGAGTGCGTGCCTTATGCTCGCTATGGCGAGACGGTGGAGGGCGTGGTGGCTGCCCTGCGTGCGCTTGAACCGGCGGTCGCGGCGGGCCTGACGCGGCAGGTGCTGTGTGACCTGCTGCCGGCCGGGG